>CANJWD010000029.1 GCA_947478475.1 Enterobacterales bacterium
AGCCTCCATGGAACGGGTAGTAGCCTGAGGGGCGTTATATTTATTTTGCTTTTATCTCCAGCTGATTCAGTGCCGCCTGGAAGACAGCTACCAGTGCATCATTCTGCGTTTGAGTAATTCTGTGGCCCTTAGCATCGCTAAATTGCACACTGCTACGGTTACCCAGATCACCCATTTGTAGCGTGTAATTGCCCTCTTTTAGTTGCGGATCCTTAGCGCCCAGCGCATCCCAGCTCGTATTGCCGGGTGATTTGTAGCTGACTTTCAGTGTCCCTTGGGAGCGGCTACTGTTACCTGCACGCATTCCTGCCTTTGCCAGCGCTGCTGGCAGACGCTGCCACAGTGTAGTGTACGACGTACGGACAATTAGCACCGGCAAACCCGTATCATCATTACCACTTTGGACATACAGTGTTCCTGTGTTGAGTGCCACCTGATTATTTTCAGAGTTAGTGCGCTGCTTATCCAGCTCGCTGATAATATGGTTAAGCATCGTACTGTTATAACGCTGAATTTCCGCATTATCGGGGACTGCTTTACCTGCTTGCTGTAAACCGAGAGATTTGACCAGCAGCAACAACTGATAGCTTTGTGGCTGAACACTGATTTGGTAACGCCCTTCAAACGGGATATCTTCATCGGCACGTGGCCATTTCAGCCAGTCGGTGATCAATATCTGCTCTGTATTCTGGCGGCTGGCAATCGGAACACCGTTATCCTGTACTGCCCTCACCACTTGTTTCCATAGATTGCGATTTTGCGCGTTATTTTCCAACAGAAGCTGGCTGATACCATTGGCGTACTCTGCCCTTGATCCCTCCAGCAGTGCCAGGGGCTGCACCGGAGGGCGGATGTCCAGATGCTTACCCACAGCCCCAGTCAGATTGCCCGCCGGCACGTCGAACGCACTATTTTTTAATGGTAAGCTCATACCTGCGGGTACATGGAGTGCCTGTAACGCAGGCGCATCAAGATAAGTTTCATCGCCACTCACCTGGCGTTTATAACGTTGCTCGGCAGAGCATGCCACCAATAACAGCAGCATCAATGAAACTACGGTTGCCCTTACAACTATCAGTTTCGGCACTATTTTGACCATCAAATTTCCCTAATAATTACAGTAACCCGGTTTTTGTTAATGCGTTTTCTACTACCAGTCTGGCGTGATCCGTTAGCGGAGTCATCGGAAGACGCAGGGTATCTGTTGCCACCAGACCAAGCCTCTTGCACGCCCATTTAACTGGGATAGGATTCGTTTCCACAAACAGCACCTGATGCAGTAAGCTCAGGCGCTGATTTAAGAGGCGTGCTTTTATAAAATCGCCCTGCGCTGCCAGTGCGCAAAGCTGCGCCATTTCACGAGCAGCAATATTTGCTGTCACTGATACAGCCCCTTTACCGCCCAGTTGCATAAAATCCAGCGCACTCGCATCATCGCCGCTGAGTAAAATGAAGTTTTCATTATCAACCAGTTGTTGGATGTGACTTACCCTGCTTAAATTTCCTGTTGCTTCTTTAACAGCCACAATATTCTTAATGCTGGCTAAACGGGCAATGGTCTCCGGCAACAAGTCACAGCCAGTACGAGAAGGCACATTGTACAGGATCTGTGGTAAATCTGTTTGTTCAGCAACTGCTTTAAAATGCTCAAATAACCCTGTTTGAGTTGGTTTATTGTAGTAAGGTGTGATGCTCAGACAGCCTGCTACCCCAGAATCGTTAAAACGTCGCGTGAGCGTTATAGCTTGCGCGGTGGCACTGGTCCCGGCGCCCGCTATAACAGGGATTCGTCCCTCGGCGAGCTCGAGCGTTAGCATAACGACAGCAACATGCTCATCATAGCTGAGCGTTGCAGCTTCACCGGTAGTTCCAACCGAGACAATCGCTGAAGTGCCACTGGCTATATGATAATTTATCAGTTTCTTCAGGCTAGCGCGGTCAACACTACCGTCGTCGTGCATCGGCGTGATCAGGGCTACAATACTTCCTGTAAACATCAGTCAGTTCCTCTGTGAAATGTCGTGCATGTTAACAACAGTGCCATAAACCCATTAATAATTCATTGCATATTATTGAACGCTTTACTGATTTATTTAACGCAAGCAATATAAATGTTGTCAATCTGACACTGAATTCTGCGATCCGCAGCATAACGATAAAATGGAGAATAGTGATGCCACCATTAAAACAAGGCGATACTGCACCTGATTTCAGCTTGCCTGACCAGGACGGTGAGATAATGAGTTTGAGTGATTTTCAGGGGAAACGTGTGTTGATTTATTTTTATCCAAAAGCGATGACCCCCGGTTGTACCGTTCAGGCCTGTGGCTTACGTGATAATATGGATGAACTGAAAAAATTCAATGTCGAAGTTTTGGGCATCAGCACGGATGAGCCCGCCAGGCTTACACGTTTCGTTGAAAAAGAACTGCTTAATTTCACCTTACTATCTGATGAAGATCACAAAACCGCAGAACAATTTGCGGTTTGGGGAGAAAAGAGCTTCATGGGGAAGAGCTATTATGGCATTTATCGCGTCAGCTTTCTGATTGATAAACACGGCAAAATAGAGCATGTATTTGATGATTTCAAAACCAATAATCACCATGAAATTATACTGAATTACCTGAAGGAAAATGGCTAATTTCGCTGTATGCAAAAATTTAATCAGGTGTCATCGGCGCTCTTTTGTGTGATCCGTCAGCTCAAAAAAATGGCACCAGGTTTGTCCGCCGGCGCTGTTATGTTATCCGGGATGGCATCTGTCGATGCACGCTTGCAGGATCAGTTACCCGATATCGGCACCACTGCTGGCGCTACCCTAAGCATTGGTCAGGAACTGGAAATGGGCGATTTTTATGTCCGCCAAATGAGGGCCAGAGCTACGCTGATTCATGACCCACTATTAACGGAGTATATTAATAAACTCGGTAATAAACTGGCGGCGCAAGCCAGTTCTGTGCGCACACCATTTCATTTCTACCTGCTGCGTCACGATGACATTAACGCTTATGCCTTTTTTGGTGGCAACGTAGTGCTGTACTCAGCTTTGTTCGGCTATGCACAGAACGAAAGTGAACTGGCATCAGTCCTGGCTCATGAAATTTCTCACGTAACTCAGCGCCATTTGGCCCGCGCTATGGAAGAACAACAAAAAAATGCTCCCTTTGCCTGGGCGATGGCGCTGGGTTCTGTCCTGCTAACGATGGCAAATCCACAGGCGGGTATCGCGGCGTTGAGCGCTACCCTTGCAGGCGTACGGCAAGGCGTTATCATTTTTACTCAACTCAACGAACAGGAAGCGGATCGTATCGGTATTCAGGTGTTACAGCGTGCCGGATTCGATCCGCAGGCCATGCCCGGTTTTATGCAAATCCTGGCAGACCAGGCCCGTTACGCTGATAAACCACCAGAAATGCTGTTGACTCACCCGCTGCCAGCCAGCCGCCTTGCCGATATGCGCAATCGCGCCGCCCAGATGGCGGCACAATCTGTACACTCTTCGCAGGATTATTTGTTCGCTAAAATCCGGATTCTTGGTATGTACGGCTCAGGGGAGAGGGCCCTGAGTCAGCATCTGCTGGATTCATACCGTTTAGGTAGTGCCCGGCAACAATTGGCTGCAAAATACGGTGTCGCTATTTTGCTCTATCGGGAAAAAAAATACGCGCAGGCGCTGGCGGCAGTGCAACCCATGCTGGAGCAGGATAAAAATAACCTCTGGGTGCTGGATTTAATCACTGATATTTTGCTTGCGCAAAACAGACCGCAACTGGCCGTTATACGGCTGCAAAAAGCCATGGTAACCACAAGTAACCAGCCGATATTGCAGCTCAATCTGGCTAATGCTTATGTTAAGGCAGGGCAACCAGCAAGTGCCTCTAAACTGCTTTATCGTTATACGTTTAGTCATCCCGATGATCCCAATGGCTGGGACCTTCTTGCCGAGGCCAGCGCTGCACTTGGGTTACGGGATGAAGAACTTTCTGCACGTGCTGAAAGTCTGGCACTTCGCTGCCAGCTGGATCAGGCAATTCAGCTGTTAAGCGATGCCAGTCTGCTGGTAGCAGTCAGCAGCCTTAAGCAGGCCCGTTATGATGCCAGGATTGACCAACTGCGCCAGCTACGACAGCGCTATCAAAAATACCTGACGGGTTAAGAGCCCTGCTGTCTGTATGTGTCATAACTTCAAAATATCTTTAACAAAAGGGATCGTTAGTTTGCGTTGTGCAGCGATAGAAGCGTGATCCAGACGGTTCAGTGCAGCGAACAGCGTGCGCATTTCCCGGTCCAGGCGTTTTAACAAAAAATGCCCCACGTCTTCCGGTAACTCAAAACCGCGTAATTTGGCCCGTAATTGCAATGCCTGCAATTTTTCCGCATCTGACAGCGGTTGTAGTTTGTAGATTTGTCCCCAGTCGAGGCGAGAAGCAAGGTCAGGAAGCTGCAAATTTAGCTGGCGTGGCGGGCGGTCTCCGGTAATTAATAACCGGGTTCGGCCTGTTTCAACTATTCGGTTGTAGAGGTTAAAAATAGCCATCTCCCAGCGCTGGTTGCCGGCAACACACTGGATATTATCGATACACACCAACGCCAGGTGCTCCATACCATCGAGTACTTCTGGCACGAACCATGCGCGCTTATCCAAAGGAACATAACCGACCGCTTCACTTTTTTGTGACAACTGGGCACACGCAGCATGGAGTAAGTGGCTACGACCTCCCCCCTCACGTGACCAAAAATAGATATAACTACCATGGACATGATTAACAGCGGACTGAATTGCCGCCAGTAAAGAGGGATTTTCTCCCGGATGAAAACTGGCGAAGGTTTCATCATCGGGAAGATAAAGCGGCAGTGAAAGCTGTGCGGGCGTAGTCAGAAAAACCTCAAATACGGGCTGCGAAACACTCCTGGGTTTGTGATACGACGCGTCATTTCGTTGTGTTCCTGTCCTCTATTTTGTGCCAAAGAGCTTATCACCGGCATCACCAAGACCGGGAATAATGTAACCCTTCTCATTCAATTTTTGATCGATGGCAGCCATATATAATTCAATGTCAGGGTGTGCCAGTTTCAGCGCAGCAATACCCTCGGATGCTGCAACCAGCACCAATACCTTAATACTTCGGCAGCCTGATTTTTTCAGTAGATCAATGGTTGCTATCATCGAACCACCGGTGGCGAGCATAGGATCGACCACCAGCGCCATACGTTCTGCAATATCGGAAACCAGCTTTTGAAAATAGGGAACGGGTTTTAAGGTTTCCTCATTGCGGTAAATACCGACTACACTAATACGGGCATTGGGGATGTTTTCAAGGACGCCATCCATCATGCCAAGCCCGGCACGCAGAATCGGTACGATAGTAATTTTTTTACCTTTAATCTGTTCAATTTCCACCGGCCCACACCAGCCATTGATGGTCACCTTCTCTGTCTCCAGATCAGCGGTGGCGACATAGGTAAGCAGACTGCCCACTTCAGAGGCCAGCTCACGAAAGCGTTTAGTACTGATATCATTGACACGCATTAAACCAAGTTTGTGCTGTACTAGCGGGTGTTTCACCTCAATGATCTTCATTTTTTCTCCTATTTTCTAAATTATAATTAGGGGTCGTGAGATTAGCAGGAAAAAATCCAGAGATTGTAACGCGTTTTGTTTCAAATATATATTGATAAATAAGAAGAGAGGCAGCCTGGTTATTGTTAACAAATGTTGATAACAATGGTTTTCTTTCCTGCCCATCTCTGGCAATAATGCGCGCAGACTCTCAAGTCTCTCAAGACTCTCACATAAATTTCAATGGAGTGGTGATGGGTCAGGAAAGGCTCTATATCGAAAAAGAACTCAGCTGGTTATCCTTCAACGAAAGGGTGTTACAAGAGGCTGCTGATAAAAGTAATCCGCTTATTGAGCGGATGCGTTACCTTGGCATTTATTCCAATAATCTGGATGAATTTTACAAAGTCCGCTTTGCAGACCTAAAACGGCGCATATTAATTCGTGCAGAGCAGGGTTCAGAGGGTGCTTTGCAACATTTGCTCAGAAAAATTCGGGCTAAAGTCGTCAGGGCAGGCCAGAATTTTGACAGCCTTTACAACGACCTGTTGCTGGAAATGGCGCGTAATCGGATTTTTTTAATTAACGAGCACCAGATTTCGAAAAATCAGCAATGCTGGCTGCTGCAGTATTTCAGGCGACACCTTCGTCAACATATTACACCGATACTTATCAGCCACGACACCAATCTTGTGCAGTTCTTAAAAGATGATTACACCTACCTGGCTGTGGAACTTATTGATGGTCAGCATATTGAATATGCCCTGCTGGAAATACCTTCAGATAAAGTTTCCCGTTTTGTTAATCTGCCGCCAGAATCGCCAAATCGTCGTAATTCAATGATATTGATTGATAATATTCTGCGTCATTGTCTGAATGAGATTTTTAAAGGGTTTTTCGATTACCAGAAACTGAATGCGTATTCCATGAAGATGACCCGTGATGCCGAATATGATCTGGTCACTGAAATGGAATCCAGTCTGTTAGAATTGATGTCATCCAGCCTGAAGCAGCGCCTTACTGCTGAGCCGGTGCGCTTTGTTTACCAGCGTGAAATGCCAGATGAAATGGTCGAACTGCTGCGTGGAAAATTAGGATTATCTAATGATGACTCGGTTATTGCCGGCGGCCGGTACCATAATTTTGGAGACTTCGTTAACTTCCCAAATCCAGGTAATAGCGGGCTGCTGTACCCGCGAATGTCACGCCTGCGCCATCTCTGGTTTGATCAGTGTCGTAACGGTTTTGATGCTATCCGTAAGCAGGATGTTCTGCTCTATTACCCGTATTATACCTTTGCGCACGTATTGGAATTACTACGTCAGGCATCTTTCGACCCCAGCGTGCTGGCAATCAAAATTAATATTTACCGTGTTGCCAGAGAATCGCGCATTATTGAATCGATGATCCATGCGGCGCACAACGGTAAAAAAGTCACCGTAGTGGTTGAGCTACAAGCGCGTTTCGATGAAGAAGCGAATATTCATTGGGCAAAACGCCTGACAGCTGCTGGTGTTCATGTTATTTTCTCGGCGCCAGGATTGAAGATCCACGCCAAATTGTTCCTTATATCCCGTCGGGAAGAGGATCGCATCGTGCGTTACGCCCACATTGGCACAGGTAACTTTAATGAAAAAACAGCCCGGCTATACACCGATTATTCTCTGTTAACGGCTGTTCCCTGCATTACCAGTGAAGTGCGTCGGGTGTTTAATTTTATAGAAAATCCCTATCAGCCGGTAAAGTTTGAACATCTGATGGTGTCACCTCAAAATTCCCGACAGATGTTGTATCAGCTCATCGACCAGGAAATTGCCAGCGCTATGGCCGGTGAACCATCGGGGATCACACTCAAGCTGAATAATCTGGCGGATAAAGATCTGGTGGACAGGCTATATAGCGCATCAGGCGCGGGAGTGCCTGTCCGTTTGTTAATCCGCGGTATGTGTTCATTGATTCCAGACATACCAGGCATCAGCGAAAATATTAAGGTTATCAGTATTGTTGACCGTTACCTTGAACACGATCGTGTTTATTTGTTTGAAAACAAAGGAAATAAACGAGTTTATCTGTCATCTGCGGACTGGATGACACGTAACATAGATTACAGAATTGAGGTTGCCGTGGAGCTATTAGACCCTAAGCTGAAACAGCGAGTGCTCGCTATCCTGGCGCTGCTGTTTAACGACACCACAAAGGCCCGTTATATCGATAAAGAACTGAGTAATCGCTATGTACCGCATGGTAAGAAGCGCAAAATGCGTGCGCAGATTGCTATTTACAATTATCTAAAAATTCTTGAACAATCAGATAAGCAGGCCTGACATATGCCACTTACCAGCAAAATTATCGCTAAACCTCCGGAAATTGCCGCCATCGATCTTGGTTCCAATAGTTTCCATATGGTTATTGCACGCATCGTCAACAGCTCTCTTCAGGTACTTGGCAGGCTTAAAAAAAGAGTTCATCTTGCCGCCGGATTTGACAGTAACTCTGTTCTTGGTGAAGAGGCCATAGAAAGGGGCCTCTCCTGTCTGACGCTATTCGCTGAACGCTTACAGGGGTTTCCTGCCAAAAATGTCTCTATTATCGGGACGCATGCCTTGCGTCAGGCGGTTAATGCAGAAAATTTTCTAAAACGGGCCGCAAAGGTAATTCCCTACCCGATCGAGATTATTTCTGGCCATGAGGAAGCCAGGCTGATTTTTATGGGCGTCGCACATACTCAGCCAGAAAAAGGCCGTACGCTGGTTATTGATATTGGCGGTGGCTCTACCGAGCTGGTGATCGGTGAAAATTTTCAGCCTTTACTGGTGGACAGCCGGCGCATGGGCTGTGTCAGTTTTGGCCAACAGTTTTTCCCACAGGGCGAAAATAATCCGGCTAACTTCAAACGTGCTCGTCTGGCTGCGGCACAAAAATTAGAAACTCTCGCCGGGCAGTATCGTATCCAGGGCTGGCAATATGCGCTGGGCGCATCAGGCACCATTAAAGCAATCCACGAAGTGCTGACAGAGGCAGGGTATAAAGATGGTTTAATAACTCTGGAGCGGCTCGAAATTCTGGCCGAACGGGTTACACAACCCCGGAACTTCAGCGCCATCAGTCTGCCTGGGCTATCTGAAGATCGCCAACAGGTGTTTATTCCAGGGCTGGCGATTTTATGTGCCGTATTTGATGCACTGGCAATTAAAACTCTGCGGCTGTCCGATGGTGCTTTGCGCGAGGGTGTGCTGTACGGTATGGAAGATCGTTTCCGTCATCAGGATATCCGCCAGCGTACGGCCAAAAGTCTGGCGGATCACTACAACATCGACAGAGAGCAGGCCAGACGGGTACTGGAAACCACGGAACAACTCTACAGTCAGTGGCTGGAACAGAACAGCGAACTGGCTCTGCCGCAGCTCGAAGCTTTATTAAAGTGGGCGGCGATGCTGCATGAAGTCGGTTTAAGCATCAATCATACTGGCCTGCACCGACATTCTGCTTATATTTTACAATATACTGATTTACCTGGATTTAATCAGGAACAACAACTGTTGCTGGCAACGCTGGTACGTTGCCACCGCAAGGCGGTAAAACTGGATGAATTACCTAAGCTGCACCTGTTCAGGAAAAAAAACTATCTGCCTTTAATTCAGTTAATTCGGCTGGCAGCGTTGCTTAACAACCAGCGCCAGTCGACGACCCGACCGCAAAGCCTGAGATTAGTCACCGATGACAGTTCCTGGACACTCTATTTTCCTCATGGTTATCTGGCGCAAAACAATCTGGTACAACTCGATCTGGAACAAGAACAGATCTTCTGGAATGGGGTGCCTGGCTGGAAATTAAGCATTAGGGAAGAGAGTAAATCTGCCGGTTAAAGACTAGTTTGCACTACGGCGTACCACGCGCAGGAACTCCTGACGGGTGTTTTGGCTCGATTTAAATAGTCCTCCCAGCGATGTCGTTGTTGTGGCGCTGCCTGCATCCCGTACCCCACGCGCCTTGACACAGTAATGTATCGCATCAATGGAAACAGCAACATTACTGGTCTCCAGCAGAGCTTGCAAGGCAACGAGGATCTGCTGGGTTAATCGCTCCTGAACCTGCGGACGCTGCGCAAAAAACTGAACAATACGGTTAATTTTGGAAAGCCCGATCACCCCCTTCCCTGGAAGGTAGGCAACTGTAGCTTTGCCATCAAAGATAACGAAGTGATGTTCACAGACACTGGTCATGGTGATGTCACGTACAGCAACCATCTCATCCACCGCCATTCTGTTTGCAATAATCGTGATTTTAGGAAAATTAGCGTAATTCAGGCCAGAAAACATTTCGTCAACATACATTTTGGCTATGCGACGCGGGGTATCCGCCAGACTGTCATCGGCCAGATCAAGATTCAGCAATTGCATGATTTCTGTCATGTGCTTTTGAATAGCCTTTTTGCGTATATCGGGATCCAGGGTGGGTCCCGGTAACGTGGTTTCAAGCCCACGATCGCACAACGCTGCATAGACCAGTAGCGCTTCTTTGCTTAGTGGTGACATTCTTCTCTCCAATAATTATTACAATTCAACAGATTTCATGTTACGACGAACCCGAATGATTAAGGCAATAAGCCGGCCAAAAAATCCGATGACGCTTGATACGCGGATTATCGCAAACTGCCAGAGGTGCTGAATCTACTATTGAGATACCGGTGCATGTTCCTTTAACAGAGGTGGCTCGAATACGCGGGAGTGTTCAGAATTCTGTGTCAGAATAAATGTAATCCTGAGTCAAAAAGATAAAGGATAGCTTCATACAATTTCCTGATGGGAAATTTATTCGTTGGGGTGACGAAAATAGTATCATCACCAGCGATAGTTCCTAGTATTCCATCTTTTTTTCCCAGCGAATCCAGCAAGCGGGCGATCAACTGCGCCGCTCCAGGGCTGGTACGGATAACGATGACGGAATCATTGAAATCGATGTCTGACACCAAATTTTTTAACGGGCTACTGGTATTAGGTACTCCCGGTGTGGCGGGCAGGCAGTAAACCGTTTCCATTTTGGCGTTCCGCGTTCTGATAGCACCAAATTTTGTCAGCATGCGGGATACTTTAGACTGATTTATGTTTTCGAAACCAGCCTCCAGGAGAGCCAGCACAATTTCACTTTGAGAACAAAATTTTTCCTTTTTTAATAAGGCATTAAATGCTTTATTCAGATCTTCCTGTTTTGTTTGATGACGCATTTTTTACTCAAGCGGCGATGTGGAAATTTTTATTATGGGTATCTGCGGATTTTCCTGTAAGTTAGGTGTTGTCAGTAAGCCGGTAGTTACGGCAGAAAACAGTGTTATTTTTTTATCCGAATAATTGGAGTTTCGCCTGCGATAACCGTGCCTGATAGTTTAATAAATTCTTTGATATCATCCAGACTGGAGATAACTACTGGGGTTATCACAGATTTGGCTTTTTTTCTCAGCAGGGGCAGATCGACCTCGATAATAACATCCCCTTTTTTGACCCGCTGGCCCTCTTCAGCTACGCGTCTGAATCCCTCTCCTTTTAGTTCAACGGTATCAATACCAAAGTGGATGAAAAGCGCGATGCCGCTATCGGATTCAATTGAGAAGGCATGGTTAGTCTCAAATATTTTATCGATACGTCCATCCACAGGGGTAACTATTACAGTGCCCGAAGGATCGATAGCGACACCATCACCGACGATTTTTTCGGAAAAAATAACATCTGGTACATTTTCAATGCTGATAATGTCGCCAGACAAAGGCGCAACTATCTCAATAGTACTGCCTTCGTCCGTATCGCCCGAAATAAACGATTTCAGTTTTTCCAGTAACGCCATGATATTTCCTGTATTACTCTTAGGGCGAATTACCCGTGCTCCTATGGGTTCAGAAAAAAGGGTTCAGCAAAGTGTTTTTTCTTCGATGAATGTATCAATCAAATCCATCAACTGCTGCGCTGTTGGTTGATTCAATACCTGTTCCGCCAATATTTTTACATCTTCGTAGTGCGTATTACGAATAATCTTCTTGATGCGTGGGATAGAAATTGCACTCATGCTGAATTCGTCCAGACCCATACCCAGTAGTAATCGTGTTGCACGTTCGTCACCAGCCAGTTCACCACACATACCCGTCCACTTTCCTTCTGCATGCGCTGCATCAATCACCTGTTTAATCAGGGCTAATACCGAAGGTGACATGGGATTATAGAGGTGAGATATCAGTTCATTGCCCCGATCAACTGCCAGAGTGTATTGAGTTAAATCGTTGGTTCCAATACTAAAAAAATCAACTTCTTTGGCTAAATGGTGTACGATAGCGACCGCTGCAGGTGTCTCAATCATGATTCCTACCTGGATGGTGTCATCAAAAGCTTTTTTTTCCACCATCAGCTGGTTTTTGAGTAAGTCGAGCTCGGCTTTTAGTGCTCGAATTTCTTCAACAGAAATGATCATGGGAAACATGATACGAATCCTGCCAAACGCTGATGCACGCAAAATAGCACGAAGTTGTGCATGCAATATTTCTTTACGATCCAGACAAATACGAATAGCACGCCAGCCAAGAAAAGGGTTTTCTTCTTTTGGCAGATTCATATAAGGCAGATTTTTATCACCACCGATATCCATCGTACGGATAATAACGGGCAGCGAACCCATCGCCTGGGCAACGGTTTTATAGGCCAAAAATTGTTCATCTTCCGTTGGCAGCGAATCGCGGTCCATAAATAAAAATTCGGTACGGTACAAACCAATGCCTTCGGCACCATTGCGTTCAGCGCTGGTGACGTCACGCACAGTGCCAATATTGGCGCAGACTTCAACCTGGTGACCGTCAAGAGTAATGGCAGGCAGATCCTTTAGCTTAGCCAGATCATTTTTTTCGATGATGTAGTCTATTTTTTGTATTTTTAGCTTATCAATCAAATCGGCAGTAGGATTGACATAAATTTTGTTATTGACGGCATCCAGGATCAAATTATCATTGTTTTTCACTTTACTGGTTGCGTCGGTGGTACCGACGATAGCCGGCAGTTCAAGGGATCGCGCCATGATCGAAGTATGGGAAGTACGGCCACCAAGATCAGTAATAAAACCAAGAACTTTGTCCAGGTTTAATTGTGCCGTTTCAGATGGGGTCAAATCTGTTGCGACCAGAATGACTTCATCTGTAATGGCCCCGAGATTCACAATGTTCATGCCAAGAATATTTTTTAGCAAACGCTTACCAATGTCACGTACATCCGCCGCGCGTTCCTTCAGGTATTCGTCATCAAGCTCTTCCAGTGCCCTGACCTGCTCTTCAATAACAGTAAAAGTGGCCAAATCAGCCGTCGCACATTCATTCTTGATGAGGGCTATGATCTCCTGTTCAAGCTCTTCGTCTTCCAGCAACATAATATGGCCCTCGAAGATGGCTGCTTTTTCATCTCCTAAATTTGCGCTAGCCTGAGTTTTTATTATGCTTAACTGCTCAGAGGTTTTTGCTTGCCCTGTTTTAAAACGATCAATTTCCTCTTTTACCTGGTCTGCGGAAATTTTTTTCCGGTTAATAATAATTTCATCTTCTTTCAGTAAAAGGGCTTTACCAAAAGCAATCCCTGGTGACACTAATATGCCTGAAATCATGATACTACCTTACTCTTGACTGGTGTTGACTAAAAATTTCGGGCTCGCTTATTTAAGTTCTGGTATGAGTTTTGCCAACGATTCAACGGCTTGTTGTGCATCCTGGCCTTCAGCGGAGATAGTAACTACGGTATCTTTAGTCAATCCTAACAATTGCAGTTTTGCCACACTTTTGGCGCTGGCGGATTTGCTACCTGATGTGATGTGAATTTCACAAGAAAATTCCTTGGCAGCTTTTACCAATTGAGCGATAGGGCGCATATGCAGACCGTCCTGTGCAGTGATAGTGGCTTCTTTCTTTAACATGATGTTTCCTTAAAAGATGATTGTGGCGCAATGGATTAAAGTTTAGTGCAATTAATGAATTTTAGCTTATATCGCGTATCGCAATCCGGTACGTGGTTGCTGGTGGGTTTTTTCGCTTGTTTTTCCTCGTTCGGGCTTCGCTCACCAGATGGCTGTTGCGGCGCACACTACGGCTGGCATGAAAACTGCAAATTATGGGTTTTGTCTTGCCGTAGGGCGCTGTGCATTTTCCGAAAACTGATTTTATGATTATCGAAAGGGTAATCGTTATACTGGATGGACGACATCCAGGCCGCGAACAAGCCATTATCGGGCAGGGGCATCCCCGTGAGACTGGCTTCAAGTCGTTCAGCCAGCAGCCCATTGAATGGTGCGGAGATGAAGTTTGCAATAGTGCTAAAAAATAGTGCTAAAAAAATAGCCGAAAATTAATAACACAAAAATTACTACCAGTGACCATAAAGGGTAACTCATCCCCCGCCACCAGTTCACCTCAGAAACCCACTGATCAATGTGACTCACCAGCCACCAAAACACACCACCCATTAGCAGCATCATATTGACGAGTAGTGGCAAAACAATAAAGCGTTTTAATGCCGGAGCGGAACATTAATTGCACTTTTTATAACAAAATAGCGAACACCACTGGTATTTTTTCACGTATGACATACTGTTAATGCTCCATTGCGTGGTCTCGCAACAGTACCACATCAACATAATTTTTGACCATGGTGTGCCTGTTAGTATAAAAAATAGACAAAATAGCCGATAAAATCGCCTTTCTTAGCAAAAAAATTGAGCATCGGCTTGCACTTATGTTCACAGGCAAATAGAGTTATGCATGAGTGTATGTCCTTGATGGTAATGTGTTGGAGCAACCAGAGATAGTGATGATGCAAGATCTGCGTCTGGTACTGGTCGTTGTTGGTGCGGCCGCTATAGTTGCGCTGTTATGGCATGGTTTATGGGCCAGTCGCGCAGAGCGTTCCCTTTTTTTTCGTGATCGTTTGGTTAAGCGTGAGAAAGAGGCTTCTCCTGATGCGCTGCTTGATGATCCCGATGAAGGGGTGAGTGAAGTGCGCGTTGCTGGCCAGCGTCGGGTCAGCGGTAATGACGAAACGCAAGGCATGCAATGTACCAGACCCGTCTCTTCTGCGGACAGATTTTCCTGCCAAAAACAACCCGTATCTGACCACAATGACAGTCAGCCTGAGTTGTCCGGTAGCCGTTCATTTGAACACTTATCTGCTGCCATTCGTAAGGATCCTTTGATCGATTCTGCTGCCTTGTCTTTATCGGAAGAGTGGGTGAGCGAGCCACGCCCCGTTTCACCCCGGCATCCTGTCGCTAATTCTAAGCAGTGTACCGGTGAGGCACTGAAACAAGAGACGGTATTGGTACTCCATGTTGCGGCACATCATGGCAGTGTCATCAGTGGTGAATTATTGTTGCGAGTTTTTCTTCGGTCTGGCTTCCGATTCGGTGAGATGGGCATATTTCATTGCCATGCTGATTCTGCAAAGGATAGCCCTGTATTGTTTAGTCTGGCGAATATGATAAAGCCTGGTTCGTTTGATCTCGAAGTAATGTCCGGTTTCTCAACGCCTGGTGTCTCAATGTTTATGGTGCTTCCGTCTCATGGCGCTGCCAGTCAGAATTTTAAACTGATGTTACAGACAGCCCAGCGGATTGCTGATGACCTGGGCGGTGTAGTGCTTGATGACGAGCGCCGGTTGATCACCCCACAGAAATTAGAAATCTACAAAACACGGATTCGTGAGGTGTCAGACGGTGCATGATGGCCAGTTTAATTTATCTGTTGTATCCGCTGTAGCAGGAATATTCTATGCCGACACGTAGCTTTAGTGCCGGCCAGCGTCGGGCTGAGCTGCTTCAGCGTATACAAAATGACATTCCTTTTTGCGTCGCGCAGGCATTGAGTGAAGATCTTGGCGGTGAAGTTAATGCCGAAAATGATCTCACCGCTAAGCTGCTGCCCGCCTGTCGGCAGGCAGTGGCTGTCATCATTACCCGTGAAGCGGGAATTTTTTGTGGGCAGCGCTGGCTAAATGAAGTGTTTACGCAACTCGGTGGTGACGTCAGGATTGAATGGCATGTTAGCGATGGCGAACAACTGGTGGCCAGCCAGATGTTGTGTCAGGTGTCTGGTCCGGCCCGCATATTGCTGACAGCTGAGCGTACCGCATTAAATTTTCTGCAAACGCTCTCTGGTGTAGCGACCGAGGTCAGCCGCTATGTCTCGGTACTGGAAGGTACGCACACGGCGTTGCTGGATACCAGAAAAACGCTACCGGGCCTGCGGACAGCGTTAAAATACGCTGTTCTGTGTGGTGGTGGTGCTAACCATCGCCTTGGGCTGTCGGATGCATTTTTAATCAAAGAAAACCATATTATCGCTGCCGGATCTATTAAGGCGGCCGTCGATCAGGCTTTCTGTGTGAATGACAATGTACCTATCGAAGTTGAAGTTGAATCTTTGGCCGAATTGCAACAGGCGCTGGAAGCAGGCGCAGATATCGTTATGCTGGACAACTTCACTCTTCCGATGATACGTGATGCGGTTGCTCTGACAGAAAAACGTTGTCTGCTTGAGGTTTCTGGTAACGTGACACTTGATACGCTGCGCAGCTATGCTGAAACTGGTGTAGATTATATTTCGGCAGGCTCGCTCACCAAGCATATCGGAGCACTCGATCTTTCTATGCGTTTTCAATAACTATACGTTTTCAATAACTATACGTTTCCAATAATTATGCGTTTCCAATAACTGTTGCCGACCCGGCATCTCACCAAATCCCTGCTGTTTTATCAACACCACTGATTATGGACTCCGATACTGACAAATTATGCGAACAGTATCGCTGCAATCAGCCAGTCACATACAGCCAGTTAAATGTTTTTCGGCCTGCTTTGCAAACTGACTTACTGGCGCTGTTTTTCTTGATTAAAAATATGCAAGCTCACCGCCTGGCCCACTAATGTTAAACGGGAAGGTCGTATGTTCAGACAACAGGGATTTACATTAATCGAACTGATGGCGACAATCGCCATCATAGCGATTCTAAGTAGTATCGGTATACCGGCTTACCGGCACTATACTCAGAAGGCTGCGCTAACTGATATGTTGCAATCTATGGTGTCTTACAAGACAGGAGTCGAGCTTTGCACACTTGAACAGGAAGATTTCACCGGATGTAGCTCTGGTGCAAAAGGTATTTCAGCAAGCCGGGGAACCCGTTATGTCAAAGCTGTCGGTGTTACTGACGGCGTTATTGTCATCACAGGGCAGAAAATACTGGAAGGGCTAACTGTCAAATTGACGCCTTCGCGGGATAACAATAGCGACCATACTCTCTGGACGAGAGAATGTGTAGCATCTGATGGCCGTCTGGTGGATACCTGTAAAGGAATATTCCATTTCAATGACACAGCTGGTGGCTAATCATGGCGCAACACTCTGCTGAACCCCAGTCTCACGTTAGCTCACATATCAGCGATGAGCTCCATGTACTTTGCCGTCGCTATCAGGCAATAGCGCTTGCTATTGACCAGCAAACTATCACTGTTGCACTGGTGGCTCCGGCATCTGATGAATTAGTGACTGCGCTGAGTTTTGCCAGTGGTCGCAAAGTTATTACTGAGCAATGGCCGGTCGCCAGATTTGAACAGATGATTAACCAGGCCACTCCCCGGCAGATGATGCAAAACGAGGAAACGAACAGGTCAGATGAAAGAATAATAGCCGATGATGACAGTGATATTCCGGTTATCCAGTTTATCAATCAGACGCTACGTAGCGCTATTCAGCGGCGCGCATCGGATATCCACTTTGAACCTTACCAGCACCACTACCGTATTCGTTTACGTATTGATGGTGTACTGCATGCAATTTATGCACCACCTGTGGAGCTGACGGCACGACTCGCCGCCCGGTTAAAGGTGATGGCTAAATTAAATATCTCAGAACGCCGTCTGCCGCAGGATGGTCAGTTGAGCTTCACCTTGGGCAAGCATTGCTATCCCATGCGAATTGCCGTACTGCCTACCCAATACGGCGAAAAAATTGTTATACGCATAATCCATACTGATCAGCAACAATTAGCATTAGAAAAACTCGGTTTTACCGACACAGATCTTAAGCAACTCATGCAGGCACTGTGCTGTTCTCAGGGGCTAATTTTGGTGACCGGCCCTACCGGTAGCGGAAAAACCGTCACGTTGTACAGCGGATTACTAAAACTTAACCACACGAATATAAATGTCTGTAGTGTTGAAGATCCGATAGAGATCCCAGTTCATGGGATTAATCAGACTCAGGTCAATAATAAAATCGAACTGGATTTTTCTCGGGTACTGCGTGCACTGCTGCGCCAGGATCCGGACGTGATTATGATCGGAGAGATTCGGGATGCAGAAACGGCAGAAATCGCTGTTAAAGCAGCGCAGACAGGCCACCTGGTGCTCTCAACATTACATACTAATTCTACTGCCGACACGCTGGCCCGCCTGGCTCAGATAGGTATTCCCGGTTATTTACTTGCGGCATGTCTAAAACTCGTGATTGCCCAGAGACTTGTTCGGCGTCTTTGTGTTCATTGTAAACAACCCAGCAGTGCACAGATGCGCTATCCTCCGCATATCTGGCCCTCCTTACTGCGAACCTGGCAGGCAACCGGCTGTGAGCACTGTTGCTCTGGCTATTACGGTCGTACCGGAATTTATGAAATGCTGGTTGTTACACCAGAAATTCGGAATGCACTGGATGCCGGGGCCAGTTCATCGCAACTCGCAGAAATTGCTATGAAGCAGGGGCAAAGAAAATTGTTTTCGGCTGGGCTGGCGCTGGCAGAGCAAGGAATAACGTCTGTTGAGGAAGTTAATCGCGTGACTGGCATGAATACTGAAACAGGAAGCCTTGAATGAAGGGTCGTCGTCTCTATTTTTGGCAAGCGATTAACGCCCAGGGAGAAATACAAGAAGGCGAACTCGTTACGCAAGAAAAAAATCATGTCTGCCAGCAAATAATCCAACAGGGATTACAGCCTCTGGTCATCAAAGCAGGTAAACGGATCCCGGTATCTCACTGGCAGGGTGAGCGCCTGATTGTATTTACTCGTCAGTTAGCAACATTACTTCAGGCGGGTTTACCTTTGGTGAATAGCCTGCAGTTGCTGGCAAAAGAAAATTATTCTCCGGCATGGCGTTGTGTTTTGCAGGAAATCAGTGAAAAGGTCTCTGGCGGCCAGCCTTTTTCTGAAACGATTGCCGATTATCCGGTGATATTTCCGCCATTATATTATCAGCTGATAAGCGTTGGTGAACTAACCGGTAAACTGGACCAGTGTTGCGCGCGACTGGCAGAGCAGCAGGAACGGCAGCAGTTGTTACAAAAAAAAGTGACAAAGGCGCTGAGATACCCTGCCTTTGTTTGTGGGGTTGCCGTGCTTGTCAGTATCATCATGTTAGTTATGGTATTACCTGAGTTTGCTAAAATATACCAGTCCTTCGATGCCCCATTACCATGGCTGACTTCAGGTCTGCTATCTGTTTCCGGTGCACTAATACGTTACGGACCTTACATCGTTTTGTTATTGGCAGCGCTGTCTGTTAGTTACCATAAAAAAATAAGAAAATTGCCAAAATGGCAGCAGCGTGAGCAGACTCTGTTATTACGACTGCCTTTTATCTCCCCGCTTATACGGGGTCGCTGTCTGAGTCAAATATTTCAAACTTTGGCTATGACTCAGCAGGCAGGACTCACATTGATAGCGGGTTTATATGCAGCGGCATTATCAGTCAGCAACTCTGTTTATCGGCATGAAATTAGAAATATTAGCCGGCAAATTAGTCAGGGAGTGCCGCTACACAGTACTTTAATGGGGAATCCGTTATTTCCTCCATTGTGCCAACAGTTGATCTACGCAGGA
>CANJWD010000030.1 GCA_947478475.1 Enterobacterales bacterium
CTATAACCTTTTTCCCTGACTAACTTTACGGCGTCTTGCTTAAATATTAGGCTAAATTTAGATTTTGGATGTTTGCTGCTCATTGTTTACACCTCCGATTTGCATTCTACAGCTTTTCAAAAGTGTCCGGTAACAGTAGACCATTACAATTTTACTCGATACGGTAAACGCTATACGGGTCGGAATATTGGCTTTGATAAGCCCGGTGATAACATCAACTGACGGGCGCTGGGTTGCCAGTATAAGATGGATACCTGCTGCTCTGGCTTTTTGTGCCAGACGGGCAATTAATTCTTCTATTTTTTTACCCGCTGTCATGATGAGATCGGCAAATTCGTCAACCATCAGCACGATGTAAGGCAATTTTTCCAGCACTGGAATGGTGATATCCGTGCTGGTACCGCCTTTCCAGAAAGGATCGGGGATAGGTCTCCCCATTTCCTGAGCTTGTGCGATTCGTTCGTTATAACCCACCAGGTTACGTACGCCCAGGGCGGACATCAGCTTATAACGGCGCTCCATTTCCGCAACACACCAGCGCAATGCATTGGCGGCATCTTTCATGTCGGTCACTACGTCGGTCAACAGATGAGGAATACCGGCATAGACCGATAATTCCAGCATTTTCGGGTCGATCATAATAAAGCGAACTTCTTCGGGTGTCGCTTTGTATAACATGCTGAGGATCATCGCATTTACCCCAACAGACTTACCAGAGCCGGTTGTCCCTGCCACCAGAAGATGCGGCATTTTAGCCAGATCAGCAACAACAGGGAGCCCGGCAATATCCTTACCCAATACTATTGTTAATGGAGATGCCGCATCACGGAAGCTTGCACAATCTAATACTTCACGCAAGTACACGGTTTGCCGGTGCCTGTTGGGCAGCTCCAGGCCAACATAGGGTTTACCGGGGATAACTTCGACAATTCGTACCGCAACGGCGGAAAGAGAACGGGCCAGATCCCGGGATAAACCGGAAATACGCGATGCTTTCACTCCAGGTGCCAGGTCTAATTCAAAGCGTGTAATCACCGGGCCCGGAGAAATCCCGACAACCTTAGCCTGAATACGATAGTCGGCCAGGCGAGTTTCCACTAAACGTGCGGTCTGCTCCAGTACGAATCTGTCGGCTGGTTTTGCTTCTGCTGATGGCGCAGCCAGAAGCTCCAGTGTTGGCAATAGTGTGGCGGATTTTTTCAATGGCTGTTGATGGTGCATTAAAAATGGGTGAATCAGGCTGTCCATGGCAAAATCCGGTGTTGCTGGCACTGCGCGCTGTTCAACTGTAGTGGTTGTCGTTGCAATAGATGGTGCAATAGATGGTAATGGTGCCAGCGCTGCGATTTCTTCCGTTGTTGGGTTATTCTCTCTCTCGCCTGGTGCTGTTGTGGCTGAAGAAGGCGCAGCGAAAGGTGCTTCTTCAAACCGTGTTTTATCAAGTGGGGCGTTATTAATAAGCGGGTCAGCGCTATTTTTTATCAATTCCGCAAGATTTTCCTCGTGAAAAACCTCATTAACTTTTTTATTCTGATACCGGAAACCGGTACTGATAAATGTTGTTGAGCGCAACACCAGAGCCCCTATTTTTTCTGCAATGAATAACCATGACTTGCCTGTGAATAATGTAACGCTGACTGCCCAAAGGCAGAGCATTACTAAGGTCAAACTGATATCCTGCAACCACGGTAGCATTGCGTTACTCATCAGACTGCCAGTCACCCCGCCTGAGGCAAAGTAATAGAGGTCATCGACATGTAATGCAGCGAGCGTGCACGAGGTAAAAAGCAACCCAAGTAATCCGATAAGCCGTAAAGCAAGAGCAATATGGTCGACGGCGTGCTGGTTGCTAGCAAACGGGTGAAATACGAAATAACACAATACCAGCGCACCTGGTGGGATGGTATAGGCCAAAACACCAAAAGCGAAAAACAGCACGTCCGCTATACATGCGCCTAAGCGACCGCTCAAATTGTGCACAGTGTCATGCCAGGCGGTTTGCGACCAGCTCGGGTCTGCGGGATGGAAACTGCCCAAAGCCAGCATCAGCCAGGCGGACAAGAGAGCAACGATGATGAACAGGAATACAGACAAAGAGAACCCGCGCCGGGGCTTGTCTAAGATAATTTTTTTATTTTCCGTGATATGCATGGTTCAAAAAAATAAGTATCCAAGAATTTGAGGTAAACCAACAACAATGCCGACAAGAGCATCCCAATGCTTACTTTTTTATGAGAGCAGGCAGGAGTCTAACCAGGTTACTCGAATTTTGCCAGTCGCTCCTCCTTGCGCGCAAATAGAGTTGCTGACGGTTAATTTTGCATGGCTTTTAAGGAGGATCATGTTCAATAGATCATCGAACGCACTTTATTTTCCCTACAATAGCCGGTATTCGTGTACCACAAAATAAATGAGGTCTTCATGAGTACAGCTAAGTACAGTAAATTGATCATTCTGGGCTCGGGTCCTGCGGGTTATACGGCAGCAGTTTATGCGGCCCGCGCTAATTTAAAACCTCTTTTAATCACGGGGATAGAGAAAGGCGGCCAGCTTACTACTACCACAGAAGTAGAAAACTGGCCGGGAGATCCTGGCCCGCTTACCGGTCCCGCCCTTATGGAGCGTATGGACGAGCATGCCGCTAAGTTTGAGACAGAAATTCTGGTCGATTCTATCCAGCGGGTCGAGCTGGACAAGCGTCCGTTCTGTTTGTGGTCAGGTGACGGTGCGAAATACACCTGTGATGCTCTGATTATTGCCACTGGAGCTTCAGCCCGTTATCTGGGTTTACCTTCAGAAGAGGCCTTTAAAGGTAAGGGAGTTTCCGCCTGTGCTACCTGTGACGGCTTTTTTTATCGTAAGCAAAGGGTAGCGGTCATTGGTGGCGGCAATACCGCTGTTGAGGAAGCGCTATATCTTTCCAAAATTGCTGATAAAGTACATTTAGTTCATCGTCGTGATACATTTCGTTCAGAAAAAATTCTGCTCAAGCGCCTGATGGACAGAGTAAACAATGGCAATATCGTGTTACATATCAATCGCACTCTGCGAGAAGTTCAGGGAAATGACAGTGGAGTAACCGGTGTCTGTTTATCTGATACCTGTAGCGATCATACAGAAACTCTGGCAGTAGAGGGGGTGTTTATTGCTATCGGTCATCGCCCGAATACTGATATTTTCGCTGATGCTCTGGAGTTAGAAAATGGTTATATCAAGGTGCAATCTGGCAGTAACGGCAATGCTACTCAGACTTCAATACCCGGTGTATTTGCTGCAGGTGATGTAATGGATCATATCTATCGTCAGGCGATTACCTCTGCAGGATCAGGTTGCATGGCGGCGTTAGATGCTGAACGCTGGCTTGATGCTCTGGCTACATCTGATAAAAAATAATGAGCAATTAACCCCCGGCCGGGTTGTTCGATAAATATTCGCTAATAAATTTAAACCCCTGCTTACCAGGCTACATGACGCAGAGCAGGGATGATGAATGATTGCAGAACGAGGTGGCCAGGCAAATCTGATTTTAGTTGCGACGAACCCGCGACAGCTCGCTGCGCAATTTGTTGATCACAGTAGCATAGTCCGGCTGGCCAAAAATCGCCGAACCGGCAACAAACGTATCTGCTCCCGCAGAGGCAATTTCACCGATGTTATCACTGTTAACACCACCATCAACCTGAAGACGAATTCTATGACCACCTTCATCGATTAGCTGGCGAACCTGATGCAGTTTATTTAACGTTCCTGGAATAAATGACTGCCCGGCAAAACCAGGATTAACTGACATCAACAAAATCACATCCAGTTTATCCATTACATAATCGAGGTAACTAAGAGGGGTAGCCGGGTTCAACACTAACCCTGCTTTACAGCCAAGCTCTTTGATCAACTGTAGCGTGCGATGGATATGTTCAGTAGCCTCAGGATGAAAAGAGATGCAATCAGCCCCAGCGCTGGCAAAAGCAGGAATCAGGCGATCAACGGGTTTTACCATCAAATGGACATCAACCGGCGCGCTGATACCATAATGACGCAGCGCATGACAGACCATGGGTCCCACTGTCAGATTGGGGACATAATGGTTATCCATCACATCAAAATGAACAATATCAGCACCGGCTGCCAGCACTTTAGCGGTATCCTCACCCAATTTTGCGAAATCTGCTGACAAAATGGATGCCGCTATCAAAAAATTTTTCATCTATTTTTCCCCGTTTTTCCCTGTTTTCATCTGATTGAAGAGTTAAATCATAGCAGTGACTGATTGTACTCAGAGGGCGCAGCAGGTCGTGAACAGGTGCTTAGATAATTGACTAACGGTACAGTGCCAACAGCTCATTCACACTACGGCGCCTAAAAATATTACTGCTAATAGTGCGGCGTCCTTTCACTACATGGAGAGACGCCTGATGGTACCAGTTACGAGTCAGTTCAGTATCGTGGTTAGAAATAAGCACCGGAATACGGCTTTCAGCAGAAAGCCAGTATGCCAGCCGCGCCAAATTTTGCTGATCGGAGATACTAAAGTTATTGGTGTGATAGGCAGTAAACCTGGCAGTTGCCGATAAGGGCAAGTAGGGAGGATCGCAATAAACAACCGCGCCCACTGTTGCTTTTAACAGCGTTTCCTGGTAGTGCTTACACACAAAAATCGCATTTTTGGATTTTTGGGCGAACCAGTAAAGCTCTGACTCAGGAAAATAGGGCTTTTTGTAGCGTCCAAAAGGCACATTAAACTCACCACGCGCATTATAGCGACACAAACCGTTATAACAATGCCTGTTGAGGTAGAGAAACAACAGTGCCCGACTGTAAGGATCAATACTGGTGTTGAAGGCGCTGCGAAAGGCGTAGAACTGTTCCGATTTATTGTAAAGGTCGCTAAACAGGACACGAGCATCACGCACAAAATCGTCAGTACGTAACTTAACAATGTTATACAGGTTTATCAGATCACTATTTATATCAGCCAGGATATACGACTCATATTCAGTATTGAGGAATACCGATCCAGCACCAACAAATGGTTCGATAAGGCAATTTCCAACAGGAAGATGGGATCGAATATCGTCCAATAGCGAGTATTTTCCTCCAGCCCATTTCAAAAAAGCACGGTTTTTTTTCATGCCGCCAGTTAACTATTTAGTCACTCAGAGCCGCAGATTGTACCCCGTTTCAAACAGCGCATCACAAAAATGATTTACATTTTCAGCGGTTACTGTACCGCAGACCTGACCCACGGTTTTTTCGTCTGAACATCAGCGGGCAACGTAGTAATCGCTTTTTTTGCAGCGCTTAAAGAAGCGTAGTCACCACTGACTAACACGAACCAGGGTTTACCGGCGCGCTTTGTCTCATTGATATGATAATCCGTCAATTTTTGCTGCTTCGCAAAAGCGTCCAGGGTGTTAAATTTCGACGCGCCGCTCAGTTGCAGGGTAAAGCGGCCTTGTCCCGGGGATGCCGGTGTGTCTCTCATCTTTTGAGAGACAGCATCAAGGCTGTTTTGTTGCAAAGAAAGTGCATTTCCTATGCTACCGGGTAATTCCACACGCTTAATTTGATTTTGACTGACAGGCTGGTGCATTGCCTGTGTGGGTGTCTGAGCGATGAGTGGTACCGTAATGTCTTGCAGTTGTGCGCTATTTGTTATTTTAGTTATGTTATCTCCTGTTGCGGTGGCGTCAGGGTCAGGAGTCGGGAGCTCAGAAAGAGTGATAGTTTTCAACTCGGTATTAAGATTTTTTTGCGCCATCTCGTGCCCTGTAGGGGCTCGCAGCGCAAAACCAATACCAATGATCAATAACAGTAATACCAGAATACCGGCACCAGTCATCAGGTACTGCCGAAAAACAGCCATGCCCGGCAGACCAGAAGATTTGTTCGATCCGGAAGGCCGATGATCTCTGGCATTTGATGTCAGGTCATCTTCCAGTCTGAATTCATCCATATAACACCTCTCCCGTTGTTAGAACTTGTTCGAAATTTTTCGCATTCGCTGACAATTCATCAAAAACTGGCTCAACATATATCGTTTATCGTTCACGCTAAGTGAGTGATTATCGTGAAAGAGCTCTTTTAGAGAAAAATTCATTGCTACTGTGCGTCATGGTGTGCGTCATGGTGCAAACACGCAGAGATAGCAGCAAGAACGGTATTTTGAGATATCCCGGTACAGATCTCAGCATGGCCCATACTGACAGGAAGCACCACGCAGAGTTCCCCCGCTGATACTTTTTTATCCCGCATCATATGAGGCAGATAAGATTCTGGCGACATTTCTCGCGGACCGCAAACAGGCAGGCCGGCGCGCAGCAAAAGTTGCCTGACACGTGCGACGTCCCGCACAGAAAATTGCCCGATATTTCGTGCGGTTTCAGCTGCCATCACCATACCTGCTGCCACGGCTTCGCCATGCAACCAGGCACCGTAGCCCATTTCAGCTTCAATAGCATGGCCATATGTATGACCAAAATTGAGCAAAGCACGCAGTCCATTGCAGTCACGTTCATCCGCTGCAACGATACCAGCTTTAAGTTCACAACAACGACGGACGCA
Source organism: Enterobacterales bacterium (assembly GCA_947478475.1). GTDB lineage: Bacteria > Pseudomonadota > Gammaproteobacteria > Enterobacterales > Enterobacteriaceae > CANJWD01. Next base: position 6,562 of record CANJWD010000030.1, read on the forward strand.
GTAGCTCAATGCAGCTGTGTCTAACAGCAACAATTTATCGATATTATCCTCTAACCAGATAAAAAAATTGCTGTCAAGGGCAATGCCATATTTGATAGCCTCAGCCAGACCACAGACCAGTTCACGCACAGGCAGAGTTTTTAAACAATCCAGATCGATAATTACTGATACAGGCTGCCAGAAGGCACCGATCATATTTTTACCCAAACGATGATTCACTGCCGTTTTACCACCAACGGAAGCATCTGCCTGTGCTAACAGTGTCGTTGGAAGCTGAATAAAACGGACACCACGCTGATAGCAGGCAGCAGCAAAACCCGTCAAATCACCGATGACGCCGCCACCTAAGGCAATCAGTGTCGTATGACGACCATGTTTTTTTTTCAGCAGGGAGGAAAAAATCCGATCCAGCATAGCAAGGGACTTATGCTGCTCTCCATCAGGTAAAATAATGTGATCCGCATGAACACCACCACGTTTCAGCGCGGTGCAGATTTTTTCCAGGTAGAGGGGAGCAATAGTCAGGTTAGTGACCAGCATAACCTGAGCGCCAGGTTTTAGCGGCACAAAAGAAATCAACTCATTAAATAACCCCGCTGCAATGGTAACTGGGTAACTGTGTTCTTCTAACCTGACGGTGATTTTATCCATGTTTATCAGTTACCTTAGCTGATTCGTTCATTGAATCCCTGTTTATTATACCCGTGGGGTACCGCTTGTTCCAAACCCGGCATGCTCATCGTTAGTGGTGATTGTAAGCCTGCGCCCTGTTTACAACGCTTTCGAGACTGTGCTCAGAATTTTTACTGTTTTTCGTTGTCACCGGGATAACGTTTTGCCTTATAAACAGGATTCATCAGATTTTTCACGGATAAAATATCATTAAGCTCAGCTTCGCTCAGCAGGGCACGCTCCAGGACAACTTCCCGCACATTTTTACCGGTTTGTGCACAAATTTTGCCAACAACGTCACCATTATGGTGACCAATAAATGGATTGAGATAGGTGATAATTCCTATAGAATTAAACACATAATTTTCACATACCTCTTTTTTTGCTGTAATACCGTCTACACATTTTTCCAGCAGGTTATAGCAGGCATTCGTCAGAATATGAATCGACTCAAACATCGCCTGACCGATTACAGGCTCCATAACATTTAACTGAAGCTGACCTGCTTCTGATGCCAGAGTAATACAAACATCATTGCCGATGACTTTAAAGCATACCTGGTTTACAACCTCCGGAATTACCGGGTTAATTTTAGCCGGCATGATAGAAGAACCTGCCTGCAGCTGTGGCAGATTGATTTCATTAAATCCGGCCCGCGGGCCGGAAGAAAGCAAGCGCAGGTCATTGCAAATTTTTGACATTTTAACCGCAAGGCGTTTCAGTGCGCTATGCGCCATAACGTACGCACCACAATCAGACGTTGCCTCAATTAAATCTTCAGCAGGTATGCAGGGCAAGTTAGTCACTTGCGCCAGTTTCTGTACCGCTAACATCTGATAACCTTCCGGTGTATTCAGTGCGGTACCAATTGCTGTAGCACCCAGGTTCATTTCTAACAGTAACTCAGCAGTGTGGTGCAGATTTTTAACTTCTTCCTTCAGCAAGATATGGAACGCACGGAACTCCTGGCCAAGCGTCATAGGTACGGCATCCTGTAACTGAGTACGACCCATTTTCAGGATGGCAGAAAATTCCTGAGCTTTTTTGCTAAAACCATCACTGAGTTGTTTGATGGCCGTAATGAGTCTCATGATCGAAGTGTAAACAGCAATCCGAAGTCCCGTAGGGTATGCATCGTTAGTAGACTGGCACTTATTAAGATGATCGTTAGGATTAATATACTGATATTCTCCCTTTTTATGCCCCATTAGTTCCAGAGCAATGTTAGCCAGCACTTCATTGGTATTCATATTCAGTGACGTTCCAGCCCCTCCCTGAAATACATCAATGGGGAACTGGTCCATATATTTCCCTTTGTCGAGAATTTCGTTGCATGCCAGAATAATCATGTCGGCAATTTTTTGCGGGATGGTGTGTAATTCTTTGTTTGCCATCGCAGCAGCTTTTTTTACCATCACCATCCCGCGGATAAATTCAGGAATATCACTGATTGTACTGTTACTGATATAAAAATTCTCAATCGCACGCAGGGTGTGAACACCATAGTAAGCCTCTGCAGGAACTTCTCTTACCCCTAAAAGGTCTTCTTCGATACGAACAGTACTTGACATGATAACCTTCTTCCTGTTATTGGCCATCTGATTTATGGTGTGACGAACTTACCTTTAATACTACTTTTGTAAAACGGTAACGCGATCAACCGTAATATATTATCGCCGCCATTATCATAGGCTTTTTATTTATAAATTTACTGTAATCAGGTCATGAGAAGAACGATTCAGTTAGGATTATTCCGTATGTGTGATTGTCATCACAGTTGATTGAAGGGAGAAGAAGAATACCGTGCGCTGGCTACCGTTTACTTTACTATTTTTACTGGCATACATAGAGATATCTTTATTTATTCAAGTCGCTAATGTATTGGGCGTAGCGATCACTCTGTTGCTAGTGATAGTAACTTCTTGTGTGGGTGTGTCGCTGGTGCGTAACCAGGGAATGCAAACCCTGGCCCGGATGCAGCAAAAAATCGCTGCTGGCGAAAACCTGGCTGCCGAAATGGTAAAAAGTGTTTCACTCATACTGGCAGGTATTTTACTGCTAACGCCTGGTTTTTTTACCGACTGCCTTGGGCTGCTGCTGTTATTGCCCCCCATCCAAAGATCACTGACATTAAAATTACTGCGCTACGTGAACATCCATCAGTCAAAGGGGGCTGGCACTGTTTTTGATGGTGAATTCCGCCGAAAAAACGCTGACACGCTCGATGTGGAACATCAGCCCGACCAGCAAAACAGGCAAGATAAATTTAAAGACCGCGAATAAAGCACGCAAACAGTGACAGTCTGTCTATTTCAGGCTATTCCAGGCAGAAACCAGGCCGGGCTGGCGTTGTCGGTCCGTTGGTGTAAGTAGCCATTATTGCTGAATGAATAAGAAACAATAATTTTTTTTTGTTATCTCTTGAAGCGTAACTATGCCGCCCCCACCTTAAAAGCTACGATATCGGTTATTAAGAAGGTGCCGGTGTCGATCCTAACTTAGTATGGACCTTCTCACAGGAGAACTATCAATGAATATTCGTCCATTACATGATCGCGTTATCGTCAAACGTAAAGAAGCTGAATCAAAATCGGCGGGCGGTATCGTGCTGACGGGCACTGCTGCGGGAAAATCTACCCGTGGAAAAGTACTGGCTGTTGGCAATGGCCGCATTCTGGATAACGGCGAAGTTAAGCCGTTAGATGTAAAAGTGGGTGACATCGTTATTTTCAACGATGGTTACGGCGTTAAGTCAGAGAAGATCGATCATGAAGAAGTGTTGATCATGTCCGAAAGTGACATTCTGGCAAAGGTTGAAGAGTAATCATACGTGTCACTCTTTTCTGAAATACTGAACAAACGAATTTAAGGGAAATACAACAATGGCAGCTAAAGACGTAAAATTCGGTAATGACGCACGCGTAAAAATGCTTCGTGGCGTAAATATTCTTGCTGATGCAGTAAAAGTAACCCTGGGACCTAAAGGACGTAATGTTGTCCTGGATAAATCTTTCGGTTCCCCAACTATCACCAAAGATGGCGTTTCTGTGGCACGTGAAATCGAACTTGAAGATAAGTTTGAGAACATGGGAGCGCAAATGGTCAAAGAAGTGGCGTCCAAAGCCAACGATGCCGCGGGCGATGGTACAACAACTGCTACTGTACTGGCTCAGTCCATTATCACAGAGGGGCTGAAAGCAGTTGCGGCCGGCATGAACCCGATGGATCTGAAACGTGGTATCGACAAAGCAGTGATCGCCGCCGTTGAAGAGCTGAAAAAACTCTCCGTACCTTGCTCAGACTCTAAAGCTATCGCTCAGGTCGGTACCATTTCCGCCAACGCTGATGAGACAGTAGGTCAGCTGATTGCAGATGCGATGGAAAAAGTAGGCAAAGAAGGTGTCATCACCGTCGAAGATGGCTCTGGCCTGCAGGACGAATTAGAAGTTGTTAAAGGCATGCAGTTTGACCGTGGTTACCTCTCACCCTATTTTATCAATAAACAAGAAACCGGCTCAATTGAACTTGAAAGCCCCTATATCCTGCTGGTTGACAAAAAAATCTCCAATATTCGTGAAATATTGCCGATTTTGGAAGCAGTTGCCAAAGCAGGTAAACCGCTGCTGATTATTGCTGAAGATGTTGAAGGTGAAGCACTGGCTACGCTGGTAGTAAATACCATGCGCGGTATTGTTAAGGTCGCAGCAGTAAAAGCACCAGGTTTCGGCGATCGCCGTGAAGCCATGCTGCAAGACATTGCCATCCTGACCAACGGAAAAGTTATTTCTGAAAAAATTGGGCTGGAACTGGAAAAAGCCACGCTGGAAGACCTGGGTCAGGCAAAGCGTGTTGTTATCAATAAAGACAACAGTACTATTATTGATGGCGTGGGTAACAAAGCGAACATTGAAGGCCGTACCAATCAGATCCGTCAGCAAATTAAAGAAGCGACATCTGACTACGATAAAGAAAAACTGCAAGAGCGTGTCGCCAAACTGGCCGGTGGTGTTGCGGTTATCAAAGTGGGCGCTGCCACTGAAGTTGCAATGAAAGAAAAGAAAGCCCGTGTTGAAGATGCATTGCATGCAACCCGTGCAGCAGTAGAGGAAGGTGTGGTTGCCGGCGGCGGTGTCGCACTGATCCGTGCCGCGGGCAAACTTGCCGGCCTCAGAGGCGATAACGAAGACCAGAATGTCGGTATCCGTGTTGCACTGCGCGCAATGGAATCTCCACTGCGTCAAATTGTGGTTAATGCTGGCGAAGAAGCCTCTGTAATTGCGAATAACGTGAGAGCGGGCGAGGGCAGCTACGGCTACAATGCTCAGCTTGAAGAGTATGGTGACATGATCAAAATGGGCATCCTGGATCCAACAAAAGTGACACGTTCTGCACTGCAGTACGCGGCATCTATCGCAGGCCTAATGATTACCACCGAGTGTATGGTAACTGATCAGCCAAAAGAAGATAAAGCCGATATGGGTGCTGGTGGTGGTATGGGCGGTATGGGTGGTATGGGCGGAATGATGTAATTCCTGTTATCTGCCGCATTGCTTAAACATCAGGATCGAGCATGAACTGCTCGATCTTTTTTTTGCGCGCCACTCTGCCCTTACCGTATCGTTACTCGGGATCAGGATTATCAACTATACGTGCATAGTTCGCCCATTTTTCTGGAGCAAATACCTCACTATGCTCCATAAGACCACCTTCTCTCCAAAATTTTATATTTTCCCGAACTTCCGGAGTATCTTTGTGACGATATAACCAGCGCAATTCAGCGGAAGTTATACTTTTACCGTAGCCTTCCTTAGAAGCAACCTTATCGATGGTGTTGATAATCTCATCAACAATAAAATGAACTGGTTTTTTCTGCTGCAACAGCTGGAATTCCAAGCCCGCTTTGCTTGTTTTTTTCCATAATGCTACCGCGGATGTATCGACGTTTACTCCTGCCTTAATATCCTGAGCCATCGTGTTATCTTTCACATTGTATTTTTTATGATTTGATAAAAATACTTTAAAATCAATAGCCCTATTCCCGTCGTGCAGAGTTTTCTGTATTTTTATATCACTGCTGTATTTTGTTGGTTTTCTTGTATCCCAAACAACATTAGTTATATGGTTCTGAATCAAAATATTATTTTTTGCCGATTTCGAGGCCTCTTTAAGCAAAAAGCCTGCACCTTTCAGCGCAGATAAAGCGCTGCGGCGGGGCTGATCCAAACCGTATACAATATCCCCACTTTTAAAGGAACTGGCGAGCTCTGCATAGCGTCCGGGTTTATTAGGCGTATTACTTACCTGCAGCGATACCGATAACAGCTGCCGATTAATTGGTTGGTTGGCTGACTTAGTAGGTTTGAGTGGAACACAAGAAAAATTTTTAACTAACGTACTTAATAATGACATAATTTTTAATTACCTAATCAATGATTGGCATTAAGATTATTTCATAATTAATGATTAGCATCAAGATTATTTCATATAATATTAATCATCACTATAACAAATCGACCGTGATTTTTTTTAAATTAGTTGCTGCATATTGGTGACGTTTAAAAATCGTTATCTTAGTCTTAAATCCAGCAGTACTTTACTCTGCTCTCCGGCTATTTCTCTTGTCAGTCGTGGTACCAGATAACCTGAAACACGTCCGAGCAACCCCTTGATTAGCGTCCTGGCCTCATCGTCATCTACCATAAAATGAGCAGCGCCCTGTACTTTATCGAGCAAATGAATGTAATAAGGCAGAATACCGGCATTAAACAATGCATTACTCAGACGTACCAGGACATTTACGTCATCATTGACTCCGCGTAGCAGTACACTTTGGTTCAGCAGTGTTACGTGTGCCTGTTTAAGCTGCGTCATACTCTCCCGTACTGCTTTGTCTATTTCATTCGCATGATTGATATGTGTCACCATAATTATCTGCAAGGATGAGTTTGCCAGACGCTGGCGGAGGGCAAAGGTGATGCGTGCCGGGATGACGACCGGCAGGCGTGTATGAATACGTAATCGTTTGATATGGGGAATATGTTCCAGCTCACTGATTAACCAGTCCAGTTCACTATCTTTTGCCATCAACGGATCTCCGCCAGAAAAAATAATCTCATCCAGTTCAGAATGCTGGCGAATATAATCCAGTGCGAGACTCCAGTTTGCTTTGCCCCCCTTGTTATCCTGATAAGGAAAATGACGACGGAAACAATAACGGCAGTTAACGGCGCATCCCCCTTTCACTAATAATAAGGCGCGATTGTGGTATTTATGTAACAGACCAGGAACAACACTACCTTGTTCTTGAAGGGGATCAGTGGTAAATCCAACCCCGGTAATAAATTCTTTCCTGTCTGTTAATACCTGTAACAACAACGGATCTCTGGCATCACCCTGCCGCATACGTGCAACAAAAACCCGGGGTACACGCAACGGGAACAAGCGGCGGGCATCCTGGCCTTGCAGCAAATCCTGGTGTTCATTAAGTTCCAAAAGATGCAACAACTCGGCTGGATCAGTAATTACATCCGCTAATTGCTGCAACCAGTTTTCCTGGTATTGTGTGTTTTGTGTCGTATTTTGAGTTACAATGCTTGCCATTTTTTGACCAGGCTATTCCGCTTCAGGAGAACCAATATGGCGTCCTATAATACCAACGATTTCCGTCCGGGTCTTAAAATCATGCTGGACGGCGAACCCTGTTCCGTTATTGAAAGTGAATTCGTCAAACCCGGTAAAGGCCAGGCATTTGCCCGTACCCGTATCCGCAAGCTTATCTCTGATAAACTGCTGGAAAAAACTTTCAAATCTACTGATTCTGTTGATGCTGCTGACGTTATGGATATAAATTTGACCTATCTGTATAACGATGGTGAATTCTGGCATTTTATGAATAACGAAACATTTGAGCAGCTGGCTGCAGAGATTAGGGCAATTGGTGATAATGCCAAATGGCTGGTGGAACAGACTGAGTGTATTGTTACGTTATGGAATGGTCAGCCAATTGTGGTAACCCCGCCAAATTTCGTTGATCTTACAATCACTGATACCGATCCGGGCCTGAAAGGCGATACCGCCGGTACTGGCGGGAAGCCAGCTACGCTGAACACCGGAGCTGTGGTCAAAGTACCGCTATTCGTCCAGGTGGGTGAAGTTATCAGAGTGGATACGCGCTCTGGCGAATACGTTTCTCGCGTTAAATAATACGGTAAAAAATAATCGTTACTACCAAATATAACGATTACAGACGTATTCGGTCGCAAAAAAATTTTCAATCACGTCAGTTACCCTCTGAATTTTGTCCTGCGATATTTGACAACCCGGTATTTTCGATAATAATTTACCCTGCGTGAAAGCACGATGATAATTTATGCAATCGTGCCGGCGAGCACGTCACAGTAAACAGAACACACAGTAAACAAAACATCCTATTAATCATGGGCGGCTGCGTCAGTGCGCTGGGGAGTTATTTTATGACAACATTATCGAAAATTGTGGCTCTGTTTTGGGTTATAGTTATCACAGCTTGCTCGCCAGAAGAGAACACAACATTAGCAACCGAAATTACTCAGGAACAAGCCGAGGGGCGCATCGATGCCAATAAAATAACCCAGGATGATATCATTGGTATACCGAAAGATCTGCCTCCAGTGGAGATCCATGAATACATTGCCAAAAAGGCTACTGCAAAAAAAGCAAAATATTTTGTCATCAAGAAAGACGATAATGGCAAGGTAATCGGGGCACAACTCTACAACTGAACAACTGAACAACTGAACAACTGATGATATTACCTTGTTGGATAACCTGTGCTCTTTTTATTCATATCATTCAGATACGCTGACAGCCGCCTCTGGCATTCAATGAGCGTCTTCATGGCAGTGTCTTCAAAGCAAATACAGATCAAATCGATGTTTTTTAGTGGTAATCGCCGCCTGAGCAGGGACACCAGCCAGAAACTGTGCATAATTCGGGCGTTTTACCACCACACGCCTGGTTGCCAGCACGCATGCCGGTGCCAACAGATCATCCGCATCCGCATCCGGGCCAACCAGTGACTGAAATACACGCATTTCTTTCTTTACCAGCGCGCTTTTTTTACGATGGGGATACATGGGATCCAGATAAACGACCTCCGGCCGGGGCTTACAACCTGCCAGCGTGCTCAGATTGGGAACGTGGTGCAGCGTCATTCTTTCCCGTAACCAGTGACCAATTTTACCGTCCTGATACCCACGCTCCAGGCCATCATGTAGCAGCGCTGCAACTACCGGATTCCGCTCAAGCATGCGCACCCGGCAGCCCAGCGCCGCCAGTATGAAAGCATCACTTCCCAGGCCTGCCGTAGCATCGATGACATCGGGACAATAGCCCTGCCTGATACCCACTGCTTTAGCTATTGCTTCGGTACGTCGGGTAGCAAAACGGTGCCGGTACTCCAGGGGGCCATGGACAAAATCGACATAAATACTGCCCAGTTTTGGTTCATCTCGCTTACGCAGCTCGAGCCTCTCTGTGGTCATTACCAACGCCATCACTGCTCGTTCATTAGAGATAAGACCCCAGCGTTCAGCGAAAATAGTCATGGTACTGGGATCAACACCCTTCCCGGATAATAAACATACCGGCACGCGCGATATTACCCGTTAATACCGTAATGGCGTAGCATTGCATTCAGCTGAGGTTCCCGCCCACGGAAGCGTTTGAACAACTCCAGTGGTTCTTCTGAGCCACCTCGTGACAGAATGTTATCAAGGAAGGCATTACCTGTTTCCCGATTAAAAATCCCCTCTTCTTCAAAACGCGAAAATGCATCTGCCGCTAAAACTTCAGCCCATAAATAACTGTAATAACCTGCTGCATACCCACCGGAAAAAATATGACTAAATGAATGGGGAAGACGTGCCCAAACTGGCGAAGGAACAAGAGCAACCTGCTTTTTTACTGCATACAAGGTGGATAATATTTGCGCACCTTGCGCGGGATCATATTCGCCATACAAACGGAAATCGAACAACGCCAACTCCAGTTGACGCAGGATAAACAGCGCCGCCTGATAGTTCTTCGCGGCTATTAGACTATCCAGCATAACCTGCGGTAACGGCTCGTGAGTTTGATAGTGGCCGGAGATAAACGCCAGTGCCTGCGGCTGCCAGCACCAGTTTTCCATAAACTGGCTGGGTAGTTCCACAGCATCCCAGGGTACGCCATCAATTCCAGCAACACCAGCAGTCTCTATTTTAGTCAGTACATGATGTAACCCATGGCCAAATTCGTGAAACAGCGTAATCACTTCATTATGGGTAAACAGTGCTGGCTGGTTTCCCAGCGGTCGACTAAAATTGCAGATAAGATAAGCAACCGGTTTTTGCAGCTGACCACTGACGCGCAGGCAATCTATGCAACTATTCATCCACGCACCGGCACGTTTGTTTTCACGCGCGTAGAGATCGAAATAAAAACTACCACATAACTCATCACTATCATCGAACAGATCAAAGAAACGTACATCAGCATGCCATGTATCCACGTTTTCACGTTCTTTGATTTTAATACCATAAATGCGCCTGACAACTTCGAACAAACCTTCTATGACTCGTTTTTCAGGAAAATAAACACGTAACTGTTCATCACTGATGGCAAACAGATGCTGTTTTTGTTTTTCAGCATAATAAGTAATATCCCAGGGATTCAGTGCATCAATACAGTAATAGTGCGAGGCGAAAGCCCGCAGTTGAGCCAGTTCTTTCTCGGCCTGCGGGCGCGCACGTTTAGCTAAATCATAGAGAAAGTCTAAAACGTGTCCGGTAGTTTTCGCCATTTTGGTGGCCAGCGACTGGTTAGCATAACTGCTAAAACCTAACAATTGCGCCAGTTCGTGGCGCAGAGCCAGTATTTCAGCCATAACCTTGCTGTTATCCCACTCGCCGGCATTAGGTCCCTGGTCAGAAGCCCTGGTAACATAGGCGTGGTATATTTCTTCGCGCAGTTTCGGGTTATCGCTATAAGTCATCACGGATAAATAACAAGGCATATCCAGCGTCAGCAACCAGCCGTCCTGCTGTTTAGCATCTGCCATGATTTTTGCTGCGGCCAGCGCACTCTCCGGCAGACCGCGTAGTTGCCCGGCATCAGTGATAAGTTTGCTCCAGCCCATCGTGGCGTCAAGCACGTTGTTACTGTAGGTTGATGCCAGTTCAGATAAGCGTACGACGATAGCGCCGTATCGTTTTTGCTGCACTGGGGCAAGGGCGATACCAGATAACCTGAAATCACGTAAAATATTTTCCAGTACCCGACGTTGTGGCGCAGTTAATGCAGAATATGCAGCGCCATTTTTCAGACTGCAATAAGCCTGATACAATCGGGCATGCTGGCCAATCCACGTGCTGTATTCTGATAATAATGGCAAACACTGTTCATAGACTGTGCGTAGTTCAGGACTATTCTTCACTGCATTCAAATGACTGACGGGAGACCAGACACGTGCCAGACGATCAGCAGATTCTGCCAGTGGCTGGCATAAGTTATCCCAGGTAAATGGCGTTGATTGTATCAGCACGCACTCCACGGACCGGCGACAATCATCCAGTGCTGACTGCAGTGCCAGGATGATATCTGTAACACGAACGGATGAAAATGGCGGCAAAGAAAATTTGCTCAACAGTGGATTCGTCATAAGAATAAGCCTTAATTGTCCTTTTAGCCGGCGAATAACGTAAACCGTACAGGCCAGGCTGCATAAATATAATACTAAATATAATACGAACTACACCGGAACTGCTGTGCTACCAGAGACGTGCCTTTTTTTTCATTTTGTGCCGTTCCGGAGTCAGGGGGACAGCAGGGGTCCGAGCATGCGTCCGCCGAGCAGGTGCAGGTGAAGATGAGGGACCTGCTGACCAGCATGCCGGTTGCAGTTGATGATGAGGCGATAGCCGCCGGAGGA
>CANJWD010000031.1 GCA_947478475.1 Enterobacterales bacterium
CAACGCGAGACCGGAATACCTCACACTGCTTGCCTGCAAAAATGCTTTATACAGTTCTTTCGTACATTGATGAGGTAACATCTGATAACCCTGCGCACTTTTCCCTTTTCATCTTTCTACCATTTTTCTTCGATGTGCGAAACTTGTGTCTCCGTTAGGATACCTGCCATCCGGGCCTGCATTTTGTGCTGAAGTTTGTTGAGTGTTACCTGTCCCAGCTAAATAAATAGTAACAGCGCGATTATTTGTTTGAGGATTATTTGTTTGAGTGCTGATAGTTGAGGACATATGAAATCTCCTTGATTTCATTAAGAAATAAAGACAAAAATAACGACTGAAAACAAATCTTAATGTTCTTTAATAAAAATGAATACCACAAAACGCTTATTTGGTGGTTGCATCTAATTATCAAAAAATTATTAAATAAATATGCTGAAACGGCCGTTGAGGCTTTTCGCGACATCATCAGTTCAGCGTTTTATGAATTTAATCAGCACAAACAAATAGCAGAGATAACGGGTGCGGGTTTTTACTTTACCAGGCCTTATGTTTCATCGGTGGTATTTGCAAAGTTAAGAATGGCGGCTTAGCGTTGCACTTCGAAGTTGAATCTGCCCATAACCTAAAATCATGGCCACTGTTCTGGTTATGCTAAACTTAGGCGCCATTAAAGATCTATGGACAGCATAATGCGAATTTTGGGTATAGAAACATCCTGCGATGAAACTGGGGTGGCAGTTTACGATGAAACATCAGGCTTGTTAGCGAATCAACTGTATAGCCAGAAGCTGCACGCAGATTATGGTGGTGTGGTTCCTGAACTCGCCTCTCGCGACCATATACGTAAAACTGTACCGCTGATTCAGGCAGCACTGAAAGAGGCCAGACTCAGTGCCAAAGATATCGATGGTGTCGCTTATACCGCAGGGCCGGGTCTGGCTGGCGCACTACTGGTAGGCGCGTGCACTGGCTGTGCATTGGCTTTTGCGTGGGGTGTGCCTGCAATTCCTGTTAATCATATGGAGGGCCATTTACTTGCTCCCATGCTGGAGAGCAAAGCACCGCAGTTTCCGTTTGTCGCCTTGCTGGTTTCGGGTGGTCATACTCAGCTAATTAGAGTAACTGGTATCGGCAACTATCAGTTATTGGGTGAATCTGTCGATGATGCCGCGGGTGAGGCTTTCGATAAAACAGCTAAATTATTAGGGCTGGATTATCCCGGCGGGAAAGCGCTGGCAGAGATGGCGCGTCAGGGTAGCGCCGGGCGTTTTATTTTTCCACGCCCGATGACGGATCGTCCCGGGCTGGATTTTAGTTTTTCTGGCCTGAAAACCTTTGCGGCGAATACTATTGCACAGAATCATGCTGATACTCAGACTCGCGCTGATATCGCATGTGCGTTTGAAGATGCTGTCGTTGATACACTTGCCATTAAATGCCGCCGCGCGTTAGAGCAAACACATCTAACACGTCTGGTTGTCGCGGGTGGTGTCAGTGCTAACGAAAAATTACGTCTGACGTTAGCGGATATGATGGAACAACGCAGTGGCGAGGTGTTTTATTCCCGCCCTGAATTTTGTACAGATAACGGTGCGATGATAGCGCTAGCAGGGCTGGTTCGGTTAAAAATTACTGCAAATACCGATCTGGCTATATCGGTAAAAGCGAGATGGCCATTAACCGAATTGTCTGCCATCTGAAATAACAGTAATCAAAAAACAGCAGGGTAAAAATAGGGTAACAGTTTGATGGACAGAGTATTTATTGAAGAACTGACTGTCATCACGGTTATCGGTGTTTACGACTGGGAGCAGGGAATGCGTCAGAAATTAATTTTTGACATCGAAATGGATTGTGATATTCGTCAGGCGGCTGCCACTGACGATGTCAGGGATTGTCTTAATTATGCTGATATCAGTGAAGCAGTTGTACTGTATATTGAGCAAAAAAGTTTTGCGCTGCTGGAGCGCGTCGCGGAAGAGGTTGCCGCGATGCTACTGCAACGCTTTAGCTCTTCGTGGGTAAAAATAAAGGTCAGCAAACCTGGGGCAGTGGCACAGGCTAACCGGGTTGGTGTCATCATTGAGCGTGTGTCAGTCCCCCATTAGTTTTCCACTTGGCCAGTGCATGCAGACGGCGCTGGTTTAATTCATAACCAATAGCAGTGCCCTGCAAACCACTCGCAACAATCTCTTTAACTGATACATTGCTGGCAATACGGAAGGCTCGTCTCAGGTGATCGCCTTGTGGATAGGCATGGTTTTCAAAGCCACGGCGGCCACGGGCATCCGCTTCACTGGCGGCAATCATCTGTTCCAGCCGTTCCGGCTTACGCCAGGCGTCAATGGCGTCAAACAGTTTCAGCACTGTTTCTGGCGCCAGGTCACATATGCTATGGATAAGATCATGGTATTCAGCCACCAGTTTTGCAAGATAACGCAGTGAGTTTGGTACGCGCAGGCGCTGACAGAGTTGCTCAACCAAGGGTACTCCAGCGGGGCCGTGGCCAGGATGATGAGGCCAGTACTCTTTCGGTGTCACTCCTTTTCCCAGATCATGACACAGCGCCGCAAATCTTACCGTGGGCAGCTCACTGAGCTGTGTGGCAATGGTTAATGTCATCAGAGTATGAATGCCGGTGTCAATTTCAGGATGCCATTTTTTCGGTGCCGGCACGCCAAATAAGCGATCGATTTCAGGGAAAAGAACGCCAAGAGCACCACAATCTCGTAACACCTGAAAATAGGTTTGCGGGCTTTGGCTTCGCAGCGCTTTCTCCGTTTCTTTCCACACCCGCTCCGGGGAGATAGTAAGCAGCTCGCCACGCTGTGCTATTTCATCCATTTTCGCGGCAGTTTCTGCGGCGATACGAAAGCCAAGGTGAGCAAAGCGGGCGGCGAAACGAGCCACTCTTAACAGGCGTAACGGATCTTCACTGAAGGCATCTGATACGTGACGCAGCACCCGATTCTCCAGATCCTGTACGCCGTGGCAGGGATCAAAAAGTTTACCCTCCGTATTGCGAGCAATGGCATTAATGGTCAGATCACGGCGCAGTAAATCATCAGTTAATGTTACGTCTGGCGCCGCGTAGCAGGTAAAACCGCTATACCCCCGGCCTGATTTTCGTTCCGTGCGAGCCAGCGCATATTCTTCGTGGCTGACCGGGTGAAGAAACACAGGAAAATCCTTTCCTGTCTGTCTGTAACCCTGGGCAAGCAGTTGCTCAGGTGTTGCACCGATAACCACCCAGTCACGTTCGGTGACCCTAAAATTTAGCAGGCTGTCTCTTACTGCACCGCCGACCAGATAGATTTCCACTGTATACGTCCCCCACGTAATAAAACTATATCATTATGCAGCAAATAACGACTACGAAACAAAAGGCACCTGGAGTTTTTGAATAGCTGATGATCGATATTTTTAATGGTATTTCAAATGGCCATGATAATATCTGGTGCTATAAAATGACTGCTCCGGAGCAAACATGGTAAAGATGGCATTGCCCGATTTCCGTTGTGCCAATATTTTGGTGGCAGGCGATATCATGCTGGATCGCTACTGGTATGGCTTGACAAGCCGCATATCACCGGAAGCCCCAGTCCCGGTAGTCAAAGTCGATACCATTGAAGATCGTCCCGGCGGCGCTGCTAACGTCGCAATAAATATCACCTCTCTGGGAGCGTCCTGCCGTTTGGTGGGGTTGACTGGCGTGGATGCCGCTGCCCGCACATTGCATAACAGGCTCAGTGAAGTCAACGTTCACTGCGATTTTATTCCTGTATCGGGACATCCAACCATCACCAAATTGCGCGTTCTTTCGCGGCATCAGCAGCTAATCCGTCTGGATTTTGAAAAAAATTTTAATGGGTCTGAATTCGGGCTGATCGTGGAACGTATTCGGTCGGCATTGCCACAGGCGGGAGTGCTGGTGCTTTCCGATTATGCTAAGGGTGCGTTGACCGACGTACAGCGGCTGATCCAGCTTGGTCTTGCCGCTGGTATACCTGTTTTGGTTGACCCGAAAGGCAGTGATTTTGGGCGTTATCGTGGTGCGACGTTGCTGACACCGAATTTATCCGAATTTGAAGCACAGGCAGGTCAGTGCAAAAATGAAGATGAGATAGTGGCCAGAGGGATGCAGTTGATCACGAATTTCGAATTTTCAGCACTGCTAATTACCCGTGCCGAACAGGGCATGACATTACTGCAACTCAACCAGCCACCCCTGCATTTACCGACTCAGGCACGAGAAGTTTTTGATGTCACCGGAGCAGGCGATACGGTCATTGCCGTTCTGGCATCGACTATGGCAGCGGGTAATACGCTGGAGGAGTCATGTTATCTGGCCAATATTGCCGCAGGGATAGTGGTAGGTAAATTGGGGACTGCTACCGTTTCGCTCGCGGAGCTTGAAAATGCGATGCATGGCCATGCTGAAACAGATTGTGGCGTAATGACGGAGCAGCGGCTTAAAATCGTAGTACAGGAGGCCCGGCGCCGCGGTGAAAAAATAGTGATGACCAACGGGTGTTTCGACATTCTTCACGCCGGCCACGTCTCTTATCTGGAAAAGGCGCGTCGGCTGGGGGACCGACTGATTGTGGCGGTAAACAGCGATGCCTCCACCCAACGATTGAAAGGCGAAACACGGCCGATTAATCCGCTGGCGCAACGCATACTGGTGCTGGCAGCGCTTAAAGCGGTTGATTGGGTGGTCGCATTTGCAGAAGATACCCCGCAGAGATTAATCGCAGATATTTTGCCGGATGTGCTGGTAAAAGGTGGTGATTACCAGCCGGATGAGATCGCTGGCGGCAAAGAGGTGCAGATGGCAGGTGGCGAAGTAAAAGTCGTCAATTTTGAGCAAGGTATCTCCACCACAAATATTATCCAGGCTATCACTCGTACTCAGAAAAACAGCTAAGCTTCACTGACTGGCAACAGTAAATAAGCAGTGAAGCTTCCCGTATTTTACTGGCCAGCGATTAAATTAACTATAATTAACTATTATACAGAGGAGTTTCAGAATGAAAGTTGCCGTTCTCGGTGCCGCGGGTGGTATAGGCCAGGCTCTCGCACTTCTGCTCAAGATCCAATTGCCCGCAGGTTCACACCTCGCCCTGTATGATATTGCGCCAGTAACGCCTGGGGTTGCGGTAGATCTCAGTCATATTCCCACCGCGGTTAAAATGACAGGTTTTAGTGGTAGTGATGCCACTGCGGCATTGCAGGGTGCTGATATTGTGCTGATTTGTGCCGGGGTGGCACGTAAACCTGGGATGGATCGTGCCGATTTATTCAGTGTTAATGCCGGTATCGTGAGCAGCATGACGGAGCAGGTTGCTCATACGTGCCCTCATGCTTTGATAGGCATCATCACTAACCCGGTCAATACCACGGTCCCGATCGCGGCACAGGTATTGAAAAAAGCAGGGGTATACGACAAAAACAGACTGTTCGGGATTACCACGCTCGATACCTTCCGTGCCACTACCTTCGTTGCAGAATTGAAGTCTAAACGCGTGCAGGATGTTGCAGTAACTGTGATTGGAGGGCATTCGGGTGCAACGATTTTACCTCTGCTGTCACAGATAACGGATGTCATTTTCAGTGCGCAGGAGATCAACGACCTGACGAAGCGTATTCAAAATGCCGGCACTGAAGTGGTCGATGCCAAAGCAGGCGGTGGATCGGCAACGCTGTCTATGGGGCAGGCAGCGGCGAACTTTACTTTGTCTCTGGTCCGTGCGTGTGGGGGTGAAAAAAATGTTGTTGAATGTGCCTATGTTGAAGGTGATGGAAAACATGCACGCTTCTTCGCTCAGCGCGTATTATTAGGCACTGCTGGCACTGTTGAGTACCTGGATGCTGGAAAATTGAGCACTTTTGAACAACAGGCACTGGCTGGAATGCTTGATGGTTTACGTCAGGATATTGAATTGGGTGAAAATTTTATTAAAAATTAAATCATATTTGCTTTTGTTATAGTCAAGAGTGCTGGTGAAGCAAACATCATCGTAAATTTAGGAAGAGTACAAGCTACACAGGAAATATCATCATGTCTGGCAGTGATTTTCAGGCTGACCGTCCGGTGCAATCGCCACTATCAGGCGCACTGGATGCATTTTTTAAGCTCAGGCAGCGTGGCACGACTGTACGCCAGGAAATCCTGGCAGGACTGACGACATTTTTGGCAATGGTCTATTCGGTGATTGTGGTGCCAGGTATCTTGAGTAAAGCGGGGTTTCCGCCGGCGGCGGTATTTGTCGCTACCTGCCTGGTGGCGGGTTTTGGTTCGCTATTAATGGGGCTGTGGGCCAATATGCCAATGGCAGTGGGCTGCGCTATTTCACTGACAGCCTTCACTGCATTCAGTCTGATACTCAGTCAGCAGATCAGCATTCCGGTTGCTTTGGGTGCGATATTTTTAATGGGAGTGTTGTTTACATTCATTTCTGTCACCGGTATTCGTTCGTGGATTTTACATAACCTGCCAGCTGGAGTGGCGCAGGGTACTGGCATCGGTATTGGTCTTTTTCTGTTATTGATTGCGGCCAGCGGTGTCGGTTTAGTGATTAAAAGTCCGCAGGACGGTTTGCCAGTCGCTTTGGGTGTTTTTACCTCCTTTCCGGTCATGATGACTTTACTGGGCCTGGCAGTGATTTTGGGGCTGGAAAAACGGCGAGTGCCTGGTGGTATCCTGATAGTTATCATCGCGATTTCCGTTATCGGCCTCATCTTTGATCCCGGCGTCAAATATCAGGGAGTGTTTGCCATGCCGAGTTTGCAGGGGCCGCATGGTAAGACGCTGATTTTTAGTCTGGATCTTATCGGCGCCTTGCATCCCGTAGTATTACCGAGTGTACTGGCTTTGGTGATGACAGCAGTTTTTGATGCAACAGGCACGATCAGCGCGGTCGCCGGGCAGGCTGGTCTGTTGGATAAAAAGGGCCAGATTATCAATGGTGATAAGGCATTAGCCGCTGACTCTGTCAGCAGTATGTTTGCTGCTGTGATGGGTACAGCACCGGCTGCGGTTTATATTGAATCCGCTGCCGGCATAGCAGCAGGCGGAAAAACTGGCCTGACAGCAGCAGTGGTGGGTGTTTTATTTTTGTTGACCCTCTTTCTTTCACCGCTGGCCTGGCTGGTTCCAGCTTATGCGACAGCCCCTGCGTTGATGTATGTGGGTTTATTGATGCTGAGTAATGTGTCTAAGCTGGATTTTGGTGACTCCGTTGGTGCCATGTCTGGTTTATTGTGTGCGGTATTTATCGTGCTGACTTGTAACATTGTTACCGGTATTATGCTGGGCTTTAGTTCGCTGGTGGTGGGCCGGGTCTGCTCCGGTGAGTGGCGCAGGCTAAATTTAGGAACGGTGATCATCGCACTGGTGTTAACGGCATTCTACGCGGGTGGCTGGACAATTTAAGCACTCTGTTGAGTATCAGGGCATATGTTGGCAGAAAAAATAACAGGCAAATAATAAGCTTAAAACCGTAATCAACCAGCGCGATTTCAACCCAATGGGCAGCCATAAAAGCATCACTGCTTTTGTAGAAAGCAATAAAGAAAAATGCCAGTGTATCGCTGATATTGCCAAAAAACATCGCTGTAGCGGGTGCCACCCACCAGAGAGAGTGTTGACGTAATCTGTTGAATACCTGCACGTCCAGAATTTGGCCCAACAGATAAGCCATAAAACTGGCAACGGCGATACGGGCGGTCACTGGATTAAATTCTGTCAGGGCAACGGTTCCCTGCCAGCGCCCCTGCCAGAACAGGGTGGAAATCAGATAAGAGATCAGCAGGGCCGGGATCATGACACTGATAATAATGCGGCGTGCTAATGGTGCGCCAAACGTACGTACTGTTAAATCAGTAGCTAAAAAGATAAACGGAAAAGTAAATGCTCCCCAGGTGGTATGGAGACCGAAAAGCGTAACAGGCAGCTGCACCAGATAGTTGCTCAATGTGATAATCGCAACATGAAACAGTGAAAGCCATACTAAAGCCACTATTTTTTGTTGAGTTGTGAAGGAGAGCATACAGAGCACCTTTTTGATGACTGGGGGAAGGGAACCCAAAAAATGAGGCAGAAATTTATGATGACACGACGTCATGATACGCGTTTGCACAACCAGTGCAATGGTGAGCCTTAATGACAGATTTCTTTTCCAGTGCGGACAAAAATCTTAATGTGCTGGGTTTGCGCTGTCCGGAACCAATGATGATGATACGGAACACAGTACGTCGTATGCAGGATGGGCAGACATTGCTGATCGTTGCTGATGATCCTGCCACGTCCCGCGATATAGCTGGATTCTGCCGTTTTATGGATCATCAGTTGTTAGCAGAGGAAACAGCACAGACGCCTTACCGTTACGTGTTGCGCAAAGGGGTTCGGGCATAGAGCCGGTAAGCGACCTGGCCGGCGGTTTTTTCGCGGTAGAGCTGCCAGCTGCTGGGAACAGCTGTTACCATGTTTTGTGCTTCAGCCTCGGTGTAGATCCACGCCCGTTCTGCCAGCCAGCCAAAATATTCTAACAAACGGATGGTTTCTGCCAGCACTCCTTTGTTGAAAGGCGGGTCGAGGAATATGATGTCAAACCGTTCGCCCGGCTGCGCCAGCCAGTGCAGTGCGCTGGTATTAACAACCCGGCCGTCGTTCGTTTGTAACTGTTGCAGGTTTTTCACCAGCTGATGAGCGACGCCAGGCTCTGATTCCAGCAGAGTCGCGTGAGCAGCGTAGCGGGACAGTGCTTCTAATCCCAGCGCCCCGCTTCCGGCAAAACAATCGAGGCAACGGGCACCACTGATAACGGGAGCCAGCCAGTTGAACAGAGTTTCTCTGGTTCTGTCGCTCGTGGGCCGCAGGCCTGGGCTGACGGGCACTGGTAGCTGCCGGCTGCGCCATTTTCCACCGATAATACGGATTCTTCCTAAAGATTGTTGCCGTGGTTTCGTAGTCATTATGCTCTCCGGTATTGTGGGTGGGTTACTGCCTGGGAGATAAGTGTTAAACTCTCGGTTCTGTCAGTGTATTTACCAGGCCATGGTTTACCGTAAGGGATGCATCATAAAGTGACAAAAGAGAAGAAACCGGTTTTTTTTTCCTGGCTAAAATCTGGTAGTCAGAAGCGACAGCAACCACAAGAGCAACCACAAAAAGAAAAAAGCGCCACTGTTCAGGCAGTGGCAAGTGCTCCAGAGGAACAACCTAAAAATCTGCCACCCCGAACCGGATTTTTTACTCGTTTAAAACAGAGTTTATTAAAGACCAGACAGCATTTTGGATTAGGTTTTATCGGCTTGTTCCGTGGTAAAAGCATCGATGATAGCCTGTTCGAAGAACTGGAAGAACAGCTACTCATTGCCGATGTTGGTGCAGCGACGACACGAAAAATCCTTGATTCCCTGATAGCCCACGTTAATCGTAATCAGCTGAAAGACAGTGAAGTTTTGTACAGCGTGCTAAAAGAGAAGATGTCGGAAATTTTAGCTAATGTCGGACAGCCACTGGATGTCAGTGGTAAAAAACCCTACGTCATTCTGATGGTTGGTGTAAACGGTGCCGGGAAAACAACCAGCATAGGTAAACTGGCGAATCAGTTTCAGGCCGAAGGTAAATCGGTCCTGCTGGCAGCAGGAGATACCTTCCGTGCGGCGGCGGTCGAGCAGTTACAGGTTTGGGGGAAACGTAATAACATCGGTGTGATATCACAACAAACAGGGGCAGATTCAGCCTCGGTTATCTTTGATGCCATCCAGGCCGCGAAGGCGCGTGGTATCGATGTGTTACTGGCAGATACCGCCGGGCGGTTACAAAACAAGACGCATCTGATGGAAGAACTAAAAAAGACAGTCCGGGTAATAAAAAAACTGGATGAACAGGCTCCTCATGAAGTTATGTTAGTTCTGGATGCCAGCACAGGGCAGAATGCCATCAGCCAGGCAAAGTTGTTTAATCAGGCGGTTTCTGTGACCGGTATCACGCTGACTAAGCTGGATGGCAGTGCCAGAGGCGGCGTAATTTTCGCCATCGCCGATCAGTTTGGTATCCCTGTTCGTTATATCGGTGTTGGTGAAGGCATTGAAGATCTAAAACCATTTAAAGCCGACGATTTTATTGAGGCACTGTTTGCCCGCGAGGATTAATACGGATGATTCGTTGTGAACAGGTTAGTAAAGCTTACCTGGGCGGATGCCAGGCGTTACAACGGGTGGATTTTCATCTGCATTCGGCAAAAATGGTATTTTTAACGGGCCACTCTGGTGCCGGGAAGAGCACCTTGCTCAAGCTGATTTGTGGTATTGAACGCCCCAATGCAGGCCACATTTGGTTTGCCGATCATGATATCAGCAGCCTGAAAAATCGTGAAATTCCATTTCTTCGTCGTCAGATTGGTATGATTTTTCAGGATCACCACTTGTTATTGGATCGTACGGTTTACGATAACGTGGCTATGCCGCTTATCATCACCGGTGCCCGTACTGAAGATATTCGCCGCCGCGTTTCAGCAGCACTTGATAAAGTCGGCCTGCTGGATAAGGCAAAAAATTTCCCGCTGCAGCTTTCTGGTGGTGAGCAACAGCGGACGGGTATTGCCCGCGCCGTCGTTAACAAACCGGTCGTACTGTTAGCTGATGAGCCAACTGGCAATTTAGACAGCGCGTTATCTGAAGGAATTTTACGTTTGTTTGAAGAGTTTAACAGAGTAGGTGTTACCGTACTGGTTGCCACTCATAATACCGCCCTGATTGCCAGCCGCAATTACCCCATCCTGACCCTGAACCAGGGTCGCATGGTATCATGATGACTATTATCCAAAAAACCAGGCGGCATAACACACTGCGTGCCGGGTGGCGTGAGCGCTGGCGATATGCATGGGTCAATATGCTGAATGACATACTGTGTCAGCCTCTGGCAACGATGTTAACGGTAGCGGTAATCGCCATTTCGCTAACTTTACCCGGCATCTGCTACATCATGTGGAAAAATGTTAGTCAGGCAGCCGATCAGTGGTATCCGGCGCCGCAACTGACGGCCTGGCTGGAAAAAACAGTGGACGATAGCGCTGCGAAAAATCTCGTCGCCGCGTTAAAAACGCAAGCAGGTGTTGCGGAAATAAGTTATCTCTCCTCCCAGGACGCGGCAGCGGAGTTCCGTGACTGGTCCGGTTTTGGTGGCGCTCTGGATATTCTGGAAGGAAACCCGCTGCCTGCTGTGGTGATAATCACGCCTGAGCCAGATGCTCAGGATTCAAAAAGCTTACAGGCATTGCGTGAACGTCTGCTTAAGACTACGGGGATTGCAGAGATACGCATGGATGACAGCTGGTTTGCACGTCTGCGGGCTTTAACCAATTTAGCGGGCCAGATTGCAGCGATAATTGGAATTTTAATGGTGATCGCGGTGTTTATGGTGATTGGTAACAGCGTGCGTCTTAGTATTTTTATCCGCAGGGATACTATTAACATCATGAAACTGATTGGTGCGACGGATGGCTTTATTTTGCGCCCTTTCCTTAACAATGGCGCGGTACTGGGTTTTTGTGGTGCTCTGTTATCGCTGATAATATCGGAAGTCCTGGTATGGAGGCTGGAATCACTGGTGGCTCAGGTGGCTGTTGTGTTCGGTAATGTATTTACCTTAACGGGTTTTAGCTGGGATGAATGTTTGTTACTGGTATTAATTTCTGCCATGACTGGCTGGGTTGCAGCCTGGCTGGCGACGGTGCAGCATTTGCGCCGGTTTACCCCACAGTAAATTATCGCCCCCACCGCAGCCAAAAAATGTCGATCTGGCGCTGCGAGCCAGGTTAACATCTTCATTCGAGGCCGTATGCTCAGATGAACAGTCTGCTTTTTCGTCAGTATTTTCGTCAATGTTTTCGTTAGTGTGTTAGAGAGGATTTTAATGACCAGTGATATGCGTACCTTAGCTTTAATTCCACAAGGCAGCCTGGAAGCCTACATTCGGGCCGCGAATGCGTGTCCGATGCTGACAGCGGAGGAGGAACGGGAACTGGCCGAACGATTGCATTACCACTGTGATCTGGAGGCCGCCAGGCAGCTGATCCTGGCTCACCTGCGCTTTGTGGTTCACATTGCCCGTAAATATTCAGGATATGGTTTGCCGCACGCTGATTTAATTCAGGAGGGTAACATTGGTTTGATGAAGGCCGTTCGTCGCTTCAATCCTGAAATCGGTGTTCGTCTGGTATCCTTCGCGGTGCACTGGATAAAGGCGGAGATTCATGAATATGTGTTACGTAACTGGCGCATAGTAAAAGTGGCTACCACCAAGGCTCAGCGTAAGCTGTTCTTTAACCTGCGTAAAAATAAGCAGCGCCTGGGCTGGTTTAATCAGGATGAAGTCGAACTGGTTGCGAAAGAGCTGGGTGTATCCAGCAGGGATGTGCGCGAAATGGAGTCGCGTATGTCGGCTCAGGATATGGCGTTTGATCTGTCGACAGATGATGAGTCCCATGAATCCCAGTCTGTAGCACCGGTCCTGTATCTGCGTGATAAAAAATCTGATTTTGCTGATAGTATTGAGGAGGATAACTGGGAACATCATGCCGCCGAGAAACTTTCCCATGCACTGGACAAGCTGGATGAGCGCAGTCGGGATATTATCCGTTCCCGCTGGCTGGTTGATGATCATAAGTCCACGTTGCAGGAACTGGCGGATCAATATGGTGTTTCTGCTGAGCGTGTTCGCCAGCTTGAACAGAACGCAATGAAAAAGCTGAGGGTGGTAATTGAGGCCTGAGCATTTTTACCGCCATATCCCGCGTGAATTTGCCATGATAGCGCACTCATTCGGAGCATGATATGCCAGATTCCGTCACATGGCACTCTGTCATCGGTCAGGAAAAGGAACAGCCCTACTTTCGCGATATACTCGCTTACGTGACAGCACAGCGTAATGCAGGAAAAACCATCTATCCACCACAGCAGGATGTTTTTAATGCGTTTCGTCTTACGGAGTTGCACCAGGTAAAAGTGGTTATCTTAGGCCAGGATCCCTATCATGGGCCAAATCAGGCCCATGGGCTGTCGTTCTCTGTGTTGCCCGGTGTCCCGGTGCCTCCCTCGTTGGGTAATATGTATAAAGAACTGAGGGCAGATATTTCAGGCTTTCAGCGGCCCTCACATGGTTTTTTGCAAAGCTGGGCCCGGCAGGGCGTATTGCTGCTCAATGCCGTTCTTACCGTGGAAGCAGGTAAAGCGCACTCTCATGCCAGTCTGGGCTGGGAAACGTTTACCGATCGCGTGATTGCTGCCCTGAATGCACACAAACAGAGCATTGTTTTCCTGCTTTGGGGATCTCACGCGCACAAAAAAGGAAATATCATTGATCCAGGACGCCATCACATCCTAAAAGCGCCTCATCCCTCTCCTTTATCAGCGCATCGGGGTTTTTTCGGCTGCAAACATTTTTCTCAGACTAACCAGTTTTTACAGCAACAGGGCTTCTCCCCTATAATCTGGACTCTGCCGTAAGCTTACAGGTAACAGATGAACAAGGATTTCACAGAGTTGCATTATACTTGGCAGGGAATAACACTAAAAAGTAAGGTATATGACTATGCGAAATATTGAAGAAGTCTTTGCAGACAGAACCTGTTATAAGTTTTTGGACAGACCCGTTAGTAAAGTTTTACTTGAAGAAATTTATAATATGGCAAAACTCGGTCCTACTTCGGCCAATTGCTCTCCTTTAAGAACTGTTTTTGTTCAGAATCCCGCTGCAAAAGATAAATTATATCAATGCGTAGCTCCGGGTAACGTTGAAAAAGTAAAATCAGCGCCGGTTACCGCCATTTTTGCCTTTGATACTAAATTTTATGAGTTAATTCCCAAATTATTCCCGCATGATATCAGTATAAAAGATTATTTTTCTTCTTCCGAAGAGATTGCTTTAGATACTGCATTTCGTAACTCATCGTTGCAGGCCGCTTACTTCATGATTGCGGCAAGAAATAAAGGACTGGCGTGTGGTCCGATGTCGGGATTTAACAAAAACGCTATAAACAGTACCTTTTTTAATGATTCAAATTATCAAGTAAATTTTATATGTAATATCGGTTACAGAGATGGTGATAATCCTTTTCCTCGCCTGCCAAAATTAGATTTTACAGAGTGTTGTAAAATTATGTAGTTTCGCTCCTGAAGGGCTTTATGAGCGGATGCGCTTACGCGCCTATTTTTCTCCGCAACGCCAGGCTTCAGGAAGATTTCTCAGCTGTTAAACCAAGGCAGATACAATGATTCGCAGTATGACAGCCTATGCCAGGCATGATATTAGCAGTGAATGGGGCAGCGCAGCCTGGGAGCTGCGTTCCGTTAATCAGCGTTATTTAGAAATAAGTATTCGTTTACCGGAACAATTGCGCAGCCTGGAACCTTTAATTCGCGAGCAAATTCGTTCACGTCTTGTGCGCGGCAAAATTGAATGCAATTTGCGTTTTGATCCCGATAGCAGAACCAATAATTCACTTATGCTAAATGAAAATCTGGCAAAGCAGCTCGTTGAAGCAGGAAATTGGGTAAAAATGCAGAGCGATGAGGGGGAAATTAATCCACTCGATGTTCTGAAATGGCCCGGTGTACTGATTGCTGAGCAGCAAAACCTGGATACAATCAGTAGTGAACTGATGCAGGCACTCACTCTTGTGCTGGATGAGCTGATTTTGTCCCGTGAAACAGAAGGCGCTGTCCTGCATACGCTGATTGAACAGCGTTTGCGTGCCATTAGCGCAGAAATTGTTAATATTCGTGTTCATATGCCGGACATTATACTATGGCAACGTGAGCGGCTGCTCAGCAAGCTGGAAGAGGCACACATTCAGCTGGAAAATGGCAGGCTGGAGCAGGAGCTCCTGCTCATAGCACAGCGTACTGATGTGGCAGAAGAACTTGACCGTCTTGAAGCGCATGTTCAGGAAACTTATAACATTTTGAAAAAGAAAGAAGCGGTTGGGCGACGCCTTGATTTCATGATGCAGGAGTTCAATCGTGAGTCAAATACCCTTGCCTCTAAATCAGTCAATGTTGATGTGACTAATTCTGCCATTGAATTAAAAGTACTGATTGAGCAAATACGCGAGCAAATTCAAAATATTGAATAACATTAGGTGTGTTGTTCAGAACCCCGGCAGACCGCTCTCCCCTCTGTGATCCCGTCCGATCGGCTGAATTCCGGTAACCTGTTCCCTTGTCACCGTCGGATTTTGTGCTCGTTGCAGAGGGCTGGTGGGATCATCAGATCCTGGCCACCTTGAAATATTTCAAGTCTTTACTACAGTCTAAACAGGTCGGGCAACAATCAAGGAATGCCGGACACCGTCGAGCATGGCCGATAGCCCGGTAGCTGTCGCTGCACTTATTATCTGAATTCGCGAGGTACTCAGAAAATAATTGGTGTATAAATCAGGATTAGTTTTTTATTTGGCCAGCCTGTCAGATTCCAGCTGCATAATATCAGGTGTTTAAGTTATTGATAAAAGTTTTTTATCATGCGTGCACGCGAATTAAAAAAGATTATATATTTTTATTAAAGTAAATATTATAAGATTTTTTATTACAATTTTTTTAATTTTAAATCAATTTAATACGTAATATTTTTTGAATTCACGGTGTGTATCAGGATATTCAAATCGATATATTCAAATCGATAAATTGTTGAGTGGCTGAAAATTCAAGGTGTTCCTGTGAAAACAAAAATACCAGTAAACGGCGGATTCAAGTCCGCCGTGCAATCCACTACCTCGTCTCTGGAGACATTTGAAAATATTGCGCAGCTTTTTGATTTGAATGAATTGTCTCAATCGATTCAGGCGATGCTCTACAGTCGTGATCATATTGAAATTAATGGTGTTTCTAATGGGCTTGATAATCGTTTTTCTTCACTAATAAGCGACGCCTTTGCAGTAGAAGCAGATATGGCGCGGGCAGATTCACTGTATTCAGGTGTTGTTATGGCTAACTCGTATACAGCAAATTCCGATGTTGTTTCTGGTATGCAAGTGCTATTAAATTCCCGTGGATTAGTGGTATTAACATCAAGTCAGGTGGAGAAATTAAAAAGATATATTCAACTGGCGCGTCAACAAATAAAAATTATTATTGGTCAGGAAGTGCCGGTAGCAAATCTGTGCGAGTTGATGAATAGCATAGCAACCGGAGACTTCATCCCAGCGATAAATAAGATAAATAAGCAGTACGGGTTATACGGTAACGCAAGACAGCAAGCCCATGGCAGCATCATCTCGCAGGTGATCCCAACGTTGACACGCATCAGGAAATTATTTAATCAGACAGGAATTGTCGTGGATGGGCGAAACAATTTTCTGATAGAAAATTGCATGATTAATCCGGATAACATAAAAAATATCATCACCAATCAGACAAATATTGTCGTTTCTTTAGAGAAGAACAAAAAACCTGGTATAGACCTCTGCGATGAGCAAAAAATAGCAACGTTAACAGAAGCGATAGATCCCAGGCTTACTGAGTTATTTTCAGATTTACAGATAACTGATGCTCAGGAGCAGCAAACCTGGTTACGCAATAATATGTCAGGAGACGAGGTTCATTTAAGAAAAGTCCTGAAGCCAACGATAGAGCCAGAACTTTTAAACCAGGAAGATGCTACCGCATGCCAAACGGCGATTCAGGCGATCATTGATATCTTAGACAGGGAGAAAGTCCCGTCCACAAAACGGGCAACTGTTACCGATTACATTTTTATGCGCCGGCTGGCAGGAGAACCGACAGCAAGAGACATACCTGCAAAAACGCTGACAGACAGAGAGGGAAACCTAACATTAACATCAGCGACTCTGGCGGAGATTAATGCGCCGCTTATTCGTATTCAGTCTATTTTAGCAACACATCTCAATGCCATTTCTGGAAAGTTAAAAACGGGCCCGCTCCGTAACCCTGAAGGCCAGAATACCCTAATAAAAGATCTGGTAAAACGAGTTATCAGCAGCCAGGTCATTAGCAGCGAAGAAAGAAAGTCTGTTGCCGATCTTTTCAATCAGCGAGTGCAGGAGCAACATACGCTGACAAATAAGGTTTATACCAACATTACCGGGATCCGCACTCAGATTAAAAATTTCCTTGGCAATGAATTGCAGATAGACACAATAAAAGAAAAACAACTCACCAACGACTGTATCACTGCCCCGAATGAGATAAAAAAGACACTGAGTCAGGCGAATGTCATTGCACTTGCATCACCACCATCTCCGGAGACAAAAAATATTCGGGGATCGGAGATAGTCAAACCGGAGGCATTTAGCGCACTGATTAATAGTAGTTATAATGGGAGTGCCAGTACAGCAACAGCCAGTCAGAACAACACGATCCTCAAAAATTTACTGTCTGTCTTTGGAATTTCTCTCTCGCCAGCACAACATCAACACTTGCTCGCTGCCTGGCGCAATCCGCGTAATGAAAATAAAACCCTCGTGCAGATCATCGCCGACAACCAGCCCGCACCACCGGTCATTTTGACGCCTGAAAACCAGCAACGTTTAGGCAAGCTGACGCCTGCCAGTATGGAACGCTTAATGGCCAGTGCGCCAGAGGGTATTAGTTACATAGATGGTGATACCGTTGTGGCGGGCATTATTACCACAAGGATTAGTACCACAAGAATTAGTGATAAACAGCAAACGACATTACATATTGCTATCAAACACGGCACTAACCAGGGTGTTGCTCAGACAAAAAAAGATAATACCGCCAGGGAGCTTAATAAAGCGGCTGCGCTTACAGAAGAGGATCGCGTTGCTATTTGCGATTATATCCGCACTTA
>CANJWD010000032.1 GCA_947478475.1 Enterobacterales bacterium
AGGATGGCCTGTACGCCGAGAATGTACAGGCGGCAGTAATGGGAGTAACAGCTCCCATGCAGCATCAGGAATATCGTAACGGGACATGGCGGTATTTATCAGTAAATCATCCCGTTATCCTATCATTTCCTATTGAGGGACACAGCCTAGTTTTTGAGAAAATTATTCAGTAACTGGTGGCCCTGTTCACTGAGTATGCTTTCTGGATGGAACTGAACACCTTCCAGGGGCAGGGTCAGATGGCGGATACCCATAATCTCATCCATCTCCGCATGGCGCTCACTCCAGGCAGTGATTTCAAAGCAATCAGCCAGTGAAGCGGGATCAATCACCAGCGAATGATACCGGGTCACCGTTAACGGTTGCTTCAGACCACGAAACAGACCCCGCTGACGGTGACAAATCACAGAAGTCTTTCCATGCATAACCTCACGCGCCCGAACAATACGCCCGCCAAATGCCTGCGCCAGAGCCTGATGCCCCAGGCAAACCCCAAGAATGGGGATTTTATCTGCAAAACAGGCGATAGCAGCTAGCGAAATTCCGGCTTCGTCTGGCGTACAGGGACCCGGAGATATCACCAAATGTGAGGGAGCCAGTTGTTCAATATCAGATAATTGCAGCTCATCATTACGCTTTACCAGAACGCTGGCACCCAGCTCACAAAAATATTGATAGAGGTTATAGGTGAAAGAATCGTAGTTATCTATCAGTAACAGCATGTTCAGTCCAGGCAGTGTTATCAATACAAAAAATTGATACAAGCAATTGATACAAGCACAGGTGGCCACCTGCGCGACGTTTTACTCATTAGACGTTTTACTCATTAAAAAATCTCAGGTACCGGCTCACTCTATTGTTACAACAGGCGGCAATAAATTTATTTGGTGATATAGTTGATCGTACACAATTGCCATGAGAACTTACGCGATATTTTCCGGATTCACTGATACGACGCCGGATACAGGGTGCATGAAATTTTTGCATAGGGCTCTCAGTATCAACAGATTTAAACGTAAAAACAATCCACAGGAGGATCCCGCATGTCTGTAATCAGAATGAGCAAGTTAGATCTGGCAGGCAAACGTGTGCTGATACGTGCTGATCTCAATGTCCCGGTTCAGGATGGTAAAGTAACATCTGATGCGCGTCTCCGCGCCTCGTTACCAACGATTGTCACTGCCTTGCAAAAAGGCGCCCTCGTCATGGTAACCTCCCATCTTGGCCGCCCAACTGAAGGTGAATACAACGAAGCGTTCTCCTTGCTGCCGGTGGTTAACTGGCTTAAGGCCAGTCTCGCTTATCCTGTGCGTCTGGCAACAGAGTATCTGGATGGAGTTTCTGTTGCTGCCGGAGAGCTGGTAGTACTGGAAAACGTACGTTTTAATCCTGGTGAAAAGAAAAACGATGAAATACTGGCGAAAAAATACGCCGCGCTCTGCGATATTTATGTGATGGATGCCTTTGGTACTGCGCACCGCGCGCAGGCATCAACGCATGGAGTCGCTAAATTTGCACCCATAGCCTGTGCCGGGCCGTTACTGTCTGCGGAACTGGATGCACTGGGCCAGGCACTGCGTAATCCCGCGCGGCCAATGGTGGCTATCGTCGGAGGTGCCAAGGTGTCAACGAAACTGACAGTGCTGGATGCTCTGTCTAAAATCGCTGACCAGCTTATCGTGGGCGGCGGCATTGCGAACACTTTTCTGGCGGCTCGTGGCCACAATATCGGTAAATCTCTGTGTGAAACTGATCTCATCCCTGAAGCAAAAAGGTTGCTGGCAGGCTGCGACATTCCGGTTCCGACAGACGTTCTGGTTGCCACTGAGTTCTCCTCCACGGCGGTGGCAACGTTAAAACCGGCCACCGGGGTCATGGACAATGAACAAATTCTTGATATTGGACCCCAGTCCGCGCAGCACCTGGTGGAAATAATCAAAAATGCTAAAACCATTTTGTGGAATGGCCCAATCGGCGTATTTGAGTTCCCTGCCTTCCGGGCAGGCACCGAGGTGGTTGCTCACGCCATTGCAGAGAGCAGCGCTTTTTCCATTGCCGGGGGAGGCGATACACTGGCTGCCATCGATTTGTTCAATATCACCGATAAAATTTCTTATATTTCAACGGGTGGCGGTGCATTTCTCGAGTTCGTAGAGGGAAAAATATTGCCCGCTGTCGCCATCCTGGAAGAGCGCGCAAAGCGTTAACCAACATATCCATGTTCTAACGAACAACCAGCAGGATACTATGCTATGTCTAAAATTTTTGATTTTGTAAAACCTGGCGTGATCACCGGTGACGATGTACAGAAAGTCTTCGCAGTAGCGAAAAAAGATCAGTTTGCGCTGCCAGCTGTCAACTGTATAGGCACGGACTCCATCAATGCAGTACTGGAAACCGCAGCCAGAATGCGTTCTCCGGTTATCGTACAATTCTCTAACGGTGGTGCTGCCTTTATTGCAGGCAAAGGCTTGCCGGCACAAGGCCAGTCTGCTGCCATTTTTGGCGCTATCGCCGGTGCCATGCATGTACATCAAATGGCTGAGCACTATGGTGTTCCGGTTATTTTGCATACCGACCATTGTGCAAAAAAACTGCTTCCCTGGCTCGATGGCTTACTGAGTGCGGGTGAAAAACACTTTGCGGCCACCGGCAAACCACTGTTCTCATCTCATATGATCGACTTGTCTGAAGAGCCACTCAAAGAAAATATCGCATTGTGTGGCAACTATCTGGCACGTATGGCAAAAATTAACATGACGCTGGAAATCGAACTGGGATGCACCGGCGGGGAAGAAGACGGTGTGGACAACAGTGGCATGGATAGCGCTGCGTTATACACTCAGCCTGAAGATGTCGCTTACGCCTGGGAAACACTCAATGCTATCAGCCCTCGTTTCACCATCGCAGCCTCTTTTGGTAATGTTCACGGCGTTTACAAACCAGGCAATGTTAAGTTAACACCAAAAATTCTGCGTAATTCACAGGAGTTTGTCTCTAAAAAATATAATTTGCCGGCTAACAGCCTCAACTTTGTTTTCCATGGTGGCTCCGGCTCTGCTGCCGGGGAAATTAAGGAGGCAATAAGTTATGGTGTGGTAAAAATGAATATCGATACCGATACTCAGTGGGCAGCCTGGGAGGGTGTGTTGCACTACTATAAAGCCAACGAAAGTTACCTGCAGGGGCAATTAGGTAACCCGGAAGGGGCAGATAAACCCAATAAAAAATATTATGACCCAAGGGCGTGGCTGCGGGCTGGCCAGCTCGCCATGATCACTCGTCTGGAGAAAGCATTTAACGATCTCAACGCAGTCAACAGGCTGTAAGCCTCGTGTGACAGATCAGGCAGAGCAAAGTCATTGTCTGGCGTGCCGCTAGCCGCCGTGCGACCGCCTGGCATCAATAACATCGGACAACTGGTTGAGTTTAGCTAGCACGCGAGCCAAAACTTGCAGATTATCAATCTCAATAGTTATATCGATGATCGCCAGCTGCTCCTTGTTATCACTGCGGGTTGTTACCGCAACCAGATTAATTTTTTCGTATGCCAGAATGGTAGTAATATCACGCAGTAATCCGCTGCGATCATTGGCCGTTATCCTGACCTCCACACAGTAGCCGCGTGCATCGCCCTCCACCCATTCTGCGACAACAATACGTTCAGGATCAACAGCTTGCAGCTCTGCAAGCTGTTCACAGCCAGCCCGGTGGATCGAAATACCGCGGCCACGAGTGATAAAACCGATAATTTCATCACCGGGCATTGGCTGACAACAACGGGCGACATGATGCATTAAATTGCCGACCCCTTGCACCACAATACGCGCGCCGCCTGTATCGCCGTTTTTATTGCCGTGATGCAATGGTTGCGTAACCCTGTTGATCAGATTACGTAACAGCTGATGATCCGCTTCAACACTACCTGGTTTACTGCTTTTACTTCGCAGGAAATTAACCAGCTGATTCAGACGAATGTCTCCGCTACCGATAGCGGTCAGTATTTCGTCCAGCGCATTTACGTTATAGCGCGGAAGCAACAGTTTTTCAGCCTCTTTCAGGCTGAGATTCAACTGTGTTAATTCGCTATCCAGTATCTGTCGCCCGGCCTGTATATTTTTATCGCGATCCTGGCGGCGAAACCAGTGCTGAATTTTGGCGCGGCTGCGACTGCTGGTAACATAACCGAGGTTAGCATTCAGCCAGTCACGTCGGGGGATTGCGTTCTTTTGAGTGATAATTTCAACCTGATCACCCATACACAAGTGGTAGGTAAACGGAACGATACGTCCGCCAATTTTGGCACCAACACAACGGTGGCCGACATCACTGTGAATATGGTAGGCAAAGTCCAGCGGTGTTGAGCCAGCCGGCAGATCAATCACATCTCCTTTAGGCGTGAACACATAGACCCTGTCGTCGAATACCTGACTGCGTACTTCGGCAAGCAGTTCACCGGAATCAGCCATCTCTTCCTGCCACGCGATCAATTTACGTAACCACACAATACGGCCATCGATGTCCGTCTGTTTTACATTCACCGCATTTTCTTTATATTGCCAGTGTGCCGCAATGCCTAACTCAGCATCCTCATGCATCTGACGGGTACGGATCTGAATTTCTAACATTTTGCCATCTGGCCCCAGCACTACAGTATGAATGGACTGGTAGCCATTAGGTTTTGGATTGGCAACATAGTCGTCAAATTCATCAGGCAGATGACGAAAACGCGTATGAATAATGCCCAGCGCTGCATAACAATCCTGCAAACGCTCTGTTACCACACGAACAGCACGTACATCGGACAGCTCATCAAACGCTAACGCCTTTTTTTGCATTTTGCGCCAGATGCTATAAATATGTTTGGGGCGACCATAGATATCTGCCTGTATGCCTTCATCACTCATACCAAGCTGTAACTGGGTTATAAAATCACTGATAAATTGCTCACGATCAATCCGCCTCTCATGCAGTAACTGCGCAATTCTTTGGTATTCCACAGGATGCAGATAGCGAAAGGAGAAATCTTCCAGCTCCCATTTTAACTGGCCAATCCCCAGCCTGTTAGCCAGTGGTGCATAAACATTTGCGCACTCGATGGCTGCCAGTACACGTCTGTCTTCTTGCGGTGCACTTTTGACCTCACGCAGGCAGGCAATACGTTCAGCTAATTTAATTACCACACAACGAAAATCGTCCACCATTGCCAGCAGCATGCGGCGGACTTTATCCACCTGACCGGCACCTATCGCATCATTATGAGTGACCCTTAACTGACTGATAACATCCATATCCCGGACGCCACGCACCAGCTTAGTGATCTCTTTACCAAAGCGTTCAGCTAATGTGGTTTCATTTACCAGCCCGGCATCAGCCAGCGAAAAGAGAAGTGCCGCACAGATACTGTCATCATCCATATTCATGGCTGAAAGAATTTCAACCATTTCCAGTCCGCGCCATAGCGACAATGAAGCAACCGAATGATGCCGTGCCTGTTGCTGGCAATAATCCCAGGTTTCAGCCAGCCGCTCACATGAACGTACATTGCGCAGCTTTAAGCTTGTTATCCAGGCATCGGGTGAAAATTCACCCGCCGGATTCAAATGTGAACCTCTTATTGCAACCATAAACTCCCCCCGGACTGAACGATCATGACATTTTTTCAGTCAGCAGTATGAAGCTGACCAGTATTGAATTCAGGCAGTGCCTGCTGTCCGGTTTTTTCGCCCGCCTGATAGGGGTAGTCACAAGAAACGGAGCAGCACTACACTGGAGGATGATACATGTCATGAGAGTGCCCGGTGACGTTCCATATAAAAACAGTGACCGCGTTTTATATGGAACAACAGAGCACAAGCGGAATAATTTGAATTCCTAAAAGCAGGAGGGTGCTTAATGCAGGCGTTCTTTGATACGTGCTGATCTGCCAGTACGTTCACGCAGGTAATACAGTTTTGCTCTGCGAACCACACCACGGCGTTTAACAGCAATGCTATCGATAACCGGTGAATGAGTCTGGAATACCCGCTCAACCCCTTCACCCTTAGAAATCTTGCGCACGGTAAATGCAGAGTTCAGGCCACGGTTACGCATTGCAATAACGACACCCTCAAATGCCTGCAAACGTTTCTTGTTCCCTTCAACAACCCATACCTTCACTTCCAGAGTATCTCCTGGACCAAATGCCGGTATATCCTGCTTCATCTGTTCCTGTTCAATTTGTTTAATGATATTACTCATATTGTTAGCTCTCTTCATTCCTGGATAAACTGATAAGGGTATAGTGAAAACAGTCACACTTTCCTTAAATTGCTGGTTAATATTCAGCGCCTTTGCTCCTGCTGGAACTCAGCCAGTAGTTGCATTTTCTCGTCAGTCAGAGCCAGGGTTTCCAAAAATTCCGGTCTCCTGAGCCAGGTACGGCCCAGCGACTGCTTTAAACGCCAGCGCCGGATATCGGCGTGATTCCCCGACAGCAAAACTGGCGGCACTGCCATGCCAGCCAGCACTTCAGGGCGAGTATAATGTGGGAAATCTAACAATCCATCAACAAAAGAATCCTCCTTTGCTGAAGCATGATGACCCAGCACACCCGGTATTAAACGAGAAACCGCGTCAATTAATGTCATTGCGGGT
Source organism: Enterobacterales bacterium (assembly GCA_947478475.1). GTDB lineage: Bacteria > Pseudomonadota > Gammaproteobacteria > Enterobacterales > Enterobacteriaceae > CANJWD01. The sequence goes on from CANJWD010000032.1 coordinate 6,637, forward strand.
AACTCACCGCCACTCAGCACATAGTCACCGACTGACCATTCTTCATCAATCATCGTGCTGACGACACGTTCATCTATTCCTTCATAACGACCGCAGAGCAAAATTAATTTTTTATTTTCAGCCAGCTCACTCACTCCCTGTTGATCCAGCCTGCGCCCCTGGGGTGAGAGATAAATAACTTTCACTCCCTCGCCGGCGGCTGTTTTGGCCGCCACAATAGCGTCTGTTAACGGCTGCGCCATCATCAGCATGCCAGGACCACCGCCATAAGGACGCTCATCGACACGCTGATGCCGGTCATGAGAGAAGAGACGAGGGCTCCAGCAGTGCACACTAAGCAGGCCATTTTTTACAGCCCGACCCGTCACACCATAGGCGGTTATTGCGTGGAACATTTCAGGAAACAGGCTAATAACACCAATCCACATCATTTTCTGTCTATTCTGGCCGTTGACATTTGGTGCACAGATCAAAAACCAGGATCCCATTCTGCTTCGATATGTTGCGCTACAAGAGAGACTTTTTTGATAACCTGGCCATCAAGAAAGGGCAGCAACCGTTGCCGGATGCCAAACGCATCGTTCAGATTTGCCTGCACTACCATCACATCGTTAGCACCGGTTTCCATCATCGCAACGACTTTACCCAACTGGTAACCGCACGTTGTTGTGACCTGGCAGCCAATAAGATCCTTCCAGTAATAGTCACCCGTTTCTAATGGTGGAAGCTGCGTCACATCGACAAAAATTTCAAGACTGGTCAGCCGGCTCGCCGCTTCCCGATCATCGACTGCTTTCACCTTAATGAGCAGATCCTGACCGTGGTGCTTCCACTCTTCCAGTGCAACATGCTGCCACTGCGCGGCCCGCTGGATAAACCATGGCTGATAGTCAAAAATGCCGGCTGCCTTTTCAGTGGACGAAAACACCCTGAGCCAGCCGCGGAGGCCATATGCTGAACCCAGCTTACCCATTACAATAGGATTTTTGGGAAAATTTGGCTTCACCTGCCCGCTTATAGCCGCCTTTGCCGGCATATCAGGCGGCTTTTTTGGCATTTTTAATCAGCGAAGCGACACGCTCAGAAACGGTAGCGCCAAGGCTCATCCAGTGTTCAATACGTTCCATGTCCAAACGTAAGGTTTCTGCATGGCCTGCCGCCACCGGATTAAAAAAACCGACGCGCTCAATAAAACGACCATCCCGCGGATTACGGCTGTCAGTCACAACCACCTGATAAAACGGGCGTTTTTTAGCGCCGCCACGAGCCAAACGAATTGTTACCATAACATCCTCACTGGGTTGACCAAACAACCAGGGCCCCGTCCAGAGACGGGGGCCCTGTTGCACGATAAAAAACCATCGAATTTTACTCATTGTACTGCAAAAAGCAATCTGAAGCTCAATGTTGCTTTAAGTGAAGTAAAGCGCAGCACCATCAACCGAATACCCAGTGAGATGAGCCAGATGCCTGTTACTGATAAACTTATCTGCCTGAAAAAATTATTATTTATTATCACTTAATAAATGTGTACTACTTACCCTCAGGTAAACCGGCATGGCACTCCGCAGCAACGAACTCGCGACCATGCACATGCGCCGCAAATTTATCATGCCGGCCCAGCGCATGATTTTGGCCCTTAACCTGACTGTTCAGCGTAATACTTGTACCCACATTGGTTAACTTAGAAAAAAATTGCGACATCTCCGGCACTTTATCACCCGCTATCAGACAGTGCCGTACCCCTTTACTCGCTTCTATAACACTCTCTTCTGACTTAAAATGTGTCAGCAGCTCGCTCTGAATCCCTCTGCCAAATTCTGCGGTGCAAAAACAGGTTGCCTTAATCGCTTCTTTGCCTGGACTGTAATTTTTAATCGCCGCATAGGCAGCTTCTCCCGCTCCTTTGGAATGGCCGGAAACTGAAACAGTAAAACCTGGCGCTGAATCGCCTTCTTTAAGGGGTGTCTCACTGATCTCTAATAGCGTTTTCAGTATCTGGCTGGCTTTATTATAGCTCTCAGGTATACCCCCGAAAACCGCATTTTTAGCATTACCGGCCCAGTGCATTGCGGTATTTCTGGCGTTGCGTACTGAGCGTTCGGCCAGTCCGCCACTTGCCGTGCCGCTCGAGCTACCGCCAAATACCAGGCGTACTTCGCCATTGTCGCCATTTTCTTTGTTATGAAACAGAGAAAAAACCAGCCCGCTGCTTTTATCCGTAATCACACTTTTATTTCTGGAAAACTCCAGGCCAGGAAAATTGGCACTCAATTTTTCCATAAGCTGATGATTAATCGTATCATTCAGCCGCCAGTTTTCCGCGTGTTTAGTCAGCAGATTAACGTCCTGCCGATAGGGATAATTGGCCAGCTCGACGTCGGCGTCTATAGTAGCCAGCATCTTCTCCCTTTCAGTAGATGTTGCAATTGAAGAAAATACCGCATTTTTATTAAGCAGTGTAGGAGTGTCGTTGCTATTTTTAATGCCATGAATACAGGCAAAAAAGTTTTCCAAGCGTTCACGCAACGGATGGATTACTTTTTCGGCAACGGTGTTCACTGCTGCATTAGCGATCTTATGGATCGTGTTGATGCTATTACTAATACCTGGTATATTCATCATTAATACCTTAATATTTAAATGGAAATATTAAAATACACCGATCAAGGGCATTGTCTTCCATAAAACGCTCAGCATGATGGCGTAAGTAAAATCGATAACTCTGTGAGGTGTCATGCATATCCTGATAACGGGTGCAACCGGCTTAATCGGACGCAGCCTGACCAGACGGCTCCTGGCACTTTCCCACCGGATTACAGTGCTGACACGTTCCCCACAACGCGCCACGCAGCAATTCGGGCAGGATGTCAGTTACTGGGCTGCACTGAACGGACGGCACTCTCTGGACGGCTTTGATGCCGTAGTGAATCTGGCCGGAGAGCCGATAGCCAGTAAACGCTGGAATAAAGCACAAAAAGAACGCCTCTGCCAGAGCCGGTGGGACATTACCGCACAGCTAACCCGGCTTATTCTGGCAAGCCGCACGCCGCCCGCAGTATTTATCTCTGGCTCTGCCGTTGGTTTTTACGGTGACCAGCAGCAGGCTGTAGTGACAGAAGAAACGGCGCCGTGCGATGAATTTACCCATCAGCTGTGCAAACGCTGGGAGTCACTGGCGCTGATGGCTGACAATGACCGGACGCGAGTCTGTCTGTTACGTACCGGAATTGTACTGGCGTCCAGTGGCGGTGCCCTGGCAAAAATGCTGCCACTATTCCGTCTCGGTTTAGGCGGACCCATCGGTGATGGACAGCAATATTTATCCTGGATACATCCCGACGACACGGTGAATGCTATTTATCACCTGCTGATTCAGGACGGACTACACGGTCCTTTTAATGTGGTCTCGCCACATCCGGTACGGAATGAACGGTTTAGTTCCACACTGGCCGCGATACTTAACCGCCCGGCCGCATTACGGATCCCAGCCAGTGTGATGCGTCTTCTGATGGGTGAATCTGCACGACTGCTACTCACAGGGCAGCAAGCTGTGCCGCAACGCCTGGAAGCAGCCCGTTTTAGTTTCGCTTATCCTGAGCTGGAAGGGGCACTGCGCGACGTTTTACACCGATCCACTGCCCGGAGATATTAATTTATTTTTAACCTGAGTTCGGGAGGATAAGGAGACTAATTTTACCATTCGACGACATGCGAACAGGTGACTGCCTAACGCCATGAAATTCCTATTTATCAATGCCAAGCCACAACTTATCCAGATGCTGTTGCAAACTCACTGGTAAATTATCTGCCCTTGCTATTACTGTACTAAATGCGACTAGTGCTTCTGCCAGCAGCAGATAGCTGCCGTTATCCAGCTCAATACGTTCGATGGCCTGTTGCTTATTTTCGGTAAACTGATTTTGCATCGTCAGTTTATCCTTTTGATTATCAAATGTGATATTGAGGCTGCTGCCTTCCTGTGAAAAATGAAGCTGTTCTTTTTGTATATCGTTTAATACCAGCCTATCGTTATTACCCTGGCTATCAGTAATAGTGACATGCCTACAGCCAGGCCTAAAGATATAGCGGTCACTACCCTCCCCGCCATAAAAATGGCTACTGCCAGTGCCAGTGCCAGTGCCAGTGCCAATGTCGAGGTCGTCGTTACCTTTTCCACGAAAAATCAGATTGTTACCTCCACGTTCCGTTAATTTATTGTTATCAATCCCCCCGAACACTGCATTATCGCGCCCATGAGTACCTTGTATCCAATTATCACCAGCATTGATGTCAAGATCATCAAAATCACCAAAACGCATGATACGCCGGATAGTGTCATCATCGAGTTCAATACCTTCTGTCAACAGCAGAATCCGGGCTTTTTGGCTCTCAGAGAAGTAATATTTTACAATGATTTTGTCATCAGTAAGATCCCCATTGTTATCACGAAAAATGATAACCAGGTCTGCATCTGCTTGTTCAAAATACAACCCATGCCTGTTAATGTCGTTGAAGCATAAAATGTTATAACCAGCGGTATCGTCAATAATATCTACTCCATCACCCGGAGAGAATAGATAAGTGTCATCGCCGGATGCGCCAAAGAGAGAGTCATTACCTCTGCCACCAGAGAGATAATTATTACCTTCTTCACCATGAATAATATCATTTCCACCGAAACCATAGAAATAACCTTTTGAATTATCGCCGTTTTCTCTGTACAGAACATTATCACTGTCGTCACCCAGCAGGATATAAGGCGCTCTTTTATTCTCATCGGCATTTTCATCTGCAGAAGTTAGAATATTCCAGCGCTGCTTATGGACTCCTTGAACCGTGGTGAGTGTGGTGAGTGTTGAGAAGGTGGCAGAGTGATTGTAAAAATTTTTCCATGTGATTTTTCCCTGATCCAGAGTGACTATCTCCAGATTATTTCCTCTTTTAAAAAAATTTAATTGATTAATATCAATCTGATGCACTACCAGGCTATTGCTTCCTTCATTATCAGCAATGCTGCTATGACCATCACCCCGATAATAATGAAAGGCGTCATCCCCTTCACCCCCAGAGAGAGAGTAAACGCTCACATCACTCTCATCAAAGAAGCGATTATCGTCCACCAGACCCGTTACAGGGATAGAGATCTGAGCATAACGCACATAGTGCTCTGGCGATTCCAGGCTGCCTTCGTAAAGAAAAAGCTTATTTTCCATCATCCCAAACTGGTAATATTTGCCATGTTCATCCTGTATCTGGAGATGACGGTACGATTCCCCGGCAAGAAAATTCTTAAGGCGCACGGTTGGATGAAAGTGGCCCGGGTAGTAAAGGATTAGGTCTGCTCCCTGTACGAGAAGTGCAACCTGCGCTATCCCTGTACGCAAATGAAGCGTATCTCTTTCAGCGATTTCCTGGTTATCCAGGTTATCTATCGCCACTTCACCCTCCTTATTGGGCAGGATGATGTAGTCGTCAGCCCCTCCGTTACCCCGTAGAAAATCGCCCGCACTGCCTGAGAGCGTGTTGTTCTCATTATCGCCTGTGATGTTATCGCTATACGCTGTAGCTTGTGGCAATAGCCGCATAAAATCAGGCAGGATAAGTTCGTGCACTCTCTCACCCTTTTTTCCTGTCCAACGAATGAGAGAGTTGTGCAGCGCTTGCACAAGACGAGAGGGAGCTTTTACGGCTTTCTTTAGACGGTCTGCGTCGGGTAAGTAACTCACCTGTAACGGCTGCTGGCGATGAAACTCATAGACCTCTGAGGTTTTCTTAAGCAGCTCAGGTAACTGAAAAACAGTGCCATCCTGCATCACAAACGTGAAGGTTTTTTGCAGTTGCCGTACGCCTTGCTCAAGCAGGCGGTAGCAATTTTGTAAGATGAGTTGGGTATCGCTGCCATTGGTGTTTTTAAAGGTTAACGTAACGTAGTTACCTGAAAATTTTAGTTGAGGCAGCATGGCATCTGCTGAATAGTCAAGCAGTATGAGGGCTCCCCCATCCTCTTCCTCAATAAGTACGTTAGCGCTTGATGCAGCGCTGTTTTGCAGCAGATGATAACAATCATTGCCAGCCCCACCCACAGCACGGCCGTTGGCTAATAGTAAGGTATCGTCACCCTCAAGACCCACTAATCTGTCGTTACCCCCACCACCATGAAGGATATTGGCGGCGTTATTCCCTGTAATTTTATCCTCCGTCATCGACCCCATAACATGTTCGATGTTATGGAGCTCAGCAAGGAGCGCTTCTGTTATATGATACCTGAGTGTTCTTTCATCAAGATTGATGTTGTAGCCGGTTTGTGCGTCGGGCAGAGAGAGGATGAACCAGTCTTCGCCTTCCCGCCCGTCAAATTTGCTCTGTTTGGCGGGCGCTGCGCTGGTTTGTAGTACAAACTTGTCAGCCAGCGCCCCTCCGCTGTAGTTTTTTCTACCCGCTTCTATTATAAAGATATTTTTACTGCTTTCATCACCCACCGCATCATCATTTCCTTCTCCTAAATTGACTAAATAGTTGTGCTCAGGCGCTTTTTTTAATGAAGAATAATTTAATGAGGCATGAACGGGAGTATTGATCCGCACAATCTGTGGAGAATCATTTTCTGGATTGGCCAGATTAACCCGGTCATTGATGCCCTCTAAACCGATCGCAGTGCGATAATGGTATGGACTCTCCTGTAGCTCAACACTCCTGCCGATTCCTTCTTCACGTTTTTTATGATACTGATAGCGTTCCTCTGCTTTTTCAGGATGAATCCTGTCTTCCAGGATAAACGTCCTGAAGCTCTTTTCTATATCAAAACGTACGCTGGTAATTCTCTTCAAGGGCTTCCTTTCTAAGTCAATAAGTTCACTACCCTTACTGTAAATTACCCGATCAATATCGCCCTCTCTGATGAATGCGCGCATCTTGTTATCCAGTTGTGCATTCACCTCCTGGCGCGCCGAGACTTGCTGTTGCCCTTGAGTAGCATCATTGGTGATATGGGGATCTTCGTCCAGGCCGAAAAAATTCAGCCACCCGGTGCGCAGTCGTTCGTAATGATTCAAAGGGCGGTATGTTTCAATCTCTTCAACAGCGCGCACGGCCGCATAGATTTGTTGCCCGGCGAGCAGGCCAATACTGAGGACGACTGCGACCGGACCGGCGATCGTGGCGCCCGCTGAGCCAGCCGCGGCAGCCATGCCAGCGCCGGCCATCCCCAGGCCTGTCACTCCCCCGGCCAGGGAAAAGTTGCCGTTGACAATAAGGTCTTGCTGTTTTTTTGAGTCAGTTTCCTGGGTAGCCTGAGAGAAATTTTCCCAAGCGTCATAAAAATTAAAGCCGCTGGTCAATCCGCCCATAACCGCCCCTCCGAAACGAGCCAGTTTACTCCCCCCCACTTTGGCCATCATTTTACTTAAGCGGCTGCTGGGCGTCGCTAAACCTTGCACGACCTTGCCATGAAAATTCACTGTTTTACCGAGACCAAATTGCACCAGGTCGGCAGCAATATTGCTGCCAAGGGAGGTCTGGGCCAGTCTGTAGTGAAAATGTAACGCGTCTTTTTCTTTATCTGTTAATTCAGGCACCCTGAGCGCCGCTCTGTAGTGCGCCAGGCAGCGTACGGCGCTGATATAACCGTAGGCCTGCAATGCGTTACCCGTATGCCCGCTAACTTTATGGAAGGTTTCTACAGTGGGCACTCTTTTTCTGAACCCGCCGATCCAGCGGCCATTCATCTGCTCAGCTGTCGTGTTTTTAATTTGCCGGAGGAGCGTTTCTGTTGTTTTCTTCAGCGCCTGGCTGACGCTCTGACTCCACAGGAAGAGGGTGTCCCGGTTTTCCTGAACTTTCTGGTAGTGTTTGTTAAGAAAACATAAGGCGCGTTTTACCTGGCTGTCTGTGGCATGTCTGAAAAAATCGAGGAGAGGTTGTGGCTCAAACTGTAATTTTTCGGCTAAGTATCGCTCCCTTAAATGGTCGCTGGTCAGGGGCTGGCCCTCTACTGTTGCACCCATGAGCGCCAGTTCCAGTGGCCGTATTTTACTCCCATGAAGCGTTATTTCCGGCGCGTTATACATGCGCTGCTGTTCACTTTTAACGTTACTAAGCAGTGCGGGCAGCTCGTTTAAGGCTGGCAGTTTTTTTATGGTCTGCGTAAGGTCGACCTGATAATACTCGACGGTTACCGTTGCGGGTAGTTTCTCTTTCCATGCCGTTAATAGCGCCTCAAAGTCCTGCCAGGCACGCTCTCCGCTAAAGATTAATTCACCGGCATCCGGGTTATAGATAGCAAAACGATGCGTCTGACGGTTAATGCTGACCGCCACGGTCCGTTCTCCCGCTTGCAGTAAATAATGCCCCTCTTTCCCAATATCCTGAACCTGCCTGAGGTCCGCAGCGGCTTTTCCTCCCTCTTGTTTTAGTCGGATAAAAAATGAACGAAACGCATTAAGTTGCTGCTGGTCCGGCGCGGCAAGGGGACCAAAAGGGAGCTGTTCGTTGATTTTAATGTGGATGTCCAGGGCCTTTAAGAGCTGCTGACTCTTCTCCGGACGTTTTTCATGCATAAAAAGCCACGCGAAGCCTAAGGCACGGCTATTCAGGCGATCCTGATTCAGGTAGAGCCCCTGGGGCGCCATATAAAAACGCACCTCGCTGCCCTGCTCTGCTGCCGCTTTGTTAGCAATGCTCTGCCAGACCTCACTTTCACCCTCTTGCTGGTTTAGCCATGCCTGACTACGCTCCAGTGCCTCATGCCCCTTTAGATCTGTTAATTCAGGATGAATATCCGGTGTCTGTAGCAGGTGAATCACTTGCTGGTTCCACGCCAGCAAACTACCTTTATCACTCAGGAGGATCTTTATTTTGACTTCATCCAGCTTCCCTCTCTCCGTGGGGAAGAATTCACTCAACAGAGCGCGCTGGCTGTTGTCTAAGTCTGCTCTCTCTGTTTCAGGCACCTTGCGTAATTGTTCCATTAAATCAAGTACCTGAATAAGTCTGGTCACCAGCTTATTTTGCCACAGCGCCTCAAATATCTCTTCACCCAACCGGGTGGTATGTAATCTTCCCTCACTGTAGTAAAAAAGTATTTTATCGGCTTTCTGCCCGGTGCTATTTTCAGCTCTGCTGGTTTTTTTTCCTCCGTCATTCACCTACAGTAACTCAGCTCGCGCTGCCACTGTCACGGCCATGCTCTTTTTATAGAGGCTGACGGTAAGACGGCCCGCAAAACTGTTTTCCATATCCGCCGCCCCCGTCAGTGCACAGCCCACCAGGCTGATATAATCTGGGGTGCACCTTGTGGCGGTTGCTAAGGTTTTCAGGTTGTTAGCCAGAGCTTCCGGCTCCAGACCGGCCAGAGTAGTGTTGTTGCGTCCATCGATTTCTCTGTTGGCGGTGCGCCCATGACCGACGAGTTGCCATCGCACGCTGCCCTTCAGAGTGCTGAATGCTTCCTGTAACCGCTTCGCAGAATCAGCGGCGGATAAGCCAGACCAGTGCACCTGGCCATCAGGCGTTATTGCTCGCTCTAAAACACGAAAGTTGCCCTCGTTATCCAGCTTTACCAGAATGCTGCTTTCCGGGTGTTTGCCCGCCAGCATGGCGGCTGCTTTAGCAACGACAGGGTCATCTTCCAGCTGAAGAATGAGTTGCTTTTTGTAGTGAGTTGTGCTTTCTCGGTTATTTTCAACACCCTCAGGCGGTAGCAGCCAGCGCTCCACAATAGTGTTGCGTACGCTCTCGGCAGCCGTTTCGCCAGCCGTTTCGCCAAGGGGACCGGCAGGCGCCCTCCTCAGTGCATCTAACTCTATGGCGGTATCTGTCAATGCGAGCGCTTTTTCCAGACACTGCTTGAGTTGCTGGATGAATACATTTTCATTTACAGCCAGGTAGCGCTCTGCCTCTGCCAGCAGTACTTCTGCTGCCCTAATTCTGGCAATATATAGCTAAATCCCTATAAATTGACATTAAAATAACTCGTCAGAAAAGAGCTCATGGACATCACATCTCCTCTTTCTACGCAAGGCTTTCGCCTGTGCCCACTTATGTTCAATGGGGTTAAGGTCTGGAGAATAAGGCGGCAGATATTCTGGCGTCATACCTGCTTGTTTTATCGCTGCCTGAATGTCATGACGTTTGTGAAAGGCTGCGTTGTCCATCACTATCACGGCTTCAGGAGGGGCCTGAGGTAACAGCTCCTGTATCAGCCAAGCATGAAACACATCGCTGTTGATACTGCCCTGAAACAATCCCACATTAAGCAGCCTGTTGTTGAGTAATGCCCCGATAACGTTAGTACGGCCCCTTGCCTGCCAGTCCTGCGTGCCATAACAGCGCTCCCCTCTGACTGACCAGCCATGTGTGCGCGGCTGGTCATGCGCAAAACCGCTTTCATCGACGTATATCACTGCTATGCCTGCCCGCTGATGCACTTCAATCCGCTTCTGAAATTCCTGTCTGCTTATCTCATCTGCTACGGGATGCACTGAAGTTTTTTTTATGGGTGATTTTCAGGCGTTTCATGGCATGAATAATGCCTGTGGTACTGACTCCCAGACGCTGAGCTCTCTCGTAAAGATACGAATCAGGACAGTTCCTGATATCCTGCAGCAGGGCCTCACTGCTTATTTTACTGGCAGGTTTACTGCGTTTCATGACAGGGTGCAGTTTTCTAGCCCAGCGCATCAGACTGGACATGCTGATAGCGAAACGGGATGACGTTTCAGCAAAGGTGAGGGCTTCTTGTTCCTTCACTTTCATCACATG
>CANJWD010000033.1 GCA_947478475.1 Enterobacterales bacterium
CCTGATGCAATGCAAATTGACTATCTTGTCGATGCTGGTATTGAACCGCGGTCCGGTTACCTGGTGGCAAAACAGGAAAACAGCGATGCTGAATTACCCATCACCGGTGTCTATTCCATGGGCAGTACCTCCTCTCTTGGTCAGAATGGCAGTTCAGATTTGGATATTTGGGTCTGCCACCAGGAGTGGCTGAATGATACGCAGCGTGCGCAATTACAGCAAAAATGCAGTTTGCTGGAACAGTGGGCTACCTTCCAGGGTGTCGAAGTAAACTTTTTTTTGATTGATAAAAATCGTTTTCGCCACCGCGCTAGTGGCAGTCTGGGGTGCGAAAATTGTGGCTCTACGCAACATATTCTGTTACTCGATGAATTTTATCGCACTGCCGTACGCCTGGCTGGGAAACGTATTTTATGGAATATTATCCCCGCTGAACAAGAACAACATTATGATGAATATGCGCTTTCACTCTATGCACAGGGTATTCTGAGCCCGAAGAAATGGCTGGATCTTGGCGGGCTTAGCACACTTTCTGCCGGGGAATATTTCGGTGCCAGTTTATGGCAGCTTTATAAAAGTATTGACTCTCCTTACAAAGCAGTATTGAAAACGTTATTGCTTGAAGCTTACTCATGGGAGTATCCAGACACGCAGTTGTTGTCGATGGAAATTAAACGATATCAGCATAACGGAGAAATGGTTGCTTTTAATTTCGATGCCTATTATACGATGCTCGATCGTGTCACACGTTACCTGATAGCAACTCAGGATACGGCACGTTTGGATTTGGTGCGCCGTTGTTTTTATTTGAAAGTATGTGAGAAATTGTCTTATATGCAGGAATGCCCCGGGTGGCGATGCGAAATAATGCGCCACTTAGTACGAGAGTGGGGCTGGGATGAAGCGCGTCTGGCTATTTTGGATAACCGTGCCACCTGGAAAATTGAACAGGTGCGTGATGCGCATAATGAGCTGTTAAATGCGATGATGCAAAGTTATCGTAACCTTATCCGTTTTGCCCGCCGTAATAATCTGAGCATCAGTGCCAGCCCGCAGGATATCGGTGTGCTCACCCGAAAACTCTATGCTGCCTTCGAAGTATTACCTGGCAAAGTAACGCTGGTTAATCCGCAGATTTCACCTGATTTGTCAGAGAACGATTTGACTTTTATTCATATACCGGCTGGCAGTACTAATCGTACCGGCTGGTATCTGTACAATCAAATCCCAATGATGGGGCAGGCTGCCGTCAGTCATCAGCCACTGGAATATAACCGTTACCTGAATAAATTGGTGGCATGGGCTTATTTTAATGGATTACTGACACCGAAAACCCGGTTATATATCAAAAGTCATACCCAGTGCGGTCAGATAAAACTTCAGGAGCTGGTCTCCGATATGGCGCTTCACTTTCCTTTGCGGCCGCCTTCTCCGACGTTTAAAGTGTTATGCAGCCCATGCGAAATTCGTCATCTGGCAGTTATTGTCAACCTGGAACATGATCCTACTGCGACATTTTGTCATCAAATGGCGCATTGTGATTTGCATGGAATGGCACATTGTGATTTGCATGGATTAGATGTGTTTAACGTTGGGCAACAGCAGCAATGTTTAGTCGGCAGTGTTGATCTCTTGTATCGTAATTCATGGAATGAATTACACACGTTACATTTCACTGGTGAGCCAGCGATGCTGGAGGCATTAAAAGCGATCCTGGGGAAGATGCACCAGGAGGCAATTCTGCCAGAATCAGTTGATGTTTTTTGTTACAGCCGGTATTTGCGTGGTGTGATCGGTACACACGTTCGTGCGCTGATTTCTGAATGTATTGAACTGCGTCTTTCCAGTACTCGTCAGGTACATTCCAGTATCTGTCAGGTACAAGAGAAGGTTAAGGTGGTTCGTCTGGCGGGACAGATGTGGGGTTTATGCTTTGATCGGTTGGGGGTATCAGTCCAGAAAATAGAAAATTCCATTGAATTTTATGAGAAATTTTTCGATAAAAAATTATTCGTTCCGAAGACAAAGATCAACGCTGAGCAGGGGCTCCTGCCGTTAATTGTCAATGGTTTTGCCAGCGAGGGAATGGTTCAGTTTTGTTTTGAGAGTATCAGCGAGGAAAAATATTTTATCCTGCCGCAGTTTTATCACATTGTCTGTCCTGATGCCCCGCACACAGATCGTTCCGTTCTGTAGCTCTTAGTTATCCCATATACGTCCATCTCATCTGCTAAGTCCGTTCAGGCGTTTTTTTGCTTTCTCAGCGGCATCGGTGTCGGGATAGAGTGTGATGACCTGTTGGTAAACGGCCCTGGCTTTGTCAGTTTGACCCTGATCCTGCATGATGATGCCCACTTTTAACATTGAATCTGAACTTTTTGGTGATTTTGGGTAATTTTTTACAACCACGGCATAATGATAAGCCGCATCATCTTTGTTGTTTTTATTATAAAATAACTGCCCCAGCCAGTAATTTGCATTAGGCTGATAAGTCGATTTCGGATAATTTTTAATAAAATTCTGAAATGCTATAATAGATTTATCATACTGTTTTTTATCAATAAATAGAGAAACCGCCGTACTATAATCACTATTTTCATCGCCAGCATTTGTTTTGGCATCAATCGTGGCATTCACACTGGTGGTGGTGTCTGCTGGTTCAGCTACAGATGTTGAAAGATGTTGTACACCTTGCTGATTCACACGCTCTGGCTGCTGGTAGTTTTGCTTTTGCTGCTCGACTGCCTGCCCGAGGCGGTATTGATTTTCCTGAATTTGGCCGCGTAAGGTATCAATGTCGCGCTGTGAATCTGAAAGTTGTTGCTGGAATTGGGTCAATAAATCAGCCTGAGCGCTGGAAATTCGCTCTAGTTGCGCGATACGATTCTCCATCGCATCAGATCCGGCATTAGCCTGAGAAGTAGCGGCCCAAGGGACCGCTACACCCACCAGCAATGACAGACTTAAAGCGTAACGTCTGAAGTTACCATTCATACCGGTTATTTAATAAACCAGGACTGCACGACGGTTTTGGGAAAACGCTGCTTCATCATGACCGAGTGCCGCGGGCTTTTCCTTGCCGTAAGAGACGATAGATACCTGGTCGGCAGAAACCCCTTTACCCTGCAGATACATTTTCACCGCGCCTGCACGGCGTTCGCCAAGGGCGATGTTGTATTCTGGAGTACCACGTTCGTCGGCATGCCCTTCAACGATCACTTTGTAAGAGGGGTTATCACGCAGTAAGGCAGCGTGAGATTCCAGCAGCCCGGAAAAATCAGCAGTGATATCATATTTGTCAAGACCAAAATAGACGATATTATTCTGTTGTAGTTCCTGCATCCGCAGGCGGGCCTGTTCTTCCGAAGAACTGGTACTTTCAGCAACAATACCCGCACCATTTATTTCAGATTGATCATTATCAGCGCTTTTCTTAGAACTACAGGCTACCATCGCCAGGACTGGCGCAGCCAGCATAAGCCCTTTTAGCACTTTATTGAGTTGCATGTTTTTTCGATCCTTTTATAGTTACCTGTGTATCACAAATAGGGCGACCAGGCAGGGAATTTTACCTGCCCATCGGTTGCCGGAAGACGCGCTTTAAAACGCCCATCGGTCGAGACCAGTTGTAACACTGTTCCCAGCCCTTGCGATGAGCTGTAAATTACCATAGTACCATTAGGTGCGATACTAGGGGTTTCATCCAGGAACGTGTCCGTTAGAACGCGTACGGCCCCCGTTGCCAGATCTTGTTTAGTAATGTGCTGTACACCACCCTTTGCACTCACCATCACGATAAATTTACCATCGAAGCTGACATCAGCGTTCTGATTTTGAGAACCTTCCCACGTCAGTCTTTGCGGTATACCATCAATACTCACTTTATATAGCTGCGGACGCCCACCCTGATCTGAGGTGTAAGCTATGGTTTGACTATCAGGGAACCAGGAGGGCTCTGTATTGTTGCTACGACTGTTGGTAATTTGGCTGATTTGGCCGGAACTTAAATTCATTACATAGAGATTCAGGCTGCCGCTCTTGGACAAAGCAAAAACCAGCTTTGTGCCATCCGGAGAAAACGCAGGCGCTCCATTGTGACGTGGAAAAGACGCAATTTTTCTGGTTGTACCATCTGCCAGATGCTGTATTACCAATGCGGAACGGCCACTCTCGAAAGTTACATAGGCAATTTTACTGCCATCTGGCGACCATGCTGGTGACATCAATGGCTCAGGTGAGCGATGAACCACGAACTGGTTATAACCGTCGTAATCTGACACCCGTAATTCGTACGGAAACTGAGAATTAGTGGTCTTTGCAACATAAGCGATGCGAGTACGAAAAGCGCCTTTTATTCCGGTCAATTTTTCAAATACTTCATCACTGGCAGCATGGGCCGCATAACGCAACCATTGCCCGGTCACCTTATACTGATTTTCCGCCAATACACTGCCCGGGGCAGCTGTCGTATCAACCAGCTGCCATGAGACTAACCAGGTGCCATCTGCATCGGGTTGCACCCGGCCGACTACGACGGCATCAATACCCAGTGCTGTCCATGCGGCGGGTATGACTTCTGTTGCAGAGCCTGGCTGTTGTGGCATTCTGGAAACTTCAATAGGATTAAATTTGCCACTATTGCGTAAATCCGCCCCGACAATATTGCCGACCTCTTCAGGAGGACTATCCTGACCCATCCATTTGAAAGGAATAACGGCGACAGGCCTGGCAGAATCTACCCCTTGGGTAATTTCAATACGTACTTCTGCCCGAAGTGTACTGGCCCACAACAGTAAAAAACCCAGCGCAATGTGCGATAGCTGCTTCATCATACATCTCCGTATCTGCGTTACCAGGAAGGCAATCGCCTGCGATCAATGGGGTTTAAAAATCAATGGAGCATTTTTAAAAATGTCATAAAGTTCCTGACTTGGCGGTTTGGGGATTCTGGCTTGTCTTGCGGCCACTACTGCCGCTGCACACAGCGCCGGATCGCCACCCTCTGCCTTTACGTCAACCACTGCTCCGTCTGGTGCCAGTTTGATACGCAGGGAGCAGGTTAGCCCTTTAAACAGAGCAGCATCATGAAAATTCGCTTCGATCGCCGTTTTTATTTGCCCAAGATAATTGTTGATATCAGACGTGGAAGCGCCATTTTTTTTACCGACCTCTTTGCCTGTAGCAGAAACTCCAGTTTGAGGAGCATTTTTAGCGGAGGCCAGCCCGCCGAGTAACTTGTCAACGTCACTGGACTGTTTTTCAGCTGCTTTTTTCGCTTCAGCGATAGCTTTTTGTCTGGTTTCCGCCAGCGCTCGCTGCGCTTCCAGCTGTTTTTCCCTCGCATTCGCAGCTGCTATTTCTGCCTTTTTTTGCTCTTCTTTCGCTTTTGTTGCCATGGCGCTGGCCTGTTTTTGCTGTTCTGCTGCATGTCGTTGTTGTTCTTCGGCAGCAAGCTGCGCCTGGAGGCGCTCCTTTTCGAGTTCCCTTAAACGCTGGCGCTGCTCGGCAATTTGTTTTTTCTGAAGCTCTTCTGCCTGCTGTAACGCTTTTTTCTGACGCTGCTCCTGTGCACGTGTCGTATCAATTTGCTGCTGCTGTTGTCGGTTGTAGTGTTGTGTGACTGCTTTTGGATCAACCATAATGGCATCAATAACAGTACTTTCAGTACCACCACTGCCAAATTCAGCATTCTGAGTCGACGGCCCCCAGACCAGTAATGTTATTACCAGCATATGCAGCATGAGCGAAATAGCAACGGCGCTGCGCATCCTGCCATTTCGCTTAATTTTTTTTCCACGCTTCGTTACCAAAAACAGGAACTCCAGGACCTGGTTCTCTGAAAAGTGGGGGCAGAGATCCTAATAAAAAATCATACTCGTATCAATACGAATTTATATTGACTGCGTCATTAAACCTACCGAAGTGACACCAGCCTGATGCAACATATTCAATGCCTTGATAATTTCATTATAAGGAACATCTTTAGCACCACCGATCAAAAATACTGTTTTTGTATTGGCTTTCAAACGCGCCCGTGCCTCGGCGATAATCTGTAGCTGAGGCAATTGCTCCATCCGCTTATGATCAGCGAGAAGATTGTATTGCCCGACACCGGAT
This sequence comes from Enterobacterales bacterium, assembly GCA_947478475.1. Taxonomy (GTDB): domain Bacteria; phylum Pseudomonadota; class Gammaproteobacteria; order Enterobacterales; family Enterobacteriaceae; genus CANJWD01. The sequence goes on from CANJWD010000033.1 coordinate 6,118, forward strand.
ACCTCAATAATAACAGGTGGATTATCAATGCCAGAGACTGTTTTTGCATTGGTGGCATCCGGCAAATCAACTGTAACACTTTGAGTGATAACCGGTGCCGTTGCCATAAAAATCAGCAGCAGTACCAGCAGTACGTCAAGCAAAGGAACAACATTAATTTCCGACTTCAATTCACGACGGTAACGACCACATATTCGTGCCATGTTATCTCTCCTGCTTTTTGCTATCGCCCCTGGCGAATGCCTGACGGTGCAGTATGGCAACAAATTCCTCGATAAAGTTGTCATAGTTCCGCTCAAGCTGATTCATTTGCTGGTTGAGTCGGTTATACGCCATGACGGCGGGGATGGCAGCAAATAAACCAATTGCAGTGGCGATCAGCGCTTCAGCGATACCGGGTGCCACCATTTGCAGGGTTGCCTGTTTCGCAGTACCAAGAGCAATAAAAGCATGCATAATTCCCCAAACAGTACCGAATAGCCCGATATAAGGACTGATGGAACCGACGGTTCCCAGAAAGGGAATACGGTTTTCCAGCAGTTCCAGTCCACGATTCATCGCAATACGCATTGCCCGCGCGGCGCCATCGACCGCAGCTTCCGGAGCATAGCTATTGGCCCGATGTAAACTCGCAAACTCCTTAAAACCGGAATAGAAAATTTGTTCTGAACAACTTAGGCTGTCGCGCCGGGAGAGGCTCTGCTGGTATAAATGAGAGAGCTCTATACCGGACCAAAACTTATCTTCGAACGCTTCTGTATCCAGAATAGCCGCATTTAGCAGGCGTGTTTTTTGAATAAAAATCGTCCATGAGACCACAGAAAAAAATACCAATACCAACATGATAAGCTTCACCAGCAGGCTTGCTTTCAGGAATAGATCAAGGACGTTCATTTCGGTCACTGTTTGAACTCCGCGAAAATGGATTCAGGAAGTGCCACTCACTGGCTTCCTTTTTTGTGGGCAGACGCGTCACGGGTTAGGAACATAAGCTGTCCGTGGCAGTACTTATATTTTTTCTCTGAGCCACACGGACAGGGATCATTGCGCCCTGCCTTACGTTCAGTATTCGCCATGACGTGCCTGATTTTTTTATCGGATTTATCGGAATCGGGCAGCACAGCGCTATTATTATGAGGGCTAAGGTTTTGTTGTTCAGACAAAAATTGTTTAGATGAATATTGTTCAGATGAATATTGTTCAGGTGAGCATTGTGCTGCTTCGCGGCGTTGTCGCTCTGGCATCTGCGCTTCTTCGGGGATGCTAACCTGTACTTTACTCAGTGTACTGATCACTGCATATTTCAGCGATTCAAGCATTGAGGAAAACATGGCAAAGGATTCGCGTTTATATTCTTGCCTGGGGTCTTTCTGCGCGTAGCCACGCAAATGAATTCCCTGACGTAAATAATCCATTGCAGAAAGATGCTCTTTCCACAGTGAATCCAGTGTTTGTAGCATTATCCCTTTCTCAAAATTACGCATTATTTCAACACCAACAATCTGTTCTTTACGCTGGTAAGCTTCCAGAGCGCCCTGAAAAATACGTTCTCGCAACGTCTCTTCATGCAGTTGCGGTTCCTTATCCAGCATAAGTGCAATCGGCAGATTTAAATCAAAATCATCTTTCAGGCATTGCTCTAGCCCTAGGATATCCCATATCTCTTCCAGAGACTGAGGTGTTATATAAGTATCGATAGTTACTTTTAAGACATCTTCACGGATGCTATTGATGGTTTCACTTACATCAGAAATATCCAGTAATTCGTTACGCTGGCTATAAATAGCCAGCCGCTGGTCGTTGGCAACATCATCGTATTCCAGCAGCTGTTTACGAATATCGAAATTGTGACTTTCTACTTTACGCTGCGCATTCGCAATGGCTCTTGTTATCAACGGATATTCAATCGCCTCACCCGGCTGCATCCCCGTGCGCAGCATGCCAGATATACGATCTGGCACAAAAATACGCATCAATGCATCTTCCATCGACAGATAAAAACGCGACGATCCCGCATCACCCTGCCGACCGGCACGCCCGCGCAGTTGATTATCGATACGACGAGATTCATGGCGTTCCGTACCGATAATATGCAGACCGCCAGAAGTCAGCACTGCATCATGACGAATTTGCCACGCTTTTTTGATACGGGTAATTTGCGCCTCAGTTGGTTGTTTTAGCCGTGCAATTTCACTCTGCCAGCTACCACCTAAAACGATATCCGTGCCCCGGCCTGCCATATTAGTTGCAATGGTCACTGCGCCGGGCTGGCCGGCCTGTGCAATGATATCGGCTTCCATTGCATGGAATTTCGCGTTTAATATCTTATGTTCAATAGCCGCTTTGGTTAATTCACGTGCTATCAGTTCAGATTTTTCAATTGAGATTGTTCCTACTAATACTGGCTGCCCGTTGGCTGTACGCTCACGGATATCTTCAATGATTGCGCCAATTTTTTCCATTTCACTCATGTAGACTAAATCAGCCAGATCCTGGCGTATCATGAGACGGTTAGTAGGTACTACGATAGTATCGAGCTTATAAATAGATTTGAATTCAAATGCTTCCGTGTCTGCGGTCCCGGTCATGCCGGCCAGTTTTTCATAAATACGAAAATAATTCTGGAAGGTAATTGAAGCCAGTGTCTGGTTTTCGTTCTGTATCTCAACCCCCTCTTTTGCTTCAACTGCCTGGTGTAATCCATCAGACCAGCGGCGCCCTTGCATGCTACGGCCAGTATGTTCGTCAACGATAATTACTTCACCGTCCCTGACGATATAATCAACATCGCGGGTAAAAAGTACATGTGCACGTAACGCTGCTGTGACATGGTGCATCAGTATAATGTTAGCGGGTGAATAGAGAGATTCGCCCTCTTTGATCATGTGGCTCTCCGCCAGCAACTCCTCAATAAGCACCAGACCTCGCTCCGTCAAATGGACCTGGCGTGCTTTTTCATCCACAGAAAAATGCCCCTCACCCTGAAAGGCTTCTGAATCTTCTTTTTCCTGACGAATTAATCGCGGAATTAAGCTATTCACTTCGATATACATCCCAGAGCTATCTTCTGTAGGCCCTGATATAATCAGCGGAGTGCGTGCTTCATCGATGAGAATGGAATCTACCTCATCCACCAGCGCATAATGCAATTTACGCTGGACGCGTTCTGCCGGGCTGAACACCATATTGTCGCGCAGGTAATCAAATCCGTACTCATTATTAGTACCATAAGTAATGTCAGCGGCATAAGCCGCACGCTTAGCGGGCGCTGACATGCCGGATAAGTTAATGCCAACAGACATACCGAGAAATTCGAAGAGCGGGCGATTATTTTCAGCATCACGTTGTGCCAAATAGTCGTTCACTGTTACCACGTGCACACCGCGCCCACTTAATGCATTCAGGTAAACGGGAAGGGTGGCCGTTAGGGTTTTGCCTTCACCGGTACGCATTTCCGCAATGCAACGATTATTAAGCACCATACCGCCTAATAACTGAACATCAAAGTGACGCATACCGAAGAGTCGTTTACTGGCTTCACGTACCACTGCGAAAGCATCTGGAATCAAATTTTCCAGTGTTTCTCCTTTTGCTAAACGTGCCCGAAATTCATTCGTTTTAGCGTTTATTTGTTCATCTGTCAGCTTTTCAAGATCAGGCTCCAGACGATTAATAAGATCCACCGCTTTACGCATGCTACGTAAAATTCGATCATTACGACTGCCAAAAATTTTAGTTAATAGTTTGATAAACATTATCTTATATCTCTTACAACGCCGCCGATGTACCTGAAAACTTAATTGCACACTATGACATGCTACGCCATCACTGTTTTAAAGAAGGTGTGGCTGTGAATAACATCTGCTAAATTGTCACCCGCGATTTAGAATGTTTATCACACACTTAGCATCCACCGGAGCGCCTTCCATGCGCGACAGCCGCCCACAGACATTAGATGACTTGCTCAATAACGAACCCGACGCAGAAAAAAGCGTATTACTAAAGGTGAAAGAAAAAGTTTTTGCATTACACAAAATTAATCGTGAGGTGACGATGCTTCTCCCCGCACAATTGCATCCCTGGTGCCGGGTTGCGAATTATCGATATAATGTTTTAGTACTGGAAACAGCCAGCGCCAGCTGGAGGATGCGATTATACTACGAACAATCTCATTTACTCTCTGCGCTACGTGCGCGAATTCTACCATCATTATCGTCAATCGACATAAAGATAAATCCTGCGTTAATGGCTGCAAGAAGTAATTTTGAGAAAACAGGCGCAAAAATACAGCAGGATAGTGAAAACCCGGCATCACTGCGTCAGTTAAGCCAGGAAAGTGCCGCAGAATTAAGAGCGCTGGCGTTGCGCTGCCCGGAAAAATTGCGTTATTTGCTTGAAAAATTGGCCGCTTTGGCCAAAAAAGATACCGATACTGGCAAATCAAATCAATAGTTGTGTGTTAAGCCCGGTTGAGTGCCGTTTACAGACTCTCTTTTGACGCATTCAGCATCCTGTCCACGCTATCCATATCAATGCGCTGAAACAGCGGAGTAAAGGGATTAATCAGGTGGCTGGTTAACGGGGTCGTGAGATCATCCCAGCATAACTGCGTATTCAGGAAAGCTTCGGCCCGCTGGCTGAGGCCAGGTAAAACCGGCTTTAAGTAAATCATCAATATGCGAAATAAATTGATTCCCATCGAACAGATAGCCTGTAGTTCTGCATCACTGCCAGCCTGTCTGGCTAGCACCCAGGGTGCCTGCTCATCGATATACCGGTTAGCCACGTCGCTCAGTGCTATGATTTCCCGCAGGGCTTTTCCTGATTCACGCCGATCGTAGGCGTCAGCGATACTACAGGCAGCATGGGTAAATTGTTCGTAAAGAGCGGGGTCTGCCAGAGTGTCTGCCAGCTGGCCTGAGAATTTTTTGTTGATAAAGCCAGCGGTACGCGAAGCGAGATTGACCACTTTATTAACAATATCAGCATTTACCTTTTGGACGAAATCACCCAGATTAAGATCAATGTCATCGATGTGTGATGAGAGCCTGGCGCCATAGTAATAACGCAGGCAGTCGGCATCAAAATGTTGCAGGTAGATGCTGGCCTGAATAAACGTACCGCGTGATTTAGACATCTTGGCACCATTCACCATGAGATAACCGTGCACAAAAAGGGCTGTGGGTTTTCGGAAGCCGCTGCCCTCCAGCATGGCGGGCCAAAACAGACTGTGAAAGTAAACGATATCTTTACCAATAAAGTGGTAAAGATCGGTCGTACTGTCCCTGTGCCAGAATTCATTAAAATCGAGATCGCCGTGTTTATCACAAAGATTTTTAAACGCACTCATGTAACCGACGGGGGCATCCAGCCAGACATAAAAATATTTACCCGGTGCGTCCGGGATTTCAAAACCAAAGTAGGGCGCATCACGGGTGATATCCCATTGTTGCAAGCCTGCGGCAAACCATTCCTGCATTTTGTTGGCAACCTGTTCCTGCAGGGCGCCTGAACGAATCCATCGCTGCAGCATGTCGCTGAACGCTGGCAAATCAAAGAAATAGTGTTCGGAGCTGCGCATCACCGGGGTGGCGCCGGACACTGTCGATTTAGGATTGATCAGTTCGGTTGCACTGTAGCTGGCACCGCACACTTCGCAGTTATCACCGTACTGGTCATGAGAGTGACACTTAGGACAACCGCCCTTTACAAAGCGATCGGGCAAAAACATTTCTTTTTCAGGATCAAATAGCTGAGCTATAGCCCGGTGCTGAATGTAGTGGTTATCCTTTAGACGCTGGTAAATCAGACTGGATAATGTGCGATTTTCCGCGCTATGGGTGGAATGGTAGTTATCGTAACTGATGGCAAAACCGGCGAAATCCTGCTGATGTTCGTGGTTTATTTGTGCAAGCATCTGTTCCGGTGCGATGCCAAGTTGCTCTGCTTTGAGCATAATGGCTGTGCCGTGGGCGTCATCCGCACAGATAAAATGAACCTGATGGCCACGCATGCGTTGGTAGCGTACCCAGATATCTGCCTGAATGTGCTCCAGCATGTGGCCGAGATGGATAGCACCATTAGCATAGGGTAACGCGCAGGTTACCAGTATTTTTTTCACGGCCTGATTCATGAGCGAGAGATGCATCGTTTCAACAGCAATTTTCCAACAGCAATAAAAAGGCTTTTAATGCTACCCGATAAGGTTGCCCGTGGCCAGAGTCATCTGGTCACGATGCGCGCTGCTGCCTGGCAGGTTTCCATAACGGTAACTTATTTTCAGCCAATATAATCCAGGCCACCCATATAGTGGCGCAATACGTCGGGGATCTGAATGCGGCCATCAGCTTGCTGGTAGTTTTCCAGCACGGCGACTAAGGTGCGCCCCACGGCCAGACCGGAACCATTGAGGGTATGGACCAGACGGGGTTTTTTATCGGTTTTAGTGCGGTAGCGGGCCCGCATGCGGCGGGCCTGAAAATCCCACATATTAGAGCAGGAAGAAATTTCACGATAGGTATTCTGTGCCGGTAGCCAGACTTCCAGATCGTATGTCTTACAGGCACCAAAACCCATATCACCGCTACAGAGCAGCAATTTTCTGTAGGGTAGCTGGAGTAGCTGTAGCACCTTTTCAGCGTGCCCTGTTAGCTCTTCCAGCACTGCCATGGAGTCTTCTGGCCGTACAATTTGCACCAGTTCGACTTTATCAAACTGATGCATGCGGATCAGGCCGCGCGTATCACGGCCATAGGCGCCCGCCTCAGACCGGAAACAGGGCGTGAGTGCGGTCATTTTTAATGGCAGCGTCTCTTCGGGCAAAATTTCGTCGCGTACCAGGTTTGTCAGCGGGACTTCTGCCGTTGGAATTAATGCATAAGCACTACTGCCAGACTGCTCTGCCAGTGGTCGGGTATGAAACAGGTCGTCACTGAATTTTGGCAACTGGCCTGTCCCATAGAGCGTTTCCTGGTTGACCAGATAGGGGACGTACATTTCCTGATAACCGTGTTGTTCCGTGTGCAGATCCAGCATGAATTGCGCCAGTGCCCGATGCAGACGTGCAGTCTGACCTTTCATTACTACGAAACGCGTTCCGGTCAGTTTAGCGGCAGCAGCAAAATCCAGCCCCGAATTTATTTCACCGAGTGCGACGTGATCACGGACCGTAAAATCGTATTGCCGCAACTTCCCCCAGCGGCTGATTTCCACATTATCATGCTCATTGCTACCCAGCGGCACAGAATCATGTGCGAGGTTAGGTATTGACAGAGCAAGGTTTAGAATGTCTTTCTGTAGTTGTTCCAGTTCTGTTTTAGCCTGATTCAGACGTTCATTCAGCGCATTAACTTCAGTGTATAAGGACTCAATGTATAAGGGGTCACTATTTTCACCCCGTGTCTTTGCCGCCCCAATTAATTTCGAGCACGAATTACGCATTGCCTGCAGAGTTTCGGTTTCTGCCTGTAAAATTTTACGGCGTTCTTCCTGCTTGCGCAGGGTAGTTACATCAAGGGTGAAACCTCTGACAGCCAGTTTTTTAGCGACGGCATCCGGGTCATGGCGCAACATATTGGAATCAAGCATGTGAGTTTGCTGCCTGTGGTGATTAAAAAAATCATTTTATTGACTTTATATTAGCAAAAGCATTAGCGGTAGCGTTTTACCACGCTATTGTTATCCTGTTCAGCCAGCCATGCCAGTTTTTCAGCGATCTTCACTTCAAGCCCGCGGGGCTGAGGCAGATAATATTGAGTACCCTGCAGTTCTGGCGGAAAATAGCTCTCACCTGCTGCATAGGCATTAGGCTCATGGTGAGCATAACGGTAGCCGGCGCCCAAACCCACTGCTTTCATCAATGCGTTGGGTGCATTGCGTAAATGTTCAGGCACATCATAATCTGGTTTTTCACGCGCATCCTGTAGTGCAGCGTTGAAGGCATTGTAGACGGCATTACTTTTTGGCGCACAGGCCAGGTAAACGACCGCTTGTGCAATGGCTCTTTCACCTTCAGCGGGCCCGACACGGGAAAAACAGTCCCAGGCGCTGACAGCGACCTGCATTCCTTTGGGATCGGCATTGCCGATATCTTCGGAGGCAATCGCCAGCAGGCGACGGGCAACGTACAGAGGGTCACCACCGGCAGTGATAATACGCGCATACCAGTAAAGTGCGGCATCCGGGCACGAGCCTCTGATCGATTTATGTAATGCTGAGGTCAGATCGTACCAGCGATCGCCCCGGTTATCAAAACGCGCACTGCGTTCACCCGCGACTGTCCGTAATAGCGCTGGTGTCAGCATGCGGCAACCCAAGGCATCTGTTTCTACGATATCTACCATCATTTCCAGATGATTGAGCGCCCGCCGGGCATCACCCCCTGCTGACACTGCTAATAAATGCAATGTTTCATCCATGAGGTGGATATTTTGTCCGCCATAACCGCGCTGAGTGTCCGTCAGCGCCTGCTTAATGACCTGTTCAACCTCTGTTACTGCGAGTGTTTTTAGCAGCCAGACACGTGATCTTGAGAGCAGTGCAGCATTCAGTGCAAATGAAGGATTTTCAGTGGTCGCACCAATAAACGTAATGGTGCCTTCCTCCATGTGAGGTAAAAAGGCGTCCTGCTGACTCTTATTGAAACGATGGACTTCATCGATAAACAGAATAGTACGCCGCCCCGCGGCGCTGTTCTGGCGAGCATGCCCGAGAGCGGTGCGGATCTCTTTGATTCCGTCAGTCACCGCGGAGATACGTTCCATCGTGGTTTTGGCATAACGTGCTATTAACTCTGCCAGGGTGGTTTTTCCACAACCCGCGGGGCCCCAGAGGATCATCGAATGTAGCTGCCCGGCTTTTATTGCTTTGGCTAATGCTTTATCCGGCGCTAATAAGTGTTGCTGACCGGTATATTGCTCCAGAGTTAATGGCCGCATACGTGCCGCCAGTGGCTGATTCTGGCAGAGATCGAGGGGCAAATTACTCACGCGAATCTCACTGACGCTGGTCGTCCAGCGTCACCCCCTGAGGGGGAACAAAGGTAAATTTAGCGCTATTAATAGTTCCATTTTGCTGGTTTATTAACCGGTAAGTCGTTTGCTGGCCATCCTGTTCAATGGCAGTAAAATTTTTGATGGTTCCGGTTGCCGTCACCGTAATCTGAAACTGCTTTGTATTATTCTCCACTGCTTTAGGAATAAGCTGAAAATCATCCCCTTTTTGGCTGATATTGTACTGTTTCCAGTCATCAGGATTATTGCGCGTAAGCAGCATAAAGGGCGTGTCAGCAGTGGTATTTTTCAACCAGCGGGCAGTGACCTGTTCGACAAATGGCGTGTAATACCATAGCGTATTGCCGTCAGAGATCAGGATGCTTTCGTCAGGTTCCGTCGTGTGCCAGTTAAATAAATTGGGGCGTTGCATTGATAACTGGCCCCTGCCCTGTTGTATCAATGTGCTATCAGCACCGGTGACCGTCTGTGAAAAATCAGCAGAAAAGCTACTAATTTTATTCAGGCGATTTTGCAGTTCATGGTTTGCGCAGTGAGCAAAAACAGCCGTGCCGGAAAGCGCTGAAAACAGCACGCCGGATAGCAGCAGGTTTTTCATTAGTGTTTTCATCAGTGTGTTCATCAGATTCAAATTTCCCTTATTCAATGCACCCTTCAATGCAAAACAAACTTTCAAATTTTGTCCGGCAGCGACTGCCAGTGACTATTCATGCGGCGACGGGGCTAATACTTCCCGATTACCGTTATGTCCTGGTGTGCTGACAATCTGCTGTAGCTCCATTTGCTCAATAATCCGTGCGGCACGGTTATAACCGATACGAAACTGGCGCTGGACACCGGAAATGGAAGCGCGGCGTTTTTCCAGCACAAAAATGACCGCCTGATCGAACAGTGGATCCAATTCTTCGTTATTTTCCAGGTTTGAATAACCGTTTTCTGTATCGATGTTGCCCTGCAAGATGTTATCGATATAGTGTGGACGTCCACGGGCTTTCCAGTCATTAACCACGGCATGAACTTCCTGATCGCGGACAAATGCACCATGAACTCGTACAGGAGTTGAAGAATTGGGTGCCAGATAGAGCATATCACCCATACCCAGTAAAGATTCTGCCCCACCCTGGTCCAGGATAGTACGTGAATCTATTTGTAATGGTCAAGTAAAACCGGACACTTTGTTAAGCTACCCCGACTAACGATAACTGTTCATATTTCATTGGGGAAAGATACCCCAGTACGGTGTGCGGACGTTTGCTGTTGTAATAAGCCAGGTAATCGAGTACTGCCAGCCGTGCA
>CANJWD010000034.1 GCA_947478475.1 Enterobacterales bacterium
GAATACCTGCCTCCTTATTCTCCTGACCTCAACCCCATTGAGCATAAATGGGCTCAGGCTAAAGCCCTTCGTAGAAAATTAAGATGTGATGTTCATGACCTCTTTTCTAATGCATTATTTTAAGTCAATTTATATGACTTCAGCTATATGCGTCAGACAGCGCTTATCGTGCTGCTGGCTTATGTGGGAAGCTTTGTTCCCGCTCAGCAGGCCTGTATTGGCCCTGTTGATCGTATCTTTACCCGTATTGGTGCCTCCGACGATTTAGCATCAGGCCGTTCTACCTTTATGGTGGAAATGACAGAAACCGCTAATATCCTGCACAATGCTACCGAACGCAGCCTGGTCCTGATGGATGAAATTGGTCGTGGTACATCCACTTATGATGGTTTATCGCTGGCATGGGCATGTGCTGAAAACCTGGCCTGTGATATCAAAGCGATGACACTGTTCGCTACCCATTATTTTGAACTCACCAGGCTGCCTGAAAAAATCGCGGCTGTTGCAAATGTGCATTTTGATGCGCGGGAACACGGGGATACCATTGCTTTTATGCACAGTGTCCAGAATGGTGCTGCCAGTAAAAGTTATGGTCTTGCTGTTGCTGCTATGGCCGGTCTCCCGCGTGGCGTCATTCAGCGCGCCAGGCAAAAACTCCAGGAACTGGAATGCGTTTCAGCAACGCCATCCCCTGCCAGTGCAACGAAGGAAGAGTTATTAATCGGACAGGAAGAGTTATTAACCGGAAAAAGTGATACAAGCGCACCGTTGATAGCAATGCTTAAACGACTGGATGCCGATGCTCTTTCACCCAGGCAGGCCCTTGAATGGATATATCGATTAAAAAAGATGCTTTAATTAAAGATGCTCTGATTATGGATCGACGCTAGTCGCGGAACAGCGCTTCAATACTGAGTCCCTGTGTCTGTAATATATCGCGCAGACGTCGTAACCCTTCTACCTGAATTTGTCGCACCCGCTCACGGGTCAGGCCAATCTCCTGGCCAACATATTCCAGTGTGGCAGCTTCATAGCCCAGGAGACCAAAACGGCGGGCCAGGACTTCACGTTGTATGGCGCTCAGTTCGAACAGCCAGTTAACGATGCTTTTTTTCAAATCTGCATTTTGGGTGGTATCTTCAGGCCCATTTTGATTTTCATCAGAAAGCATATCCACAAGGGCGTTATCGGAATCGCCGCCCAGCGGGGTATCAACTGAAGTAACACGTTCATTAAGCTGTAGCATCCAGCTGACATCATCAACGGGCTTGTCAAGTTTTTCAGCAATTTCTTCTGCACTGGGCTCATGGTCCAGCTTATGAGCGAGATCACGTGCAGTACGCAGATAAATATTTAATTCTTTGACAATATGAATCGGCAGCCGGATGGTACGAGTCTGATTCATTATCGCCCGTTCGATAGTCTGGCGGATCCACCAGGTGGCGTACGTTGAAAAGCGAAAACCGCGCTCCGGATCAAATTTTTCTACCGCGCGAATCAGACCAAGATTGCCTTCTTCAATAAGATCCAGCAAAACCAGACCGCGATTGCCATAACGACGGGCAATTTTTACCACCAGCCGCAGATTACTCTCAATCATACGCCGCCGGGACGACAGATCACCCCGCAGGGCACGTCTGGCAAAATAAATTTCTTCTTCAGCTGTCAGTAAGGGTGAATAACCAATTTCACCGAGATAAAGTTGCGTTGCATCCAGAGCTCGCTGGCTCACCGTCTGAGATAACAGACCCTCTTCTTCTGGATCAATTTCCGGGTCAATTTCTGGGTCAATTTCTGGGTCAATTTCTGGGTCAATACCAGTGAATTCGTCAGCAGGTGAGATAGTGTCATCAAAAATTTCTGTCTCTATGTTTTCATCAAAAATTTCATCTTCATCTGATTCTTTAATTTTCAGCGCATTCTGACTCATATGCTCTACCTGCCCGTCATGTGGCGGGCAAAATAGCAACACCGTTTTGCCCAATTTATCGCTGCGGAAGGTAACGCAGCGGGTTTACCGATTTTCCTTTGTAACGAATTTCAAAATGCAGCCTGACCGAACCGGTTCCGCTGCCTCCCATAGTGGCTATTTTTTCTCCAGCCTTCACTTCTTGCTGTTCACGCACCTGTATCGTATCGTTATGAGCGTAAGCGCTCAGATAGTCATCGTTGTGTTTAATAATGATCAGATTACCGTAACCGCGCAGCGCATTTCCTGCATAAACGACTCGCCCGCTAGCCGCCGCGACGATCAGCTTTCCGCGTTCTGCGGCGATATCAATGCCTTTATTGCCGCCCTCGACGGCCGAAAATCCGTCGATAATTTTTCCTTCAGTCGGCCATATCCAGGGATTCACCCGATCGCCGTTACTTCCAGCCATATTTACAGCGCTGTCGGATACACTACCAGAAGTTTTTTTATTAACAATAAAATATTTTTTATTTAACCTTACTGCAACATTACTTTCACCAGGATACCCGTTTATTGATGGGGAATCAATCTGTTCTGTCTGCATCTGGCGGCCAGATGGCGGTGCCGGCAGACCGCCAGATGTGGCGTCAGTTGCAGTTAACATCCCGGCCGAAGCGTCACCCAGGCGCAGCGTTTGGCCTGGGCGTAAATTGTAGGGTCTGGCGATGCTGTTCCTGTCTGCTAATTCACGAAAATCACTGCCTGTTATCCAGGCTATGTAGAACAGCGTGTCGCCACGCTTAACGGTATAGGTATTACCAGAATAACTGCCTTTGGGAATGCTGTTGTAATTACGATTGTAACTGCCGTTGCCATTGGCGCCCTGTTCCGCCGCTGTTAAGAAATGCCCGCTACCAATGCGACTGATAGGTGCGGATGTTGAAGCGCCATTAGTACAGCCTGCGACATACAAACTGACGACCATGCACACTATCATCCGGCGCCAGGCAGTTATTGGGCTTTCAGTGTCCATGCTTCCCTCCATAGAATGAAAAGCGGAGAATCCAGGCATGAATCATGCTAATGCTCCCTGGAGCAACGACACAAACCAGACGGATTCTATGATTTCAGTAAAGTATTCATTATGATGCCGTCGGACTAATTTTAACATTTGTGATTGCTGACCAACGGGTAACACTAAAATACCGCCTTCATCCAGTTGTTGTAGCAGTGCGCCCGGGATCTCTGATGGGGCTGCGGTAACAATAATGGCATTAAAGGGGCCACGCGAGGCCCATCCTGCCCATCCATCAGCATGACGGGTGGAGATATTATGCAAATCGAGCTGCTTCAGGCGCCGTTTTGCCTGCCACTGTAGCCCCTTGATGCGTTCAACCGAGTAAACGTGTTGCGCCAGATGGGCCAGAATAGCTGTCTGATAACCCGATCCTGTGCCAATTTCTAATACCCTGGAGGAGGGTGTTAACTGTAGTAATTCGGTCATACGTGCCACCATATACGGCTGGGAAATCGTCTGACCAAATCCTATCGGTAACGCCGTATTGTCATAAGCCTGGTGTGCCAGCGCCTCATCAACAAACCGTTCACGTGGTATATCCGCAATGGTTTGTAATAACCGTTCATCACGAATACCCTGCTGACGCAGTTGCATGAGTAATACATGCACCCGCTTATTTATCATCCTCTGCCTGCCTGGTTCTGATTGTGGTATTTATATGACGATGTTGCACAGTCTGTCAGACGCTCCGCCAGCCTGCTACAGCGCTGCGTTGACCTGCCGATGGCGGCGGCAAAAATCTGTTGGCCGGCATAAATCGTCAAACGCTGACGGGCGCGCGTGATTGCAGTATAGAGCAGCTCCCGGGTAAGTACCGAAGAGAAATAATTTGGCAATACCAGTGCAACATGCGCGAATTCCGAACCCTGAGATTTATGAACGGTAATGGCATACGCCGTTTCATGTTCAGGTAAACGGCCAGGATGTACTGACTTCATGGCGCCATCGGGCAGCCGGAACCAGACTCTCAGGCAGCCAGTGACATCAAAAAGCGCCACGCCGACATCACCATTAAATAACCCCAGGGCACTGTCATTACGATTAATCATCACCGGGCGGCCCGCATACCACTTCATATAGCGCCTGCTGACTAAGGGAGTTATCAAACCATTTTGCTGTAATTGCCGCTCGATGCGTTCATTTAACCCATTGACACCAAACGGACCTTCACGCAGGGCACAGAGCAACTGATAATCACCAAAAGTCGTTAAAATTTCCGCCGGATCGGCATGTCGTGCCACGCTGCCAAGATAAACCTGGTAGCTGGCAACGCTGGCCTGTAGTAACGCCCGGTAGTCATCCTGTTCAGCACTGGGAAAATGCTCCACATCTTTTAATGATGCATTGAATGATGCAGTTAACAGCGATAGTGCGCTCTGGCCAGCGCCAGCATTAATCGCCAAAGCCAGCTGACCGATACCGGAGCTGTGACTAAAACGATAACTTTTACGCAACAGGCAGAGGCTGTCACAAACTCTGATTACCGGTTTCTGCCGTTCTCTTTTTTGTGGTAAATAACCGGGCAGCGAATAACCGGGCAGCGAATAACCGGTAAGACGCGTTAACTGAGCGGCTCGCCCGGCGGTATAACCCGCTTCAGCGAAACGGCAGATATCGCCAAAAACGGCACCCGCTTCAACAGAGGCCAGCTGAGCACGGTCTCCAAGAAAAATAACCCGGGCATCGTCTGGCAGCGCTTCAGTCAGACATGCCATCATGTTTAAGTCAATCATTGCTGCTTCGTCCACCACCAGAACATCCAGACTGAGGCTATTTTTTCGATGATAACGCGGCAACTGACTCTCTGGCTGCACACCCAACAGACGGTGTAATGTCACCGCCTGCTGCGGGAACCACCGGCGTTCGTCGCTGGTGAGCGGCAGCTCATGGCTGGCAAGTGCTAAGGAGCGCGTCAGGCGGGCCGCCGCTTTACCGGTAGGCGCCGTTAACTGAATACGTAAACGTGAATCCGGCGTTAACTGTAGCAGGGCAGCAAGCAGTTTCGTCACCGTGGTGGTTTTACCCGTGCCCGGCCCCCCCGCGATGACGCTCACTTTACTGGTGACTGCCACGGCGGCGGCAATTTTTTGCCAGTCGGGCGCTGGTGATGCAGCGGCCGGAAACAGTGCATCCAGAACAGCGCGTACGCGCACTTCATCCACCGCTGCTGCAACGTGTTCACGGGAAAAAAATCGGGCAATCACGCCTTCGCTCTGCCACATACGGTGCAGATAGAGACAGCCTTGCTGTAGCACCAGCGGTGCGGGTTGTGAACCATCGCTGACGGCGGGCGAAGCGGCGAGCTCTTCTGTCCGGCGCGCCCTGTCAGGCATCCCGGCCGCCTGCCATAATTCATGGGCGAGAGCAGGTACCCGCCCATCAAAGAGTTGTTCTGGTTGTAAGTTTTCAACAGGCAGGCAGGTGTGACCGGCCGCCGTTTCTCTGCTCAGAACCGCTGCGGCCAGCTGCAGTAAGCGCTCATGTTTAGCCGCAATCATGCCGGAAAACTGCACGTCAATAGGGCGCAGCAACCCCTGTTCCATCGCTTTTCTGAGCAACGCCATCATAACAGACGTGCTGTTAACTGCCGGTTGCATGACTGTTTTTTCCACTGAACAGACGATCAAGTTCACTGATTAATTTTTCCTGAGGCAGGCAGGTAAAGATGCCATTTCCTGGAAACCGGGCGTCAACGCCGCGTAAAAACAGGTAAATAACACCGCCAAAATGCCGTTGATAATCATATTCGGCCAGCCGGTGACGCAGATAGCGATGCAGTGCCAGCGTGTACAGCTGATATTGCAGATCATAGCGATGCTCCACCATCGCCTGTTCCATCGCTGTACGGTCATAGGCATGGCTGCCTGCACCCAGAACGTTAGATTTGTAATCCAGCAGGTAATATTTATCCTGCCACTGGAAGACTAAATCAATAAATCCTTTTAGCATCCCCTGGACATCCTGAAAATCAAGAGGTGGGCAGCGTGCCGACAGGGGATCGTGCTTTTGTATCAGGCTATCGAGCGATGGCGCCTGTAATAAGTGGTCAATCGGTAAATAGAACTGCAGTTCGGCCTGTTTATGTTGCGGTAATAGTGCTGCCAGGGCCACGCCTGTGGCGTTGAGCGGAGTTTGCATAATAGTAACGAGCCACTGCTGTAATACCGTTACCCACTGTTTTTCTAACCCCTGTTTTAATAACTGCTCTGCCAGCCAGTGTTCGTCCGTTAGCGGATGTTTATCCTGGTTCTCCAGCAGATGGTGTAAAAAGGTACCGGCCGCGGCGCCGCGCGGAAATGAATGCACGCTCAGCGGCGCATCAGGTGCTGGCGTTGATCCCGCCGCCTGTTGCACACCATATTGCAGTAACCAGGAATAACTGGTGACACGCCAGTTATTCCGCACTGAGCGGGTAAAATGTTTCGCTGCCACGGGTGGTGGCGGTATAAGACGTGGCACAAAAACCGCCTTATCCTGCACCTCTGTCGAAAAAATTGCCGTATTATCTTGCAGCAGCGCCAGCTGACTGGCCAGATACTCAGCGTCCCCGCGCAAGCCACGCTGTACCAGCCAGCCCAGAGCACTCTGATGAAGATCACTGGGACCCGATTTCGTTCGGTTGCCCTTAATTAACGGGGCAATTCCCAGACTACAGTGGCAGACTGCCCGTGTTAGCGCGACATATAATAAGCGCAAATCCTCTGCCAGCCGCTCCTCTTCGGCCAGTATTTTACTCTCTGCGTTATCGCTAAGATCGAGCAGCGCATTAAAATTATGGCGATCGTGATAGAGCGAGTAGCGGTGTGGCGGGTTGCGATAATCCGCGGCAAAGGGTATCCACACCAGCGGATATTCCAGACCTTTAGATTTGTGAATGGTGACTATCTGTACCAGATGGCGATCACTTTCCAGCCTCAGTTGCTGATTTTCAGCGTGCTGCCTGGGCTGGTCAATCTGCCGGGCCAGCCAGCGCACCAGCGCATAGCCACCGTCAAGCTGCGCTGCCGCCTGCTGCAATAACTCGCCCAAATGCAGCACATCTGTCAGACGCCGTTCACCTCCGCTACTGGCCAGCCAGTTTTCAGCAAGGTGGCGGCGGGTAATTAGCTGGCGTAGCATTGGCAATATGCCGCGTCGCTGCCAGTGTGACCGTAGCCCGTGAAATTCATCTGCCAGCCGATCGCGGGCGTGCTCGTTATGATTTAATTCGTCCAGCCTGAGCGCATCCAGCCCGAGCAGGCCGGTTGCCATGGCCTGGCGCAGCGCACGCTCCTGCTCGGGTGCCAGTACTGCCTGTAGCAGCCAGAGCAGATCCTGTGCCTCGGCTGTTTCGAATACGCTATCCCTGCCGGATAAGTACACTGCGGGAATCGCCAAATCTTTGAGTGCCTGCCGGACTAACGCTGCTTCGGTGCGATTGCGTACCAGGATGCTGATATCAGCGGCCTGAACCGCCCGCTCTCTCGTCCCATTTCCATTCTCATCTCCATCCCCATCTCTATCTCCATCCCCATCCCCATCCCCATCCACGATGCAGGCGCAGTTTTGCTGGCCAGCATGCAGCCAGTTTCGTATTTCCAGTGCACACTGGCGGGCCATAGTCTGTTGATAGTCACTGACGCTGACTATTTCCCCGGGATGCAGCCAAAAAGTCAGTGCCGGCTGAGTCTGCCCATTCATCCGAAATGCCAGACGGGCATTTTTTTCCGCGGGCTGTGCCGCAGTAAAAGGGATCTGTGCGAATAAAAACGGGTTATCAGCCTGATGAAAAAGCTGGTTCACTGCCGCTATCATGGCTGGGGAGGAGCGCCAGTTTGTTTCGAGTGTATAACGGGCATTCACCTCAGTGCGAGCCTTCATATAGGTAAAAACATCAGCACCCCGAAACGCGTAAATCGCCTGTTTCGGATCACCTATCAGCAACAGAGCACAATCCGGCTGGTTAGCATAAAGGGTGTGGAAAATACGGTATTGCTGCGGATCAGTATCCTGAAATTCATCGACCATCGCCACCGGATAGCGGCGGCGGATTGCCTGAGCGAGCCGGTCACTGTCTGCCTGCTGTAACGCCACATCGAGCCGGGTCAGCAGATCGTCAAAACTCAGTTCAGCCCGCCGAGATTTTTCCTGCTGTATACTGGCACGAATTTCGCTCATGGCCCGCGCAATAATCAGAGCGCGTAAGCGCTGTGGTTGCTCAGTTAACCGCTCAATAGCGATAAACAGTGCATGCTCCGGTGCCTGCCCTGTGTTTGTTTTTGCTGTTTTTATTGTTTTTTCTAACAACACAGACTGACGAAATTTTTCCAGCTCGCGAGGAAAGCGGTAATCATCTGTAGCAGCCCATGCTGTTACTTTTTCCAGCCAGTGGGGTAAATTTTTAGCGCTATAACTGCGTTTATCCACCCCTGACTGAGTGATAAGCGCTGCTAATTCATCAGCCATGGCGCGCCACTGCGTTTTCACCTCATCGGTCAGCTGCATAATCTGGTGCCCGCAATCCGCAATAGTGACGTTAGCATCGTTTGTTTGCAGCAGCCGCGGCGCTTCCCCTTGCAGCCAGGGAGAAATATCCTGCAACAGGGCCTGTGGCCCGCTCCATTCCAGGCTCACCATTCTGGCGATGGGGAGCGGTAATCCATAGCAGTGACGCCGCCAAAAATCGGCTACTGCCTGGCGGCGCAGTGGCAGTTCATCCTCCAGCAGCGTTTGCTCAAACAGGCTGCCCGATTCAAAGGCATTGTGCGTTAGCATTCTCTGACAAAAGCCATGAATGGTATAAATGGCGGCTTCATCTGCCTGACGCTCTGCCGCAAGCAGCAGTGACAGGGCTTTATTGTTGTCGGGGATGGCAGCCAGCAATGCCTGATGCACCGGAGAGTCGCTGCTCCCGTGGACACACGCACGACGCAGGGCATGAATGTTGGCGAAAATACGTCCCCGGAGCTCTTTTGTTGCGGCTTCAGTAAAGGTGACGACCAGAATTTCTTCTACTGTCAGCGGGCGTTGCAAGGCGTTATTGCTCGCTAACCCGAGCAGTAAACGCAGATATAAAATGCCTATAGTCCAGGTTTTCCCCGTCCCCGCAGAGGCTTCAATTAATAGCTCACCCGATAGCGGCAGTTGCAGCGGATCGAAGCATGAAGCGGCCAGTACTGTCATTTCATCACGGTCGTTAATGGTAGCGTTTTCTGTAACGTCGAGGTATCGGGATAGGCTTTCCAGCCCGCCGGTGAAGCAGGCGTGTTTGCCGTTGCCTCACTGCCGCTCACCTGAGAGAGCAGTGCCAGCCCCTGGGGTGTGATAACTGACCGGTGGAAGTAGTCCGCCAGCTGTTGCACCGTCAGTTGCTGCACCTGTGCCAGCATTTTTTCCCGGCTGTCAAAAGCATGATTATGCCGGTTAAAATCTTTATTAAAGCGCCCGGCTTCTTCATCCAGAGTCTGCGGACGCTGCAACAACTTTCTAATCAGCCCCTGTTTGTATTGTGCGAAATCGGCTGGCGGCATGGCCCGCAGACGTTTTTCTGCCTCGGGATAAAATGCCTGATAACGCTGCCAGAGGTAATCCGCTGTTTTGTTGTTGCTTTGTAACAGGAAGCCGATGCCCCACTGGTTCCCTACCGATATCGGGAAAGAAAATAGTGCATAACCAAGCTGTTCCTGCGTTCTTAACTGATGATAAAACCAGGGATCAATAATGTGTGCCAGCAGAGCGCTGCAAGCCATCCCTTCCATTTCGTTGTACCCGACGGGAATATAAACCGCCGCCAGTGCGTTATCGGTGCTGGGTACCGTACGCTGGAGCGTCGCTAACTGCCGCCGTTGCACCACGACTTCTTCCCTGATCACCTCTTTCCTGGCTGACCCTTCTTTGGCTGACAACAGATCCGCTTTTGCACCACCCAGCTGCTGCTGCAATGACTCAGCCAGCGTTATCGCCTCAGGGGCGCTCATATTACCTGTTATCAGTATTTCTATGGCCGATTTTTTCAGTAAATCGTCTCTGTAGTCGCTAACATCCTGCACAGTGATCGTGTCAGGCATTTTTCGGCGCTCATGGCGTTCAGTGTAGGGCACTTGAGAGAGCTGTTGTGCCGGTTCAATGGCTAAATCGTAAGCTTTTCCTGCTTCTGCGGCCGCTAATTGTTCGCGGTACCAGGATTTAGCTTGTGTTAACTGCGCCGGCGTTGGCTGAAATCCAGAATACCCGGCGACCAAAGCGGTGAGTAACCGCGGCAGATGCTGGGTAAAACCGCTGGCATACAGTGACAAACCGTGGTTAGCCGCTGTTGAAAAATGAATACCGCCCACTGACGCCTGGTAGGCTAGCTGATCGAGTGCTATTCCTGCCAGATAATCGTTAAGCGCAAACAGCACCTGCTGCCGGGCGGAAGCCAGCGCATCTTTATGTGGCAAATTGATGGCAATATGCGCTTTAGGCTGAGAGGCAAAGTACTGACTCGGCATGTAAAACAGGCGTAACCCCGGCTTGTTCAGTATGAGTTGTGGACGTAGCCTGTTGTCGGCAGTCGCCGTGTGCTCTGAGGCAATTAGCGCGAAATTATCCGGAATATAGGGGTTTAATGTGGGTAACGACAATGCGATCTGCTGGCCAGCCTGCTGCCATTCAGCAAAGCGCTGTGCAGCGATTTTTTCCACCTTATAGGGAGCATCAACAAAATAAGCGCGCTTGTTGTGGGGCTCTGAGGGGCTTATGAACCAAATTCGTGCGTTTTCCGGTTTCATTTCAGCCAGACGAGCCGCTATCGCCTGCGCATCGTAACGATCCGCCACATAGGGCGCATCCAGAGTATGCGCGAGCGGTACGCGCAACATTCTGTCCGCGACTTCGGCGATATAGTACATATTGCGGGTAATGGAGGGATAACGAAAATCGACATTCAGTACCTGCGCTATCTCATTAAAATACTCGGCTTTAATGCCTTGATCGGCTAACAGATTAAGGTAGCTAAACAGCGCTGCAACCACGCGGTCACGCTGGGCCAGTCCTCGCTCTGTCAGTGATACTGAAATGGTAAAAACCCCCGTATTGCGCGCCCGCATGGGATCAGCGCTGGCATGAATCGCATCGGCCAGCCCCTGTTTCTGTAGCCAGTCAGACAGGGTATTTTTACTGCGATTATTGATCAGATAGCTCACATAAGTATCGGTCTTACTGCGAAAGTGCCCGCTGTTATTATCGATACGAAATTCAATTTGTAACTTTTTCCCCGGCTGAGCGGGGACATAGTGGATGATAATTCCTTTTTGTTCTGACGTGACAACCGGCACCGTTATTGGCGGCACACTGGCATGACGATTGGGAATTTGCCCAAAACTGCGTGCCGCAAACAGCGCCAGCTGGCTGAGTGGCTGTTTGCCATACATCACTCCCATCATCAGATTGGAGGAGTAGTAACGCTGATGAAACGTGATCAGTTCATCCTGTAATGTGCTGCCCTGCTTATCACTTAATGTTGCAAGATTCCCCCCGGAAAAACGCGAACCCGGGTGCGCGGGATTGAGTGTTTCTGCCGTGACTTGCCCCATGCGCATGCCATCTCTGGCACGCGCCAGAGTCATTTCAGCATCCACCGCATTACGTTCGCGACTGGCATGCAGCGGATCAAGCAGCGGTTGCGCAATGGCATTTGCCAGACGATCAGAGGCCTCAGCCAGAGCGTCGTTGTCTGCCTCCAGATAAAAAGTGGTGCGATACGCTGCTGTACTGGCATTGTAGCTGCCGCCCTGTTTTTTCAGAAATTCGGCAAGGCTGCTCGCTTTCGGGAAACGTTCAGAGCCCATTAACACCATGTGCTCCAGGTAGTGCGCCATACCTTGCTGGTTCGGCGGATCTTCCAGCGAACCGACCGGCAGGGTCAGCGCTGTCATCGCTTTCACTGCCTCTGTATCCGACACCAGTAACACTTTCATGCCATTTGCCAGCGTTATCGCCTGGTAGTGACGGGGATCACTGGCACTTTTACGGATAACTTCTGGCCACGGTTGCCATGATGACACTGCCCAGCCTGATGGAACAGAGCAGCAGAGAAAGATACTGATAGTACGTAAAATGCTAGTACGTAAAATGCTAGTACGCAAAATGCTGGTACGTAAAATAATAATACGCAAAATTTGCTGGCGCATTGCTTAATGTTCTCCTTGATTGTAAAAATAACGCCACTTGATTATAAAAATAACGCCAACAGTGAGTTCAAAAATAACGTTCCCCGTTCGGTTACCTGCCAGTGCTCAGCAGTTTCGTGCAGATAACCACACTCCTGTGCCCGGTCAATTTGCTGCCGGATGCTGCTCTGTGTGAGTCCGGTCAAATTTTTAAAATCACTTTTTGGCGTGGCTTCCAGCAAGCGGAAACGGTTCATAAAAAACTCGAATGCCCTGTCAGTGGGCGCTACCTGATGCTGTTTATCCAGATAATTTCCCTGCATATAGCCTTTGGGATGGCGGGTTTTGCTGCGGCGCAGAATACGCCCATCGCGCTGCGTGATTTTTCCATGAGCGCCGCAACCAATACCGAGATAATCACCAAAACGCCAGTAGTTGAGATTATGCTGACACTGGTAACCGGGTCTGGCATACGCTGAGATTTCATACTGCTGATAACCAGCACGGGTCAGCAACCGGTGGCCTTGCTGATAAGTCTCCCATAACGTATCGTCGTCCGGCAGCGGCGGCGGGTGTGAGCCAAAAGCAGTGTGGGGCTCGATGGTGAGCTGATACCAGGAGAGATGGGCGGGATTGAGTGCGATGGCCTGATGCAGGTCGTTCTCTGCCTCCGCCGGCGTTTGATCGGGCAGCCCGTGCATAATGTCAAGATTAACACTGCGTAAACCCAGCGCTGTTGCCAGCCGGGCTGCCGCCATCGCCTCTTCTTGTCCATGAATGCGCCCAAGGCGTGCCAGTTTTTGCGGGCTAAAACTTTGTACACCGACAGAAATGCGGTTAATCCCTGCGCGCTGATAACCACTAAAGCGTTCCGCCTCAACGGTACCGGGGTTAGCTTCCAGGGTAATTTCCGCACCGGCGGCCAGCGGTAAGCGCGTACGCACGCCATCAAGCAAACGGTGCATGGCTGGCGCACTTAACAGACTGGGTGTTCCTCCGCCGATGAAAACCGTGGCAATTTCACGACCAAAAATCTGTGAACTGTCACTGTCCAAATCGGCCAGCAGGTGGTCCACGTACTGCTGATGCGGAAGCTCTCCGTGCAATGTATGCGAATTAAAATCGCAATAGGGGCACTTTTGCACACACCATGGAATGTGGATGTAAAGTCCCAGAGGCGGCAGGTCAGACATTATTGAGCGCCGCCAGTAATTGCCTGAGCGCCTGGCCCCGGTGAGAGAGGGTGTTTTTCATCACTGGCGTTAATTCTGCCGCAGTACACTGAAGCTCAGGAATGAAAAAAATGGGATCGTAGCCAAAACCACTGTCACCAGAAGCACGGCGGGCAATCACTCCCTGCCAGCAGCCATGAAATACCTGTGGTACCGGATCACGCTCATGACGAAGAGAGACCAGTACGCAATAAAATTCTGCTTGCCGCTGTTCATCAGGCACTTCCTGCATGGCGCCGAGCAACTGTGCAATATTTTCCTGATCGCTGGCATTAATGCCAGCGTAACGGGCGGAGTGGATCCCGGGCGCACCGTTTAATGCCTTCACAACCAGCCCGGAATCATCGGCAATAGCAGCCAGCCCGGTGGATGCTGCCGCATGACGCGCTTTGAGAAGGGCGTTTTCAATAAAAGTCAGACCTGTTTCCGCCACAGGACCCACACCCAGCTGCGTTTGCGCCACAACATGCAGGCCAGTGCCGGCCAGCCTGTCTGTCAGTTCAGAGAGTTTGCCGCGGCTGGAAGTGGCTAACACCACTTTTCGCATGATTTATTCCTTTAAGGTTAAGGGCTAAAGTTAAGGGCTCGCCGCATGTTGTGGGTAGCCGACCAGTGCTGAGATGGCGCTGGGTATCTCTCTCGGATTCAAGATTTTGAGCTGTTTGTGTCGCCCCAGTTGGCCTTTTTCAATAGTGATGTGATTTTTCGCCACCCGAAACTGCCGGGCGATAAATTTAATCAGATGCGCATTGGCCTGCCCGGATACCGCAGACGCGGTAATGGTAATTTTCAGCTCCTGCCCGTGTAATCCAATAATTTGATTACGGCTGGCAGCAGGCTGAATGTAAAGCCTGATAAGTAGTCCGTCTGGCAAGCACGTAACTGGCAAGCAAGTAACGGTATTCATAGCAAAATCCAGATACCCGCGAACATGTTCATCCCTAATGCATTGAGTAGATACAAAATCAGTATCACCGCCATACCGGTAAAATCAATGCCACCCATAACCGGAATGATACGACGCAGTGGCGACATTAACGGCTCTGTGAGTTGATACAGCACATAATCCATGGGCCCCTGCCCCTGGCTTATCCAGCTCATTAGTGAACGGAGCATCATGGTCCAGAAAATCAGGTGGCCGGTGGCTTTAATCAAAGACAAAAAGCCAAATAGCAGATTATAAGGCCCCAGCTCCATACTTCCCCCTTGAACCAGCAGCAGTAATGGGTGTTTTATTGCCATCAGTACAAATGCCAGCAGTAAGGATGCGCTATCAATAGGGCCAACAGAGGGCACGATACGCCGTAACTGGATAACGACAGGCTGAGTCATTGTCACCACAAATTGAGAAAATGGGTTATAAAAATCGCTGCGTACCCACTGCATCCAGATGCGCAGTAGCAACAACATCACGTAGATATCGATGCATGTTTTAACAAAAAAAGTCAGTATAAACATGTTACTATCCTATTCATTAGTTACCTGTGATGTTTAAAAAATTAATCGGTCGCCAAAAATGGCGCGGCCAATGCGTACCATGGTGCTCCCGGCATTTATTGCCGCCATCATATCAGCACTCATGCCCATAGAAAGCGTATCAGCCTCTGGGTAGTGCGTTTTTAGCATTAAAAATGCCTGATGCATTTGCCCGAACAGTGCCAGCTGATGCTGATAATCACTCTCTGTTGCCAGAATGGTCATTAAACCGCGCAGCCGTAGCCTGGGAACATCGCAGATACTGGCAGCAAACTCAGGCAGTGCACTGAGACGAATCCCTGATTTATTGGGTTCATCACTGATATTAATCTGGATCAATACATTGAGTGCTGGCTTATCGCGCGGGCGCTGCATACTTAGCCGTTGCGCTACGTTAAGACGGTCAATGCTGTGACACCAGTCAAAATTTTGGGCAACAAGTTTGCTTTTATTGGCCTGCATTGCGCCGATAAAATGCCACTCCAGTGCTGCGTATTGTGCAAAATAGCGAATTTTTTCTACGCCTTCTTGCAGGTAGTTTTCAGCAAAGGCACGTTGTCCGCCACGGATCGCTTCTTCGATGGCTGTCACAGGCTGCGCTTTACTCACTGCAAGCAGTCTAATTTTTTCTGGGGAACGGGCGCAACCGCGAGCGGCGGTGGCAATCTGTGTCCTGACGGAGCACAGATTTTGTTGGATGCTGCTCATTATTGCCTTCTTTTATAAGGAGTAAGGATAAAGGATAAAGATAAGGATAAGGAGAATAAAATGATAAGGGGAATAAAATGAATATCAATGAATTTGTCGCCCTTAGTGTAGAGCAAAATGCTTCCGATCTGCATCTGTGTGCGGGCCATCATCCGGTGATACGCATTGACGGCTTGCTGCATTTTTGTCAGACGTATCCCCCTGTCACCCGGCAGTGGATGGAAGATTTGTGCCAGCAGTTACTGGATGAAGATCAATATTCATCCCTGCGACAACACGGTCAGGTTGATTTTTCATGTTCACTGGCGGGCAACATACGGCTGCGGGGCCATTTTTTTAATCAACAATGGGGTCTTTCAGTGGCTTTCCGTTTGCTATCCACTGACTGCCCAACGCTGGCAGATCTTAGCGCGCCTGATATTATCAATTCACTAATTCTTAAAGAAAATGGTTTGATTTTGGTTACCGGTGCCACCGGTAGTGGAAAATCGACGACGCTGGCGGCCATGATTAATGCCCTGAATCAGCAATACCGGAGGCACATTATTACCCTTGAAGATCCAACACGAGTTTCGCAGCGGGCTAACCGGGATGAGCCAGTAATGATCTGATGTGGTCAGTAATGGCGTTTTTGATGACAGCCCAGTTTTGTTGGTAAAACGTTATTTTTTGAGACAAGCGACGCTTATGCTGCTCAAACCACGCTGCGA
>CANJWD010000035.1 GCA_947478475.1 Enterobacterales bacterium
ATCAGACTGGACATGCTGATAGCGAAACGGGATGACGTTTCAGCAAAGGTGAGGGCTTCTTGTTCCTTCACTTTCATCACATGCTGACGAAATTTTAATGGATATGTCATTTGATTATAATATGTCAATTTATAGGAAGTTAGCTATACTTATCAGCGTCCCAGTAATAGTTCATCGCATCCCAGTTAAGATCGTTACTCGCGTCAAATGTCTGCCATTGCCGCAGTAGGGTATCGGGGAGCCTTTCATGCTGTTGTTCGTCAACGAGTAAAGGGATGCGCAGCCAGAAAATGTTACGCAAAACGTGATGCGTTAATACTACCAGGGGATCGCCATTGTTAATAAAATATTGCAGCCAAATTTTGTTCTGTTCTGCATAAGTGAGCGTCTGCGCCAGACCGGGACCATGACGGTAGAGCTGCTTGAAAAAAAACTCCACCTCTGCCTGGGTTGCCCCTTCCAGCATCAGGGCAGGAATATGAGAGAGTTCTTCCCTGGGAATGCGATTCAGCAGGATAGCCAGGACAGGATTTCCTCGCTGCTGTGCGAATTCCTTGAACCAGTCAGCGTTATTTCTTATCCATGCCATGGCCTGCTCCACCCCAAAGCTATCGGCCAATTTGTCAAGAAAATACGTTGCCTGATGCAACGTTATCCCCTGAAGCATGGGAAGAGGGAGAGTACGCAACGCTTCCTCAGAAAGATGGCGCAGCAGGTTATCGATAACAGGATTTCCTTGCCGCTCTGCGAATTCCTTGAACCAGTCAACGTTATCTCTTATCCATGCCATGGCGTGCTCTACGCCAACACTACCGTCCAGTCTGACAAAAAAGTCCTTTGCCTGATTGAGCGTTATCCCTTGCAGCATCAGGAGAGGGAGAGTACGCAACGCTTCCCTGGAAAGACGGCGCAGCAGGATCTCTATTAGCGGGTTTCCTTTGCGCTCTGCAAAGTCCATAAACCAGTCAGCGTGATGTGTTATCCATGCGAGGGCGTGGTCCACCTCAAGGCTATCGTCCAGGCTGAAAAGAAAGTTTGCGGCCTGATTTACCGTTATCCCCTGAAGCATGGAAAGAGGGAGAGTACGCAACGCTTCCCCAGAAAGACGGCGTAGCAGGGGCTGTATTAGCGGGTTTCCTTCCCGCTCTGTGAAGGTACTGAACCAGTCAGCGTGATCGGTTATCCATTTCATGGGCTTCTTCATGCTGCCATCGTTATCCAGGCGGGCAAAAAAAACTTCGGCGCTAGAGCGTGATATCCCTTGTAGCATCCAGGGAAGCAGCCTGCTCAATGCTTCTGCGCTAAAATTATCAAAACGGCAAAACAGTGATCGGGATAAAGGGTTTTCATTGTGCGCTATAAAGCTAATGAACCAGTGATGGTGTTTTTTTATAAAATTAGTGGTATGAATGAGACTAAAATCACTTTCCAGTGCTACAAAAAACTCCACAACCTGCGCATAAGTTATTGTTGAAAAGATAAGCGTGACAGGAAGAGTGTATAAGGCCATTGGAAACAAAGAAGCGGTGTGCAACAGCTTTTTTATCAATGGGTTGCCATATGCCTGCGAGTAATCGCTGAACCAGATAGCATTGCGCTCTATCCATGAGATCGCATTCTGCATGCTGCCATTATTGTCCAGCCGCTCAAAAAATGCACTGGCTTCATCGAAAATGATACCCTCCAGAATCAGGGGGGGGGAGATGAAAGAGCTCTTTCCTGGAAATACGTTGCAGCAGGGTTGTAATGAGGGGATTTCCCAAGAATTGCGCCACTATCTTGAAAAATTCAGCATGGGATGGGTAACAAATATGCGTTATCCATTCAATCGCGTTCTTGATGCTGCCATCGCTGTCCATATTGGCAAAAAATTTTATTACTTCGTCCCGCCTCATGTTTCGCACTGCCCAAAGAGGAAGAATATTCGGTGTTTCTGATGAAAAAGGCGTTTCCAGCAAGAGGTTTATCAGGGGGTTACCCTGCGTATCGATGATCCTCTCAAATAAACGACGGTTATTTATTATCCATTCCATGGCGTTCTTCATTCTGCCGTCATTATCCAACCTTTTTAGAAAGGTAGTGATCATGCTGAGCTTTCCCACATCTCTGATGTTCAGTTTTTTTATCAGCCCCGTTTCCTCATCCATCACTGTCGGATTGTCCGTCAGCCAGTCGGGATCCTGTTCACTGAAGCGGGTGATCTCTTCCTCGCTGGCCCCGATGAGCATTGTTTGTAACTGGAATGGCGCTATTTCAGATAAAATGTCATAATCGATAGCCTCAGACAGAGTCAGGCGCTCTACGGTGTTCTCTTCTCCTGCTTTTTTCCAGAACAGGTCACCGCTATGATAAAAGGTATGGACTCTGGCATCTCGATTGATTAACTCTGCTACCCTCGGTTTAAAGTCAGACCATACTTTCTTTTTCCACGCCTCCCCCACAAATTTTTCATCCGCCGCATTTACGCCGGACAACAGATCCAGCATTTTTACCTGCAGTCGCAGGGCAAGGGTATCCCGATCAACGCTCTTTATCTGTGACTCATCATCAACTTCAAACAGGTGATATAGCGTGATCTCCTGTTCGCTCAGCCGGTAAAATTCCCTGAGCCGCTTTATCAGAGTCATCGCGTCATCATGAGTGATGCTAACCTGGCAGCTCTCTGCGCCTGCGGTTCTCCATGGCTGCATTATTTCTGCCAGTGGCCCCTGATCCAGTAGCAGGCGTAGCATTTTTTCCGGGCGGAAGGCCAGTTCAAGCTGTTCAAGGCAGTTGAAGCCCATATCATCACTAATAATATTATAAGCATACGGGTCTTTACCTCGAGGAGTGATCTGTATTCTTTCTTTATAAGAATTAAGCACATGGACACTCTGGTTATCAAGCCAGGCCTTTGCCTGGTTCTGTGACATGCCCATCTGACTAATCAGTTCATGGATTAATTGCTCTTGATGAGCATTCATATGCTTTATCAGAATGTCTTCAAGCCGTGCATCAAAAAGCAGACTGACGCGCTCGATAAGCGTTAGCCTGTTATGGACCGTCATATCCTGAATCAGATTTTTCAGGTGCTCTTTCGTTCCGTCAGCGCATTGACGTAGCCCGCCATCCCTGTCTTCAAGAAAAGCGACCAGCTGGCCTCGTTTAAGGAGATAAATTTCCCGGGCGGCGGCGTCAGTGGTCTCACTGGATACAGAGGCCAGCAAGTCGCGGACCATTTCAAACTGTGCTTTAAAGCTATAATGCAAACCCGTCTTATAATTTTCCGGCCTATCCGCAGACGTGAACAGGTTGTTTATATAGCTCTCTGCTGCTTTGGTGATATCCTTTATTCTTTCTTCGTGCGTTTATTCAGTAAACGCATTTTTCCTTCTCTTTCTGCTTTTTCTGCTTCTTCTGCTTTGCTTTCTGTTTCTTTCAAGATCTGTTGATCAGACTCATGTTCTTCATGCAGATGGTTCAGCGCTAAACTACGCAGATCAATGAGCAGCGCGCGGTATTCGCTTTCAAATAGCTCAAAATTCGTAGAGTTCTCAAAGGCGCTTAATTCTGTTAAGTCTCTTCCCTGATAATATATTGGCATAACACTCTCCATAAAATATATCCACGTGAAATAAGTGGCATTGTTGCAAACAGGCGATGCCTGTAATTTTACAATGGCACTGTTAATAAAATAGCTGGGGGTCGCTTCAGAAAACGAAAATTAAGGTACTATAAGGACTTCCCCAAATAGTCAACGCAGGTTTGTTATTTTTCTGTCTGACTATTATTAAGTAAATCATTTTACAACACGGTGAGTGAGTGACGCGTTTTGATATCAATGGTAAAAATTTAGGATTTATTGGCGGCAATTAGAGGAATCAGGCTTGTTCGGCGTACAACTGTACGCTAGAGTATAGCGCGTTATTCTGAATTAACACGCAAGAGGAATTGAATGAAACGCGCAGTGATTACTGGTTTGGGTATTGTTTCCAGTATTGGTAATAACCAGCAGGAAGTTCTGGCCTCTTTGCAGGCCGGCCGTTCTGGCATTACTTTTTCACCTGAATTTGAAAAAATAGCCATGCGCAGCCGTGTATGGGGTAACGTAAAGCTCGATACAACTGATCTCATTGATCGTAAAATATCGCGCTTTATGAGTGATGCATCGGTTTATGCCTATCTTTCCATGCAAGAAGCGATTGCAGATTCTGGTTTGACGGAGCCGCAAGTCTCTCACCATCGTAGTGGCTTAGTCGTGGGATCAGGAGGAGGCTCACCGCGTAGCCAGGTCGCGGCTGCTGATGGTATGCGTGCGCGTGGTCAGCGGGGTGTTGGTCCTTATATGGTGACTAAATCGATGGCATCGGGTGTTTCAGCCTGTTTAGCCACTCCGTTTAAAATTAAAGGTGTTAATTACTCCATCAGCTCGGCCTGTGCTACGTCGGCACACTGCATTGGCCACGCGCTTGAGCTGATTCAGTTGGGTAAGCAGGACGTTGTTTTTGCCGGGGGTGGTGAGGAACTGTGCTGGGAAATGGCCTGCGAATTTGATGCGATGGGCGCCCTCTCGGCTCAGTATAACAGTACGCCAGAAAAAGCTTCGCGTACTTATGATATCAGAAGAGACGGTTTTGTTATCGCAGCGGGCGGCGGTATGGTGGTGGTCGAAGAACTGGCGCATGCTCTGGCACGGGGTGCTCATATTTATGCTGAAATCACTGGTTACGGCGCAACGTCTGATGGTGCCGACATGGTTGCTCCCTCCGGTGAAGGTGCGGTGCGTTGTATGAAAATGGCGATGGAGTCTCTTGATACGCCCATTGATTATATGAATGTGCATGGTACTTCTACCATAGTGGGTGATGTTAAAGAGCTATGGGCTATTCGCGAAGTATTTGGTGATCGTACGCCGGCTATTTCTTCGACCAAGGCAATGACGGGGCACTCTTTGGGGGCTGCTGGTGTGCAGGAAGCTATCTACTGTTTGCTGATGGCGGAGCATGATTTCATTGCTCCCAGCATTAATATTGACGAACTGGATCCACAGGCATCGGGTATGAATATTATCACTCAACCCACCGGGCGCACACTTACTACTGTGATGTCTAACAGTTTTGGTTTTGGTGGTACCAACGCCAGTTTAGTGATGCGCAAATATGGCTAATTTTTATATTGCATGAATCCATATCCCATGAATTTTCATTGTCATAATGCCAGTTTTTTCAGGTCACTCTTTTCTTGCATTACGGAAAAGGTCCTGCCGTTATATATGAAGGTGTCTTTATTTTGGGAAGTAACCGGAGAGTCAAGTGAAAATTCTGGCTGATGAAAATATGCCTTACGCGCAGCAGTTATTCCAGAAGCTGGGTGAGGTAGTGCTGGTATCCGGGCGTGCTATCACGCCACATTTACTCTCCGGCGCTGATGCGCTGATGGTACGCTCGGTGACGCAGGTCAATGCGCAACTATTACAGGGTACACCTATAGGCTTTGTTGGCACGGCGACTTCCGGTACCGATCACATTGATAGTGCATGGCTACATCAGCAGCAGATCAGTTTTTATGCCGCGGCAGGCTGTAATGCTGCGGCGGTGGTTCAGTATGTTTTTGCTGTATTGCTGTTGCTGGCCGAACGGGGTGGTTTTCAGTTGCGGGATAAGACCGTCGGTATTGTAGGTGCTGGCCATATTGGCTCACGTCTTCAGGCCTGTCTGCATGTATTGGGTGTGCAGACTCTGTTATGTGATCCGCCTCGCGCCCAGCGGGGTGATACGGGTGAATTTTGGCCGCTGGAAAAACTGGTGCGCGAGGCGGATATTTTAACGTTTCATACGCCACTGAATAAAACGGGTGCCCACGCCAGTTTACATTTAGTGGATGCTGAGCTCCTGGCGGCATTGCCGGATAATCGTATTTTAATCAATACCAGCCGTGGCGCGGTGATGGATAACAAGGCGTTGTTGCGGGCGCTGGAAATGGGTAAAAAAATGAAGCTAGTGCTGGATGTCTGGGAGCAAGAGCCCGGGCTACTGCTGCCACTGCTGGCCAGAGCTGATATTGGTACACCGCATATTGCCGGTTACACTCTCGAAGGGAAAGCGGGTGGTACTGCGGCAGTTTTTACAGCATTTAGTGAGTATCTTGGCCAGCCACAACGGGCAAAACTGGAGACATTATTGCCAAAAGGAGGGTTCAGCGCTGTGCATTTTGACGGCCGTCTCGATGAAAGCAAATTAAAACGGTTGATCAACCTGCTGTATGATGTACGCTGCGATGACATTGCACTGCGTCGAATTGCAGCAACGGCAGGCGGATTTGATCGCTTGCGTCACTATTATCAGGATCGTCGCGAATGGTCTTCTCTCTGTGTGCACTGCAGTGACGAAATCAGCGCCGTGTTATTGCAACAATTGGGATTTAACAGTGCACTGCTTCAGTGATATTCCCCAGCCTGCCAGCCAGGCATCAGGTGTAAAAATCGCTCTGGGTGTTGAATACGATGGCAGCCGCTATTGTGGCTGGCAGCGGCAGCGGGATGTTGCCAGCGTGCAGGCCTCTCTTGAGTCTGCGCTGAGCCGGGTTGCGTGCCAGCCGATCAGCCTGTTTTGTGCCGGGCGAACTGACGCACGGGTGCATGCCACCGGCCAGGTAGTGCACTTTGTAACCGACGCGCTGCGTCAGGAGCACGCCTGGACTATGGGTGTAAATAGCTATTTGCCTCCCGATATCGCGGTGCACTGGGTAAAAATAGTGACCGGAGAGTTTCATGCCAGATTCAGTGCGATGGCCAGGCGTTACCGTTACATTATATGCAATCATCGCCATCGTCCGGCGGTACTGGCGCAAGGTGTTGCGCATTATCATGTGCCGCTGGACGCCGCGCGTATGGAAAGGGCGGCGCAGTGTCTGGTGGGGGAACATGATTTCACTTCATTCCGCGCGTTACAGTGCCAGTCGAAAACAGCGTGGCGTAATATGAAACATGTCCGTGTAACCCGGCATGGAATTTGGGTTGTCGTCGATATCAAGGCCAATGCTTTTGTGCATCATATGGTGCGTAATATTGTTGGCACTCTGTTAGAAATCGGCGCTGGTAACAGGGATGAAAGCTGGATGTCTGAATTACTGGCATTAAAAGACAGATGTCGCGCGGCTGCTACAGCCAAAGCAGAGGGATTATATCTGGTATCAGTAGATTATCCGGATGCGTTTAATTTGCCAAAATTACCACCCGGGCCACTTTTTTTAACTGCTTTATCATCAGATTACGATGATATGTTTGTCGAATAAGTAACAACCACGACGAGAGCTTTTATGGAATTTATCCATTTTTTGATCGATTTTATCCTGCATATTGATATCCATCTGACTGATTTGGCGGTGAGTTATGGTGTCTGGATCTACGCTATTCTGTTTTTGATCCTGTTTTGTGAAACCGGACTGGTGGTAACGCCTTTTCTGCCCGGTGATTCGTTACTGTTTGTCGCGGGCGCGCTGGCAGCGATACCGGCGCACAATCTTGACGTTCATTTTATGGTCTTTCTTATGGTGATTGCCGCTATCCTTGGTGATGCCGCCAATTACGCTATCGGCCGTCTGTCTGGTGATAAATTGTTTCACGATCCGCATGCGACAGTTTTCCGCCGTAGTTATCTGGATAAAACACGTCTGTTTTACGAAAAACATGGCGGTAAAGCCATTATTATCGCCCGTTTTGTTCCGATTATCCGTACATTTGCGCCGTTCGTCGCAGGTATGGGAAGCATGCCTTACAGCCGTTTTGCAGCATACAATGTCATCGGAGCCTTGCTTTGGGTCTTATCATTCACCTATGCAGGCTGGTGGTTCGGCAATTTACCCGTTATACAAAATAATTTGAAGTTCTTCGTGGTGGCTATCATCGTGCTATCAGTACTGCCAGGTGTTATTGAAATCTGGCACCACCAAAAAGTAAAAATCGCACAGAAAAATCAGTAACAGACAGATTGCGCTGTAAGGGCGTCATACGGCTGGCTGGTCCAGGCAGACAGAAAGGTTATCGATGAGCTGGATTGAACGAATTCTCAGTAAAAGCAATATCACACAAACTCGTAAAGTCAACATTCCGGAAGGTCTTTGGACTAAATGTGATAGTTGTGGTCAGGTGCTTTATTATGCAGAGCTGGAACGCAATCTGCAGGTGTGTCCGAAATGTGATCACCATATGCGTATATCGGCACGTGAGCGTCTGAACACACTGCTGGATGTGGGTAGCGAAGCTGAATTGGGCAGCGAGCTTGTGCCCAGGGATATTCTGAAATTTAAAGACAGCAAAAAATATAAAGACCGTCTTGCTGCGGCACAAAAAGAGACACATGAAAAAGATGCGTTAGTGGTAATGAAAGGCACTTTGCACGGCATGCCTGTTGTTGCGTGCGCATTTGAGTTTGCTTTCATGGGCGGATCGATGGCGTCTGTGGTCGGAGCGCGTTTTGTTCGGGCGGTCGGGCAGGCGCTGTCTGATAATTGCCCACTGATTTGCTTCTCATCCAGTGGTGGTGCCCGGATGCAAGAAGCGCTGATTTCACTGATGCAAATGGCAAAAACCAGCGCAGCGCTGGCAAAAATGCAGGAGCGCGGCCTGCCCTATATTTCAGTACTGACTGATCCAACAATGGGTGGTGTTTCTGCCAGCCTGGCGATGCTGGGTGATATTAATATCGCTGAACCGAATGCGTTGATTGGTTTTGCCGGCCCGCGGGTTATTGAGCAAACGGTAAGAGAAAAACTCCCTGCTGGTTTCCAGCGCAGCGAGTTTTTAATCGAAAGGGGAGCTATTGATATGATTGTGCGCCGGCCGCAAATGTGTCAGACCCTGGCCAGCATGTTGTCAAAATTAACGCATCAGCCACAACCCATTAACGCTGAATTTAACGAATCAGAAAGGCGCTAAATGGTCAATGATAGCCAGGTTCCCCATGCATCGTCATCCCTGGAGAGGTGGCTGCACTACCTTTGGCACCTGCACCCGCAACAGATAGAACTGGGGTTGGGGCGCATCAGGCAGGTCGCTGAGCGGATGGATGTACTCAAACCGGCACCGGTGGTTTTTACCATTGCCGGGACCAACGGAAAAGGCACCACGTGTTGCATGCTGGAAGCCATTTTGCTGGCGGCGGGTCTGCGGGTGGGTGTTTACAGTTCACCGCATTTACTGCGGTACACTGAACGTGTGCGCATTGCGGGCCAGGAATTATCAGACATAGCCTGCTGTCAGGCATTTTCCCATATAGAAACTCAGCGTGCTGCTATCTCTCTTACCTATTTTGAATTTGGTACGCTGGCGGCGTTGTACTTATTTAAGCAGGTCAGGCTGGACGTGGTTATCCTGGAGGTTGGGTTGGGCGGGCGGCTGGATGCTACCAATATTGTTGACCCGGATGTTGCTGCTATCACCACTATTGCGCTGGACCATACCGACCGCTTAGGGTGTGACCGGGAAAGTATAGGACGTGAAAAAGCGGGGATTTTCCGCCATAATAAACCGGCGATAGTCGGGGATCCGGATATACCAGAAACGATTACGGCGATTGCCAGGCAGTTGGGGGCGCCATTGTATCATCTGGGCGATAGCTGGGCATTCAATCGTCACAATAACAACACATGGCGCTGGCAGTGTGCGGACAGCGAATTAACGGCGCTGCCACTCCCTGATATCCCGATCCAAAATGCCGCGACGGCGCTGGCTGTGTTGCACTATTCACCCTTAACGGTGAGTGAAGTGGCTATCCGCCAGGGGTTACTGAGTGCCAGACTGGCGGGCCGCTTCCAGATAGTCAGTCGCCAGCCGTTGCTGATCCTTGATGTGGCGCATAACCCACATGCCGGGCGCTGGCTGGCAGAACGTCTGAGTGGATTACCTGAATTTGTGGGGAAGATGCGTGCAGTCGTCGGTATGCTGGCGGACAAAGATATTGCTGGTACGCTGGCAGGTTTATCAGCACGAATTGATGAATGGTATTGCG
This sequence comes from Enterobacterales bacterium, assembly GCA_947478475.1. Classification (GTDB taxonomy): domain Bacteria; phylum Pseudomonadota; class Gammaproteobacteria; order Enterobacterales; family Enterobacteriaceae; genus CANJWD01. Next base: position 9,987 of record CANJWD010000035.1, read on the forward strand.
CCTCACTGCCGGGTATACCAGGAGGTGCCACGGCGCAGTCGTTAGCCAGGCATTTGGCGGTATCCCGGCAATTTGATAATGTTGAGATCGCCTGGCGTCAGGCCATGCGGGATGCTCAGCCAGAAGATGCAGTGGTTGTCTGTGGTTCATTTCACACTGTTGCGCCAGTAATGCTGGCGCTGCGGCGCGCGGAGGATAAGTGTGGCCAGTAAATTTCAACAACGCCTGGCAGGGGCCGTCATCCTGGTTGCTTTTGGTGTCATCGTGTTGCCTGTGCTACTTGATGGTAAAAAAGAGTATTACCAGGAAGAATTTACCGCCATTCCTCTGGCATATGAAGCGGGGGATAACCCGCGAACTGACAGGATACCACCGCTGGATCAGCCCCTGGTACCGTTGCCGATCGCGGAAGAAAATTCACAAGAGGGCTCTCTGTTAGCAGGCGCTGTTACCAGCATGACTCTGCCATCTTTGCCAGTTACAGCGCAGCCTCAGGTAACAGTTAAGGCGGAGCCAGTACCTGATATTAAATCTTCAGTACTGGAAAAAGCGCCGGCAGGCCAGGCCTGGGTAGTTCAGCTGGGTGCTCTGAAAAATGCGGATAAAATTAATGAAATTATTGTGGTTTTGCGTCGCTCCGGTCACCGCGCGTTTACCGCACCTGCTGTGCCTGTTCCCGGGAAGATCACGCGCTTATATGTGGGGCCGGACATATCCAGGCAAAAATTAGAGTCTGTACTGCCTAAGATTAACGCGCTGAGTGGATTAAATGGCCAGATTAAAGCGTACAGGGCCAGCCGTTACTAGCGGGCAAATAGTGCCATTTTATTACCGGAAGGGCTGTCATCATGGTTTGGATTGATTACGGAATCATTACAATAATCGGATTTTCAGCAGTGCTGAGTTTAATTCGTGGCTTTGTCCGTGAAGCGCTCTCACTCATAACATGGGGTTGTGCTTTTTTTGTTGCCAGCCACTTTTATTCTTACCTTACCGTCTGGATAACCTGGTTTGATGATGAACTGATTCGCAATGGTATCGCGGTAACTGTTTTATTTATAGTGATATTAATTACTGGTGCCATGGTTAATTCGGTCATTGCCTCGTTAGTCGGGCGTACGGGATTATCCGGTACTGACAGGGTTCTTGGCGGATGTTTTGGTCTGTTGCGGGGGGCACTGATTGTTGCAGTGATACTGTTTAGTCTGGAAAATTTTACTACTTTTTCGCGCGACAGCGCCTTCCGTGAATCACGGTTAATCCCGCATTTTAACAAGGCAACCCGCTTCTTTTTTGCCTGTCTGCAACCTGTACCGGAGTTTCCTGCCGGATGGTTTTCCTGTTTTACAGCGCCAGCATAGACTGATTACTCACTGCCGGATAAAGCGGTTTATTACACTGTTCCCGATACAAAAAAGGGTGTTTTAATCCGCTGATTTCAGCGATTGTCTGCTTTTTTTACGGATATTTTATTATGAAGCGGTTTATTATCGGCGTATCCGGCGCCAGCGGCACGATTTATGCGGTGCGATTGTTGCAGGTATTACAGGGTGTCGCTGGCATTGAAACGCATTTAATTATCAGCACTGCTGCCCGCCAGACGCTGATTTTAGAAACCAGGCTGAGTATCAGGGACGTTCAGGCCATGGCAGATGTCGTCCATGATCCGCGCGATATTGCCGCCAGCATCTCTTCGGGATCGTTTAAAACCGCCGGAATGGTGATTCTCCCCTGCTCAGTTAAAACGCTGTCCGGTATCGTGCACAGTTATGGCGATAATCTGTTGATTCGTGCTGCAGACGTTACGCTTAAGGAGCGCCGCCCGCTGGTGTTGTGTGTGCGAGAAACTCCTTTTCACGTGGGTCATCTGAAGCTAATGGTACAGGCTGCGGAGTCAGGTGCGGTGATTATGCCACCTCTGCCGGCATTTTATCATCAGCCACAGACGTTGCAGGATATTATTGACCATACCATTGGTCGTGTCATCGATCAGTTTGACATTGAATTACCTGAGGATTTATGCGCACGCTGGCAGGGTCAAGCGCACAATAGATAAGTGCCCCGCACTTCGAGATAATCATGTTATGAACTAATGAGTTATCACGAAATAGCGAGGCACTTCTGCATGATATTACTGAACTTTATTGCTCAGGAGAGCACTACCATGCTCGCTTATCAACTACTGTTTCTTGTCGCCGGCATCCGGAACTGAGTGCCATCATCGTGCAAGGTAACCCAGTAACGCTGCATCGTTTCCTCCACCCCAGGTGGATAATGAGAGCTCAGATCAACGGCAGTAAAACTGTTCATCGCTTCAGCGAGGGGCGTAATATTGGCTCCCTCCAGAGACCAGTGGCCGACGGTAATCCCCTTTATCTTTCCCTGCCACGCGTTAATGCGTACCAGGTTGCTTTGATGCCCTTTTGCCCGGATTTCCAGGTCATTGCCCTCTACGGATAAAGCGATATCCTCCAGCTTCAGGCCAGTGGCCGTAAAATGCAGGGTATTTTCTCCGCCGGAATCTGTAACAATGTCCTCCCCGTGTATTTCTGCAAAGTAATAGTCGTCATCCCCGTTACCTCCATCAAGCTCATCGTTATCACGGCCGCTATAGAGTCCATCGTTCTTCTCGCCACCATAATACTGATTGCTCCCGGCCGTCGCCGCCAGGAAGCTGGCATTTTCCTGACTACCGCGCAGGATGACACCCTGGCCACTCTCATTACGCATGAGTAGATTGCCCGCGCTGTTGGGCGCTCCGCTCAGTTCCAGCGATGTATTCTTCGGGCCAGGGGCCATAGCATATAACACCAGCGGGGTATCTCCGGCGCTGCCCAGCGGGCGGCTCGCCAGATAAGCGTTGCCATGGCTGTCAACATCCAGCGTATGGATGCTGTCACTGTCTGGCGTACGCACATCAAGGTGACGATATTTTGCCAGAAAAAAATATTCAAGACGTATTCTAAGCGCCCCATCATGCGCGCTGATTATCAGGTCATGTGCACCCGAATAGTGCAGATTTTTTTCTCAGGCCAGCGTTATCCCGGCCACAGAGCAGTCAAGCTCCAGCGTGTCACGCACCTCTTCACCCGGCCTGGCACTTTGACTGGCACTTTGATCGAAACTCTGATCGAAACTCTGATCGGAATTTTGATTGGCACTCTGATCGGAACTTTGACTGGCACTCTGACTGGCATAATTATTGATAGCCACTTCTCGTGCCACGCCGTTATAGCGGATGACATAGCGGTCTTTTCCGCCCTTCCCGGCATAGCGGTCATTGCCTGAAGTGCTGTCAAAGAGATCTGGCTCATCACTCCCCCATACCACATCATCAGCAGCACTATCCTGCCAGATAAGCTGCATAAAATCGGGTAACGGCGCTGACAGCCTTATCCTGCGAAGAGTGCGGCTCCTGCTGCTGTAACCTGTCTGCCGGGATGCCAGATCAAATTCCAGCTTAAGCTCTTTTTCTTTCTGCCCCTGCAGCATCTTCCAGCGGCTGTCCTGACTGGCATCATAGTATAGCGGAAGCGGGGCGGAAGAAGCGGGCCAGTCTGACGCGAGAGGTATTTCAAAAAAATAGCCCTCACTGGTGACCAGCCGGTAGCTGTGCCGGACTGCTTCAGGGTGAGCATAAAGGTTATGTAATCTGATTAGCGTATCACCCGCCGCGCTTTCCTTTCCGTCGCTCACCAGCGGGGTATTGCTTACTCTTATGACCAGGTCATCGCCCTCCCTGACCGGCCTGCTGCTGAGCTGGCCGATTTGTTGTGCCAGGGAAATGACACTGCTCTCCCCGCTGACAGAATAATCTTCCTCTATAATAACCTCTGCTTCGGCACCGGTGTGGTTAGCATAAATGTGGTAACTGTCGCGCCCCTTTCCGCCACTGGCCGTTCCACTGGCCAGACGGATCTCGTCATTACCACCACGGCCTTCGATATGATCGCTGCCGCCATGGCCGTCAAGTCGGTTACTGTTTTCATTGCCCGCTATCCTGTCATCAGACGCTGTCCCCGTAATGTGTTCCATGTTGCGCAATATGACGTACCGTTCGCGCTCTGTGACAGACATTCGCTGGCCATAAAAACCTCTGACAGTTAACTTCCCTTCATGCAGGGGCGCTGTCAGACTTTTCCCGGCGCGGGCAAAACCAAAGCTCTTCTCTTTATCATCATGATCGTTATCATCATGATCGTTGCCATCATAATCGTTGTCATCATGATCGTCATCATCATGATCGTCATCATCAGGCATCAGAGTGGCATCGCTGAGCTCAGCACTATAGGGCTCCGGGTAATCCGCATCGCCACGGAACGCCACTTCCCGGTGATGGATGGCCGCGCCGCGAGAATCGAGAGAGACGGCAACACCCGTCACCGCTGATGCTGAAAAATCGACGGTATCTTCCCCGGACCCCCCATCCAATAGATTGTCGCTGTTAAAAATACCGGGCTGTACTGTAAAAACATCGTTTTCCGGTCCGCTGAAAAGGTGTTGTTTTCCCTTTCCGGTGAGAAAATGATAAGCCCCGCTTCGCTCTGTACGGCCCGCGATGAAAACATCGTGGTAGCGCTTATCCTCACCCGTGAGTCTGACCAGGCTGACCTTTCCGCCCTGCTCTGAACGGTGCATAATCGAGTGGCTGTAAATTCGGCCCTGAGCGTCTGCTGAAAACAGCTGCCGCCGGGTTCCCTGAAAACCGAGAATTTTATGCCCTTTGAAAGAGAGCCGGCCTTCTGATGCCCTGGCTTCTTCCCCGGGATCACGGTAAAAATCGTAGTCATTTTCCGTGGGAACGAACTGACCACTGCTCTCCTGTAACGCCGTGTAACAGTGACCCGCCTGAGTGATGATCACGATGTCAGGCAGACCATCCTCGTTGAGATCGTGAAACACAATGCCTGAGTCAGCATCATTGCGTTGCAGCAGGGCGGTCAGGCGCTCATCTTTCTGCTGAAATTGCTTAATCAGCGCGGAATCGCTCTGACGATAGTGAAACACAGAGAGACCATGGGAGGGGTCGATGACATAAAATTTCAGCAACCCGTCAGCCTCTGCCGTCATATGCCAGGCCGTCACGTTCGTTGACAGCAGTGCCAGTAAGGGCTTCCATGACGCCGCGCTCAGTTCCTTCAGACGGAGCTCCCCTTTTCCGTTGCCTGACACTATCAGCACTCTGTCACCGAGCTGCACGAAAATGTCATCACTGCCATCTCTGTTGATATCAATCGTTCTCGCCCGGTAAAGGGTGCTACCCGCCGGCAGTATGTGGCTGAGATGCTGCAGGCCGGCCACTATCTTCAGTTCCACCTTGGCTGATAACAGGTCGTAATCACTCAGGCTCAGAGAGACAAGCTCCTTTCCTTCACTTTTGCTATCGATCTTCGCCTGTACCGTCAGGGCGCCATTAAACCACTTTTTTTTCAGAAGAGGGATAGCCTCCCGGCCATTCCAGAACAGGGCATGCGTCTCATGACGGTAATCCGCCAGCGGTGATGAAGATTCTGCGCGGCGGGTCTGTCGCTTTTCCATGAGGTCATTTTTTTTATTCTCCGTACCGTGTGAAGGCAGGCGATAGATCTCCCGTTCTCTGTCGATATACATGACCATGGGCCGGGCTTTGGCCTCTGCGGCTGCCGGACGTCCCGCTGTCGCCCCCAATAACACCATCGGCGAACCCGGTAACCGGGCGGTTGGCCGCAGCGCCGCGGCGCCTGAATTTCCTTGCTGGTAGTGATAAGGATTGCCATAAATCGCATCGACGGCACTCTGGTCAAAAATAGTGCGCTGCTCTTTATGCTGAGCCTCCTCTACGCTACGCCGCAGTTTTTCCAGACCGTAACGCAGTGCGATTTCATCAGGGACCTGCCCAAACAGGCTCCCGAAACCCACCCGAAATTTTTCCCAGCCGGAAAGGGTCAGGTAGTTACTGAACTCTTCTGCCTGCCGGATACCGCCGTGTATCCAGCCCGCGATAAAAAGCCCGATAAGCGCCGCACC
>CANJWD010000036.1 GCA_947478475.1 Enterobacterales bacterium
GAGGACCGTGTCAGAAGAAGACTTGCAACGCTACCAGGGAGCGCTGAACAGCAGGCCACGTAAATGTCTCGGTTTCAGACAACCCTCGGTGGTATTTGCAGAGTTAAGAATGGCGGCTTAGCGTTGCACTTCGGAGTTGAATCTGCCGCAAACATCTGCCATTAAATTATATTTGTTATCTCTTTGTATCTATTTGCTTTTAATTTGCTTTTATCTCTTTTTGTATCTCTTTTCTTTTTCAGAAATTTGTTTAGATTGTACCAAAGTGCTATAGTCCGCGCCATTGTGGCGGGCTGGCAGCATTATTTATTGATAATGCAGTGAATTTTTATGCTTATTTTTCAGATAGTGGCACGAAAAATTTATGATTTTGTTAGCAGTATATTGACTTTCTTAAAACAATATATTACGGGATATCTTCCCACGGATTACCAAGAAAATATCGAGAAAATAAATAGCAGTGATGTTGCCTATAAATCAACAAGGGGCTCCTTTGTCTTTTTTTGGAGCGCGGCATGTTGCCATTATTATGGATGGGAATGGCCGCTGGGCTAACCGCCGGGGAAAACTAAGAATTTTCGGCCATAAAGCGGGTGTGAAATCAGTCCGCCGCGCGGTCAGTTTTGCTGTAAATCATAACATTGATGCACTGACGCTTTATGCCTTCAGTAGTGAAAACTGGAATCGTCCTGTCCAGGAAATTAGTGCTCTTATGCAGCTTTTTATCAGAGCGCTGGATAGTGAAATAAAAAAATTGCATAAATATAATATTAAATTACGTATTATTGGCGATACCGGTCATTTTAGTCAGCGCTTACAGGAACGTATTCAGAGTTGTGAGGCGCTCACAGCAAATAATAACGGTCTGAAGCTAAATATTGCCGCTAATTATGGCGGGCGCTGGGATATCGTTCAGGGTGTGAAGCAATTAGCGCAACAGGTCCAGCAGGGAGCTTTACAGCCAGCTGATATCGACGAGCAATTACTGAGTTCCCATCTTTGCCTGAATGAACAGGTTCAGGTTGATCTGGTAATAAGAACGGGTGGTGAACATCGTATCAGTAATTTTTTGTTGTGGCAGATAGCCTATGCAGAGTTTTATTTTACCGATGTACTCTGGCCTGATTTTGATGAGCTTATCTTTGAAGGTGCGCTGAGTGCATTTGCACAACGTGAGCGCCGTTTTGGCGGAATTACACCTGCCTGATGCCGATACCTGCTAAGGAGAACTTTTGTTAAAGTATCGTCTTATAACTACCTTTATTTTAATTCCATTTATTATTGCTGCGCTGTTTTTTCTTCCGCCACAGGGTTTTGTGGTTATTACGTTGGGTGTATGCATGTTAGCAGCATGGGAGTGGGGGCAATTAGCGGGATTTGATTCGCCGCTTCAGCGTGCCTGGTTTGCCCTGCTTTGTGGTTTAATTTTAATAGTGTTGAGCGTTCACGCTTACTACCGCCCCTTCCGGTTTTTTCAGCCAGGCGGGCTGCTTTGGCTTTCTATGGTCTGGTGGGTTAGTGCGCTATTATTAGTCCTGTCCTACCCCACTTCTGCGGTATTTTGGCGCCATTCGCGCCCTTTACGTGTTATTTTTGGTATGTTGACTATAATCCCTTTTTTTTATGGTGTGTTTGTGCTGCGTCAACATGGTTATGAACAAAACCATCTTATTGGTTCATGGTGGTTACTCTATGTGATGTTATTGGTATGGGGTGCCGATTCCGGTGCTTATGTGGTTGGCAGATTATTTGGTAAGCATAAATTAGTGTCAAAAGTGTCACCCAACAAAACATGGGAGGGATTGATTGGCGGTTTGCTGACCTGCGCATTGATATCCTGGCCGCTTGGTCGCTATGCGCCGATGGAAGTTTCCTCAGAGAAGCTATTCATATGCTCTGTTATAGCCGTTCTTGCTTCCGTTTTTGGTGACTTAACTGAAAGTATGTTTAAGCGTGAAGCGGGTATTAAAGATAGTGGTAATTTGATTCCCGGCCATGGTGGGGTGCTTGATCGTATAGACAGTCTGACCGCTGCTGTGCCGGTTTTTGCCTGCATGATGTTGTTTGTGTTGTGATCCATTTGCAATGAGTTTAGGGATTAGTATGAACATACTCTGGAATCTGGCCGCATTTATCGTCGCACTGGGGATACTGATTACTGTGCACGAATTTTGCCATTTCTGGGTTGCTCGTCGCTGTGGTGTCATGGTAGAGCGCTTCTCCATCGGTTTTGGTAAGGCGTTATGGCGCCGTACAGACCGAAGGGGTACCGAGTATATTATTGCCCTCATCCCTCTGGGTGGTTACGTTAAAATGCTTGATGAACGCGCGGGAGCCGTTGCACCTGAGCTTCGTCATCACTCTTTTAATCGTAAAACTCTCCTGCAACGTTCAGCTATTATTAGCGCCGGGCCTGTCGGTAATTTCATTTTTGCTGTTTTTGCATGGTGGCTGGTGTTTATTATCGGTGTACCTGGTGTGCGTCCGGTCGTCGGTGATGTATTGCCGCACTCCATTGCGGAACGGGCGCATGTTTCTTCAGGAATGGAACTAAAATCAGTCGATGGTACCAAAACGCCTGACTGGGATTCAGTTCGTCTGGCGCTTGCTGGCAAGATTGGTAGTGCACAAACGAGCATCGGGGTGTCATCGATGGGCTCTGCTTTGGATGTGCAGAAAACGCTGGATTTACGTCAATGGCAGTTCGAGCCGGATAAACAGGATCCCGTCGTCGCGTTGGGTATTATTCCTCATGGGCCACGGATTGAACCTGTAATGACAGAAATTCTGGCCAATTCTGCTGCGCAAAAAGCGGGTTTACAAATCGGTGACCGGATAGTTAGCGTCGATGGCCAGCTATTAGATCACTGGCAGACGTTTGTGATGCGGGTGCGTGACAACCCAGGAGTACCGCTGCAACTGGAAATTGAAAGGGGGGATAAGTTTTTATCTCTGGTTTTGATACCAGAGGAAAAAAAGCGCATGGGCTGGGGTAAAAAAGAAGGTGTTGCTGGCGTGGCGCCGGAAATGGTACCTCTTGGGGATGAATACAAAATAACTCGTCAGTATGGACCGTTTACTGCACTCTGTTATGCTGCGGACAAAACCTGGCAATTGATGCGACTGACGGTGGCTATGTTGGGTAAATTGATTATGGGCGATATAAAGCTAAATAATCTGAGCGGCCCAATTTCAATAGCGCAAGGTGCCGGGATTTCAGCTGAGCATGGACTGGTCTATTACCTGATGTTCTTAGCACTAATTAGTGTCAATTTAGGGATTATTAATCTGTTTCCGCTGCCCGTATTAGATGGCGGGCATTTACTCTTTTTGGCGATAGAAAAGCTAAAAGGCGGACCTGTTTCTGAGCGAGTACAAGACTTCAGTCATCGCATTGGTTCAGTTTTACTGATGTTATTAATGGGGCTTGCACTTTTCAATGATTTTTCCCGCCTTTAAAGGCAGAGATCTGGTTTATTAGAAAGAGCGCATAACTTTGATGGCAACGAAAAAATTGCTCATGATATCGCTGCTACTTGGCAGCGCCGTTGTACGTAGCTCAGATGAATTTCTGGTGAAAGATATTCATTTCGAAGGCTTGCAGCGAGTTACCGTTGGAGCTGCGTTACTCAATATGCCCGTTCGTCAGGGTGATACTGTCACTAATGATGATATCAGTAGAATTATTCGTGCGCTATTTGCTACGGGTAACTTTGAGGATGTTCGTGTTCTGCGTGATGGAAGTACATTGATTGTTAAAACCAAAGAACGTCCAACGATAGCCAGTATCACTTTTTCCGGTAATAAAACGGTGAAGGATGAAATAATTAAGCAGAATCTTGCTGCTTCACAGATTCGCACTGGCGAGGCTCTTGACCGTACTACTCTGTCTAATATTGAAAAAGGGCTCGAGGATTTTTACTACAGTGTGGGTAAATACAGCGCGGTAGTGAAAGCGGTTGTGACGCCGTTGCCGCGTAACCGTGTTGATCTTAAGCTGGTATTCACTGAAGGGGTATCTGCAAAAATTCAGCAAATTAACATTGTGGGTAATCGTGCATTTTCTGTCGAAAAACTGATATCCAGCTTTCAGTCACGAGATGAAGTTCCGTGGTGGAATTTTGTCGGTGATCGGAAATACCAGAAACAAAAACTAGCCGGTGATCTTGAGACGTTACGCAGTTTTTATCTGGATCGTGGTTATGCCCGTTTCCGTATTGACTCTACTCAGGTGAGTCTGACGCCAGACAAAAAAGGAATTTATGTCACTGTCAACATTACCGAAGGTGAACAGTATACGCTTTCAGATGTTGTTCTGGCTGGAAATATGGCTGGGTATCAGTCTGAAGCAGAACAGGTCACTCAGATTAAACGTGGCGAGTTATACAACGGCACAAAAATGACCGCGATGGAAGATAGTATCAAAAAGATCCTCGGTCGTTATGGTTATGCTTATCCGCGTGTGGTCGCTGATCCAGAAATTAATGATAAAAATAAAACAGTGACGCTGCGGATTAATGTGGATGCAGGAAAGCGCTTTTATGTGCGTCAGGTAAATTTTGAAGGCAACACTACCAGCAAGGATTCAGTATTGCGCCGTGAGATGCGCCAAATGGAAGGCGCATGGCTGGGCAGTGAGCAAGTTGAAAAAAGTAAAGAACGTTTGGAGCGCCTGGGCTATTTTGAAAAGGTTGAGGTACAAACACAGCGCGTGCCTGGAACGGCTGATCAGGTGGATGTTGTTTATAAGGTTAAGGAACTGGATACGGGTAGAATTAACTTTGGTGTCGGTTATGGTTCCGAAAGTGGAGTAAGCTTTCAGGCTGGCGTGCAGCAAGAAAACTGGCTCGGGACAGGTAATACCGTAGGTATTAGCGGCAGTAAAAATGATTCTCAAACTTTTCTTGATCTGGCATTAACGGATCCCTACTTTACCGTTGATGGTATAAGTCTGGGAGGTCGTATATTTTATAACGACTTTAAAGCAAAGAAGGCTGATCTCTCTGCTTACACCAATAACAGTTATGGTGTGAATGGCATTTTAGGTTTCCCAATCGATGAAAACAGCTCACTGCGTAGCGGTTTGGGTTACGTTCATAATGGTTTGTCTGACATGCAGCCACAGGTAGCTATGTGGCGCTACTTTCGCTCGCTCGGTAGGACGCTGAGCTACAAGGATTTTTCCAGTTTCACAGCGGATGATTTTACCCTGAATATCGGGTGGAACTATAACAAACTCGATCGCGGTTTTTTCCCGACATCCGGAGTGAAGGCGTCGGTAGATGGCAAGGCCACAATACCAGGCTCTGACAATCAGTTTTATAAAATTACTCTTGATACTTCGGTCTATATTCCTTTTTCTCAAAACCGGGCGTGGGTGCTGTTGGGGCGTGGGCGTCTGGGTTATGGCGGTGGATTTTCTGGTAAAGAGTTCCCTTTTTACGAAAACTTTTATTCGGGCGGGATAAGTACAGTACGAGGATTTCATCCGAATACTATCGGTCCAAAAGCAGTTTATTACAAAGATGGTTTAGTTTCTGGTTCTGCCGATGCCGTGGGTGGTAACGCTATGGCAGGGGCGAGCGTTGAGATGATTGTACCAACACCGTTTGCAAGTGAAAAATACGCTAATTCGGTTCGTTCATCGTTCTTTATTGATTCTGGCGCGGTATGGGATACGTACTGGCAACAAACTGATAGAATGCGCCGGGCTGGTATCTCTGACTACAGCGTACCAGGCGATTTCCGTGTTTCTGCAGGTGTTGCGTTTCAGTGGATCTCCCCACTTGGGCCTCTCGTGTTTTCTTATGCCACGCCGCTTAAGAAGGATACGGGTGATAAACCGGAACAATTCCAGTTTAGTTTTCTTAAAACGTGGTAGCTGAGGCCAAAAATGCGTCTGTGACGCGAACAGGCGATGGTGAGGGATTTATAGTGAAAAAATGGTTATATACCGCTGGCCTGGGTTTGGCGTGGATAGTTTCCATGGGGTCTCAGGCGGCAGACAGGGTTGCTATCGTGAATATCTCCGATATTCTTCAACAATTGCCGGCGCGTGAAGCGGTAGTAAGGCAGCTGGAAAATGAATTCAAGGGGCGGATTACCGAACTGCAAAAAATGGAAAGCGATCTGCTGGCTAAAATGGAAAAATTGCAGCGTGATGGTAAAACGATGAAAGCCAGTGATCGTACCAGACTGGAAAATGGCCTGATGACAGAGCGCACTGCTTTTGCGGAAAAAGCGAAAGTGTTTGAAGAAGATAATCTCCGTCGTCAAAAAGAGGAGCGCAACAAGATTTTAAGCCGTATTCAGGATGCCGTGAAGGTTATCGCGAGTAAAAATGGTTATGACATAGTTGTTGATGCAAATGCTGTGGTCTATATGAAGCCTGCTCTGGATGTGACGGCTGAAGTCTTGAAACGGGTTCAGTAACCGATGCCTTCAATTCGGCTTGCTGATTTAGCGCAGCAGTTGGATGCAAAAGTGCAGGGTGATGGTGATATCATCATCACTGGTATTGCTTCCATTCATTCTGCCAGCTCTGAACACATCACGTTTTTGTCGGATAGTCGTTACCGTGAATCTTTAGCCGGATGTAAGGCGGGTGCTGTCATTTTGACGCAAGCAGATTTGCCTTATTACAACAAAACAGCCCTTGTTGTCAGTAATCCTTATGTTACTTACGCGCGTATGGCTCAAATAATGGATACTACCCCGGCACCTGATCAGGATATTGCACGCAGTGCAGTCATTGCTGCTGATGTAAAATTAGGTCGCCAGGTCTCTGTTGGTCCTAATGCAGTGATTGAATCCGGAGTGAGGCTGGGGGATAACGTAACTATTGGTGCGGGCTGCTTTATTGGTAAAGGCACGGTTATTGGTGCCAACAGCCGTTTGTGGGCCAATATTACGGTCTATCACGGCGTTGAAATTGGGCGAGGATGCCTGATTCAATCCGGAACGGTTATTGGCGCTGACGGTTTTGGTTACGCCAATGATGCAGGGGAATGGATTAAAATTCCACAGCTCGGCAGGGTGAAAATCGGTGATCATGTCGAGATAGGCGCCTGCACTACCATTGACCGCGGTGCACTGGATGATACCATTATCGGTAATGGCGTCATCATAGATAATCAATGTCAGATTGCGCATAACGTTATTATTGGTGATAACACAGCAGTAGCCGGTGGTGCCATTATGGGAGGCAGCCTGAAAGTGGGTCGTTATTGCATGATAGGCGGTGGCAGTGTTGTCAAGGGGCATATGGAAATTTGTGATAAAGTCAGTGTGACTGGCATGGGAATGGTGATGAGGCCTATCAGTGAATCTGGGGTGTATTCATCGGGTATCCCGCTACAGCCTAACAAAATTTGGCGTAAAACAGCCACACTGGTGATGAATATCGGCGAAATGAATAAGCGCCTGAGAGCTATTGAGCGAAAAATAGAAAAAACCGATGATGACCTGAAACCCTAGGAAAAGTATTTTGACTACCGGCACTCATACGTTGCACATAGAAGAAATTTTAGATCTGCTGCCGCATCGTTATCCTTTTTTGCTGATTGATCGTGTTCTGGATTTTGAAAAAGGAAAACTTCTGCGTGCGGTAAAGAACGTCTCCTATAATGAGCCTTTTTTTCAGGGCCACTTTCCTGGCAGACCTATTTTTCCTGGTGTTCTTATTTTAGAGGCTATGGCCCAGGCCACCGGTATTCTCGCGTTTAAAAGCGCCGGGACGCTTGCGCCCGGAGAGCTTTACTATTTTGCAGGTATCGATGACGCAAGATTCAAACGCCCGGTATTACCTGGCGATCAGATGATTCTTGAGGTTGAGTTTATTAAAGAGCGTCGTGGTGTCGCTCGTTTTAAAGGCGTAGCCCGGGTTGATGGCGAAATTGCTTGTGAAGCACTGATGATGTGTGCCCGTCGTCGGGAGCCCTAATAATTGATTGATAAAAACACCGTGATCCACCCGAGCTCTGTCATTGAACGGGGAGCAGTAATAAGTTCTGGTGTACGCATCGGCCCTTTTTGCTATGTTGGTTCCGGGGTTGCGATTGGCTCCGGAACAGAACTAAAATCGCACGTTGTTATCAACGGTATGACAAAAATTGGCTGCGATAATCAAATCTTCCAGTTTGCTTCTGTCGGTGAAATTAATCAGGATTTGAAATACGCCGGTGAGATAACACGGGTTGAGATTGGCGATCGCAATTGTATTCGCGAAAGCGTGACGATTCACCGTGGTACCGCTCAGGGAGCTGGCCTGACGGTCATTGGCTGTGATAATTTATTAATGGTTAATACTCACATCGCCCATGATTGTAGGGTTGGCAGCCACTGCATTTTTGCAAATAATGCCACGCTGGGCGGGCATGTTGAAGTCGACGATTATGCCATTATTGGTGGAATGAGCGCGGTACATCAGTTTTGCATCATTGGTGCTCATGCGCTGGTCGGCGGTTGTTCGGGTGTTGCCCAGGACGTACCTCCTTTTGTTATTGCCCAGGGCAATCATGCCACACCTTTCGGTCTTAACGCAGAAGGTTTAAAGCGCCGTGGTTTCACAAAAGAGGCCATTAGTGCTATTCGTAAGGCGTACCAGCTCGTTTACCGTAGCGGTAAAACGCTGGAAGAGGTGGAACCGGATATTGCGGTACTTTCAGCAACGCAACCGGCGGTAAAGGTATTCAGCGATTTTTTTGCGCGCTCTAAACGCGGCATTATACGCTAGTTTATGCACAATCGGCCATTGACTATCGCGATAGTTGCCGGAGAAGCCTCTGGCGATATTTTAGCTGCCGGGTTGATTCAGGCGCTGAGAGTCGAAAATCCCGATGCGTACTTTGTGGGTGTTGCGGGTCCATTAATGCGAGCACAGGGGTGTGTTGTATGGTATGAAATGGAAGAACTGGCAGTGATGGGCATAGCAGAGGTGTTGAAACATCTGCCGCGTCTGCTGAGAATGCGCCGAGACCTTATGCGCCGCTTCGGTCAGTTATCTCCGGATGTTTTTGTCGGGATTGATGCGCCGGATTTTAATCTTACCCTTGAAGAGCATTTAAAGCGCCGTGGTATTCGCACGGTGCATTATGTCAGTCCCTCGGTTTGGGCCTGGCGGCAAAAACGTGTTTTCAAGATTTCTAAAGCCACCGACATGCTGCTGGCACTGTTCCCGTTTGAAAAAACATTTTACGACCGTTTTAACGTCCCCTGCCGTTTTATCGGCCACACCCTGGCGGATACTATGCCGCTGATGCCAGACAAACAGGCAGCCAGAGTAGCCCTTGGCATTGGCGCCACGTCGCCCTGTCTGGCGTTATTACCGGGCAGCCGTCAGCTGGAAGTAGAAATGCTGAGTGCGGATTTTCTTAGAGCGGCCCTGTTACTGCATGCTCATTTACCCCATCTTGATGTACTGGTTCCTCTGGTTAATAGCCAGCGGCGGGCGCAGTTTGAACGAATTAAAGCTGTAGTGGCGCCCAGTTTGCCGCTGCGTCTGTTAGACGGGTGCGCCCGTGATGTAATGATTGCCAGTGACGCAGCATTACTGGCCTCAGGGACGGCAACGCTGGAGTGTATGCTGGCCAAATGCCCGATGGTGGTCGGTTACCGCGTGAAGCCGGTCACCTACTGGCTGGCAAAGCGGCTGGTAAACGTCCCTTATGTCTCCTTGCCTAACTTACTGGCCGGTAGCCCTCTGGTCACCGAGTTTCTGCAACAAGAGTGTCAGCCGCAAAAACTGGCCACTGCGCTACTGCCGCTGTTTGCAGCGGGTGCTGAGGTGACTGCCCTGAAAGAGAAATTTCTGGAATTACATCAAAGTATTCGGTGTGGCGCCGACAAACAGGCGGCTATGGCGGTCCTGGCGCTGGTGAATTGCTGATGAATACATTTTTTGCCTGGCCTGAAGCAGGGTTGATTGCAGGGGTTGATGAAGCGGGGCGTGGCCCTCTGGCGGGTGCTGTGGTGACCGCCGCGGTGATCCTGAATCCGGAAAAACCGATTATTGGTTTAGCTGATTCAAAAAAACTCAGTGAAAAGCAGATAGAGGTATTATTCGATGAAATCATCACCAAAGCTCTGTCGTGGAGTCTGGGGCGCGCTGAGCCCGAAGAAATTGACCATCTCAATATTTTACAGGCCACCCTGCTGGCAATGCAGCGTGCGGTTGCCGGATTGTCGGTCACACCGGATTATGTGCTGATTGATGGCAATCGCTGCCCTGAGCTGGCTATGCCTTCTCAGGCCGTGGTGCAGGGAGACAGCCTGGTGCCTGAGATCAGCGCCGCTTCGATTCTGGCAAAAGTCAGCCGTGATCGGGAGATGGCCGCGCTGCATCTGCGTTTTCCTGATTATGGTTTTGCACAACATAAAGGCTACCCCACCGCCTTTCATCTGGCAAAGTTAGCTGTTCTTGGTGCCACAGCACATCACCGGCGCAGTTTTTCGCCAGTGAAACGCGTACTGGGCCTGGACGCAGAAAAATCTATGACAGAAAAATCTGTGACAGGAAAACCGGTGACAGGAAAACCGGTGATAGAAAAACCGGTGATAGAAAAACTGGTGATAGAAAAACCGGTATAAAAGTAGCGGGATTAATGTCAGTCCGGGGGAGTAATTCGCCTGTTTTTATTGGTATTCGTTCATGAATGATCCTCTTTTTGTACATCTGCGCACGCATAGTGATTACTCCATCATCGATGGGCTGGCTGGGGTTGATGCACTGGTCGCCAGGGCATCTGTTTTAGCCATGCCAGCACTGGCACTGACGGATTTCACCAATTTATGTGGTTTAGTCAAATTTTATACCAGTGCACGGAATGCAGGCATCAAACCGATTATCGGTGCTGATTTTTGCGTTAAAAGTGATCTGATGCCTGGTGAGTTTTCCCATTTGACCCTGCTTGCAGGTAATAATCAGGGTTATCATAATCTCACCTTGTTGATTTCACTTGCTTATCAGCGTGGTTATGATGCACAGGGCCCATTTATTGATCGTGACTGGCTGGCTGAACAGAGGGAAGGGTTGATTCTGCTTTCGGGTGGCAGGATGGGAGATGTCGGGAAATTTATTTTGCGTGGTAATCGGGCACAGGCTGAACGGTGTCTGGATTTTTATCAGCACTATTTCCCTGATTGTTACTATCTTGAACTGGTCCGCACTGGCCGGCCGGATGAAGAAAGCTGGCTGCACAGCGCAGTAACCCTGGCAGCTGAGCGTGGATTGCCGGTAGTTGCTACCAACGATATACGTTTTATCGATACTGCTGATTTTGATGCTCATGAAGTTCGCCTTGCTATCCATGATGGTTTTACCCTTGCTGATCCAAAACGCCCAAAAAACTACAGCCCGCAGCAGTTTATGCGCGATGAAGCACAAATGTGCGAACTCTTTGCGGATATTCCGGAAGCATTAATCAATAGTGTTGAGATAGCCAAGCGCTGTAACGTCACGTTACGTTTGGGTGAATATTTCTTGCCGCAATTTCCTACGGGTGAAAAGAGTACTGAAGACTTTCTCATCGATGCGGCTAAAAAGGGCCTGGAAGCACGCCTCGAATTTTTGTTTCCCTCAACAGAGAAACGAAAAGAAAAGCGCCCTGAATATGAGCAGCGTCTGGAAATTGAACTGAGTATTATCAATCAGATGGGTTTTCCTGGTTACTTTTTAATCGTCATGGAGTTTATTCAGTGGTCGAAAGATAATGGCGTTCCTGTCGGTCCTGGACGTGGTTCTGGCGCCGGCTCGCTGGTGGCTTATGCGCTAAAAATCACCGATCTTGATCCCTTGCAGTTTGACCTGATTTTTGAGCGATTTCTCAATCCTGAGCGTGTGTCACTGCCCGATTTCGATATTGATTTCTGTATGGAAAAACGCGATAAGGTGATTGATCACGTTGCCGAAATCTATGGCAGGGAAGCCGTTGCGCAAATTATCACCTTCGGTACCATGGCGGCAAAAGCGGTGATCCGCGATGTTGGCCGGGTTCTCGGGCATCCCTACGGTTTTGTCGACAGTATCGCCAGACTTATTCCTTTTGATCCGGGTATGACGCTGGAAAAAGCGTTTATCGCAGAACCACAATTGCCGGAGCTCTATCAGAGTGATGAGGAAGTCAGGGCGCTGATCGATATGGCGCGTAAGCTGGAAGGTGTGATACGTAACGCGGGTAAGCACGCCGGAGGCGTCGTTATTGCCCCAACTAAAATCACCGATTTTTCACCGCTATATTGTGATGCTGAAGGCAAGAATCCGCTGACTCAGTTCGACAAAAATGATGTGGAGTCCGCGGGCCTTGTCAAGTTTGACTTTCTGGGGTTGCGGACACTTACTATTATTCACTGGGCGCTGGAGATGGTAAATACCCGTCGCGCTGCCAGCGGCTTGCAGCGGGTGGATATCATTGCTATTGCGCTGGATGATAAAGCAAGTTTCGACCTGCTACAGCGTTCAGAAACGACAGCAGTGTTTCAGTTAGAATCGCGCGGCATGAAAGATCTTATCAAACGCCTGAAACCGGACTGTTTCGAGGACATGATAGCCCTGGTTGCCCTGTTTCGTCCTGGCCCGTTGCAGTCAGGCATGGTGGATAATTTTATCGATCGTAAACAGGGGAGAGAGGCGCTCTCTTATCCTGATATCAAATGGCAGCATGAATCGTTAAAACCTATTCTTGCACCAACTTATGGCATCATTCTTTACCAGGAACAGGTAATGCAGATAGCCCAGGTACTGGCGGGTTATTCCCTTGGCGATGCTGATATGCTGCGCAGAGCTATGGGGAAAAAAAATGCAGAAGAGATGGCCATGCAGCGCTCAATATTTGAAGAGGGTGCTAAAAAACAGGGCATTGACGGTGAACTGGCGATAAAAATTTTTGATCTAATGGAAAAGTTTGCCGGTTATGGATTTAACAAATCGCATTCTGCGGCTTATGCGCTGCTCTCTTATCAAACATTGTGGCTGAAAGCGCATTATCCTGCCGAATTTATGGCGGCAGTGATGACGGCCGATATGGATAATACCGATAAAGTTGTCAGCATGGTGGATGAGTGCTGGCGCATGGGATTAAAAATTCAGCCGCCGGACATCAACAGTGGCCTGTATCATTTCCATGTCAATGATCAAGGTGAGATTGTTTACGGCATTGGTGCTATCAAAGGTGTTGGAGAAGGGCCCATTGAAGCGATACTGGAAGCGCGTAATAAAGCGGGGCACTTCAAAGAGCTTTTTGATTTATGTGCCAGGGTTGAGACTAAAAAGCTTAATCGCCGAATATTAGAGAAATTGATCATGTCGGGTGCGCTTGACAGGCTGGGACCGCACCGTGCGGCACTGATGAGTTCACTGAATGAAGCGTTAAAAGCGGCGGAGCAGCACGCTAAAGCAGAAACGACGGGGCAGGAGGATATGTTTGGCGTGCTGGCAGAGGCACCGGAACAGGTTGAACACTCCTACGCTAACGTCATGCCGTGGCAAGATCAAATTGTTTTAGAGGGTGAACGGGAAACACTGGGCTTATATTTGAGCGGGCATCCGATTACTCAATATCTGCAAGAAATAGAACGTTATACCAGTGGGCAGCGTTTGAAGGATATACATGCTACCGAACGCAATAAAACAATAACGGTTGCCGGGCTGGTGGTCGCTGCCAAAGTGATATCCACCAGGCGTGGCAATCGTATTGGGCTCTGTACGCTGGATGACCGTTCCGGGCGTCTTGAAGTCATGCTGTTCACTGACATGCTGGAGAAATACCAGCATTTATTGAAAAAAGACCGTATCCTGATAGCCTGCGGTGCAGTCAGCGTTGATGATTTTAATGGCGGACTTAAAATGACTGCTCGTGAATTGATGGATATTAGTAGTGCCCGCGAAAAATATGTGCGTGGAATTGCCATTTCATTGACTGACAAAAAAATTAACAGCCATCTTTTAAATCGTCTGCGTGAATTACTGGAACCGCACCGTGCGGGATTGATTCCGGTGAATCTTTATTACCAAAGAGAGGATGCGCGTGCCCGATTACGATTTGGGCCTGCCTGGCGCGTGACGCCGGCTGACCGCTTATTAATCGATTTGCGAGCTTTGCTCGGGGCTGGGCAGGTAGAACTGGAATTTGACTAAAATAGGAAGATTATGCGTCTGAATTTTCTTGATTTCGAACAGCCGATAACAGAGCTGGAAGCGAAAATTGACTCGCTGACAGCAGTCAGCAGCCAGGATAAAACATTAGATATTAATCTGGATGATGAAATTGCGCGTCTGCGTGAAAAAAGTATTGAACTGACACGTAAGATTTTTGCAGATTTGGGCGCATGGCAAATTACTCAGTTAGCGCGTCATCCTCGTCGTCCTCATACTCTGGATTATCTTGCAAATATTTTCACCGATTTTGAAGAGCTGGCAGGTGATCGCGCTTACGCTGATGATAAGGCGATTGTCGGTGGCCCTGGGCGTCTTAACTCGCGGCCAGTGATGATTATAGGCCACCAGAAGGGGCGTGAAACAAAAGAAAAAATTCGCCGTAATTTTGGTATGCCGGCCCCCGAGGGTTACCGTAAAGCACTGCGACTGATGGAAATGGCGGAACGTTTCAGGTTGCCCATCATTACCTTTATCGACACCCCCGGGGCTTATCCTGGTGTGGGTGCGGAAGAACGTGGCCAGTCAGAAGCTATCGCCCGTAATCTGCGCGAAATGTCTCGTTTAAAAGTGCCGATTATTTGCACAGTTATCGGTGAAGGCGGATCGGGCGGGGCGTTAGCGATTGGTGTTGGCGACAAAGTAAATATGTTGCAATACAGTATTTACTCGGTGATTTCACCTGAAGGTTGTGCTTCCATTTTATGGAAAAGTGCTGATAAGGCGCCGCTGGCAGCGGAAGCTATGGGGATAACAGCTGCGCGCCTGAAGCAGCTAAAAATGATCGATTCCATTATTCCCGAACCATTAGGGGGTGCGCACCGTGATTTTATCGCGATAGCCGCATCATTAAAAGAACAGTTATGTTCAGACCTGGACTGCCTGGAAAGATTAAGTCAGGAAGATTTACTGGACCGCCGCTATCAGCGCCTGATGGACTACGGGTATTGTTAAATTTTTTTGTTATTTCTGATAAGGGTGAATCTGTACTGGCGGTCGTGACTCATATTTATTGTTGATGCATACTTTATATCAAGCGTCCTGCTCGTAAAACAGTCTGTTTCTCAAAATTGGGGATTATGTACGACAGGATCACCGATTGGTTCCTTGCAATTCATTACTTTCAATAAATTTGAGTCACGATATAAAATAGAAGTATCTTGATTTTCAATCAATTTTTGGCTTTGATTTTGAAATTGAGTATATTTATCTTCTGCAAGCAATTCAACGCATAGCATAGGTCTGGTGACATTATCAGTATTCCCGATACCACGATGAATAGTGCCTGGCTCCATATAAATGGCAGAAAATGCGTTACAACATAATTGAGAAACTAAGAGCCTATCCCAAAAGGAATTAACGTATAATGAGTTACGGTAATTTCTGAGGGCAAAGTGTGGTAAGTAACAAGTGGCAGATTAGCGATGAACTCTGGGAAAGAATAGCCCCACTGCTCCCGGAACACAGAACCCATCACCCGC
>CANJWD010000037.1 GCA_947478475.1 Enterobacterales bacterium
TAGCGGGTGATGGGTTCTGTGT
Source organism: Enterobacterales bacterium (assembly GCA_947478475.1). Taxonomy (GTDB): domain Bacteria; phylum Pseudomonadota; class Gammaproteobacteria; order Enterobacterales; family Enterobacteriaceae; genus CANJWD01. The sequence continues at coordinate 23 of CANJWD010000037.1, forward strand.
TCCGGGAGCAGTGGGGCTATTCTTTCCCAGAGTTCATCGCTAATCTGCCACTTGTTACTTACCACACTTTGCCCTCAGAAATTACCGTAACTCATTATACGTTAATTCCTTTTGGGATAGGCTCTAATAGTTTTCTGTTTTTTTGAATAAGATTATTTATTTTTATTCTTACTGTGATAAAAAATGATGTTATGTAAATGTTTTTTATAAAGCATTTTTATGTTAAAAATGATAATGTATTTTACATGCTAATATATTTTTTTATTTTTTATAATTATATGTAACTCAGTAATATATTTTACGATTTTCTTTTTTTAGTTTTGATTATGGGCCATTTTTGATTTATTAGATAGCTGAATCATTATTTGCAAATCATTTTATTTTAATGTACAAAACAACGTGTTCTTCAATATGGCACTGTTAACAAAGTAAATGTCAAAGTAACCTGTTATTTTTAAATGGATTTTAAAAAATGCAAGACAGACACAATCCGATTGAAGAATCGGATTTTATAAGAGACACAGAGCCTATCAATAATAATTATTTTTTGTTACTTATTTGTGAAGAATATGATTCGATGAACTTTATTTTAGCCATAGGTTATATAGGATTGGTGAATTATGTTTTTGTCTCGAAAATTAGAAGCATTTATGGCTGTAGTAGAAAACGGATCTCTGAGTAAAGCTGCAAAAACGATGAATCGCACCACACCTCCCGTGGCGAAATCAATAAAAGACTTTGAAGCAATAATAGGAAAACGGTTATTCAAGAGAGAAAAATTTGGTATGAGTTTAACCCGAGATGGAGAAGTACTTTATAATGATTTAAAGGATCTCTATCAACAAGAAAAAGAGATAACAAAAAAACATTTATACGGACATATTTGTAATATAGTAAATGTTTATTATGATTGGGGAAAGGATAAAAGTTTAATGACTTTATATAAAGCAGCAGAAAAAAATAATATACAAGTAAATATATTTAGATTTTCTTATGATAACATTAGAGAAATTAGTGATTATGATGGCAATACATTAATATTAAGCTCAGAAAAAATTGATAGTGAAAAATTTTCTTTTTTGAAAGAAATGCAAGGGGGTGAAATAGGAATCTGGGCCAGAAAAAATATAATGAACTCTACCGATAACGTTATTAGCTTGTTAAGCGGCACTACCTGGTTATGTGATCCCATTTTATATAAAAGTAATCTTATAAAAAAATTATGCAATGAAGTAAAAAAAAATGGCGATAAGGCAAATATCAGGCAACTGGATAATTTTACATGTTGCCTGAATTTTGTTTATTCTGGTGATTACGTATGTATTACGGATTCTATGGTAGACGACTTCAATGGAAATTCAATGCTTAGATTTATTGAGCTGAAAGATTATCCATATGAAAATAAATGTTATTTTTATAAATCAAAATTTCATTCCAGCGTATTAAATAAATTTATAGACGTAGTAAGTAGTATGAATTAATATTTAGGTTATTAGACATACTATAAAAAAAGTAACAATGTACTCTAGTTAAATGTACCCTGGTTAAATGTACTCTGGTTATCAGAGAATTCTGTTTATCAGAATATGATAGTTTTTATATTAAAGATGTGCACAACTTTTTCTAAGATATATTTTATAAAATTACGGATCGAAGTGGGTAAAATTTATTTATTGTTATAACTACACATGTGTAGACATAATAATTATTATAATTTACCAAAAAAGACCCAGTATTATTCTTGTGATTGCATTATTCGTCATGGTACTCCGAAAATGTAAAAAGCACCAGCCTATTCAATGATTAGAGAATAATAGTGCGGTTACCGTAAACAAAAACATGTTGTGTCAGTACGAGATAGAGTGCTTTGCTAATGACATTCTTCTCAACATCACACCCCGCGTGCATCATATCTTCAGGTGTGTATGAATGATCTACGCTAATGACATCCTGTGTGATGATTGCCCCTTCATCCAGGTTGTCATTAACATAGTGTGCTGTAGCACCTATAATTTTTACACCGCGTTCCCACGCCTGATGGTAAGGACGAGCACCAATAAAAGCGGGTAAAAATGAGTGATGAATATTAATAATTTTACAGGGGTAGTGTTGTACAAAATCAGGTGTCAAAATACGCATGTATTTAGCCAACACAATATAGTCAGGCTGATACTGATCGATCTGTGTGATTAATTGCTGATCATGTTGTGCGCGAGTGAGTCCTTTATGACTTATTAGGTGAAATGGAATATCAAAACGCTCTACCAAGCTTTGTAATGTATCATGGTTACTGATTACCGCAGCAATTTTTACATCAAGCCCGCCATACGTACTCTTCATTAGCAGGTCACCCAGACAATGTGCCTCTTTCGTTACCATAATAACAATACGGCGACGCCTGGTATCCAGCAGCTCACGGTAAGTATTTTCGGGAAAAAATGTGTCAAGCTCGGTGAGCAGGGCTTCCTCGTTAACCATCCCCTCAAGTTCTGTACGCATAAAAAACTGGCCGGATTGATGATCAACAAATTCATTATTTTGAACAATATTTAATTGATGTTGATAACAAACAGTGGTGATATTTGCAACCAACCCTTTGGCATCGCGGCAGGCGATACGTAAAATTCTTCTTCGTGTATTTTTCTGCGGCATAATTTGATAAATTCCGTATAAATCGTTCCTGTATTATGTACCGTACGGTTGCTAATGCTAGCACTACAACACGCCGCCATATTATCCAGTCATCCTGTTCTGATGGCAATGCTGACATCCTGGTAAATTGGGCTAAAATGGAATTTTGTTATTGCCATTTTTGGCTACGATTGAGAGCAATACGATTAAGAGCAATAATGGCAACCCCGTGCAGGTTGCTATGCGCGGTTGCAGTTAACTGCTACATTCTGGTGATTTTACTGCCTTACTGGTGTCAAAAATGGCAGAAACTGGAAGGGGATATGAATGTCTGTTGTAAACGGAAAAATTAGCAAAGTCGTTATACCAGTAGCTGGACTTGGCACCAGAATGCTGCCTGCCACTAAAGCCATTCCAAAGGAAATGTTACCCTTAGTGGACAAACCGTTGATTCAATACGTTGTAAATGAATGTGTTGCGTCAGGCCTTTGCGAAATTATTTTAGTCACACACTCTTCCAAAAATTCCATCGAAAATCATTTTGATACCAGTTTCGAGTTGGAAGCCATGCTTGAAACGCGGGTGAAACGTCAGTTGTTAAATGAGGTGCAATCGATTTGCCCCAAACACGTTACAATTATGCAAGTTCGTCAGGGTATCGCTAAAGGTCTGGGACATGCAGTGCAATGTGCTCGTCCGTTGATCGGTGATGAGCCTTTTGCAGTGGTGCTGCCTGATGTTATTTTGAACGAATACAGTTCTGATTTATCTAAAGATAATTTAAGTGCTATGATTCAACGGTTTAATCAGACAGGAATTAGTCAGGTAATGGTAGAACCCGTCCCGTATGAAGAGATTGTCAATTACGGGGTCGTAGATTGCCATGGTTATGCGTTACAACCGGGGGAAAGCATCCAGATAGTTGGTGTCGTTGAAAAACCACAACCAGAAAAGGCACCATCAAATTTATCGATTGTGGGGCGGTATGTTTTTTCAGCTAACATTTGGCCGTTGCTGGCCGGCATTTCCCCTGGCTCTGGTGATGAGATTCAACTCACTGATGCTGTTGCAATGCTAATGAAAAAAGAAATTGTTGAGGCTTATCACTTAAGAGGAATCAGTCATGATTGCGGTCATAAAATCGGTTATATGAAAGCTTTTATGAACTATGGTATGAAACATCCATCGTTAGGTGCAGAGTTTAGTACATGGATAAGAGAAATAATAAACACCGGGCATGCCTAATTAGCGGGCAAAACGGTTCAGCAAGGATTAGGATTTTTTCGGATGAAAGTCACAGTTTTTGGAATGGGTTACGTTGGCCTGGTGCAGGCAACTGTGCTCGCTGAAGCGGGGCATCACGTACTCTGTATTGATGTTGATAATGATAAGATCGAAAATCTGAAAAAGGGGATTATCCCGATTTTTGAGCCCGGGCTGGCACCACTGGTAAAACAAAATTATGAAGCCGGGCGACTACACTTCACCACTGATGCCCAGGCTGGGGCTATTCATGGCACCATTCAATTTATTGCCGTTGGAACGCCGCCTGATAAGGACGGCTCAGCCGACTTGCAATATGTCACTGCGGTAGCGCGTACCATTGCCAGATATATGATCGATTATAAAGTGGTGGTTAATAAATCAACAGTACCGGTTGGTACGGCCGACAAGGTGCGTCTCGTTATACAGGAAGTGCAGGAACAGCGTGGCAGTAATATCCCGTTCGACGTGGTATCTAACCCGGAATTCTTAAAAGAGGGCGCCGCAGTCGCTGATTGTATGCGGCCAGAACGAATTGTTATTGGCACTGATAATACAGCCGTTGTTACGCTAATGAGCGAACTGTATGAACCTTTCAACCGCAATCATGATCGCATGATAATCATGGATGTTCGTAGCGCGGAGCTGACAAAATATGCTGCGAATTGTATGCTGGCAACCAAAATTAGTTTTATGAATGAAATTGCCAATATGGCAGAGCTGTTAGGTGCCGATATTGAAAAAGTACGCCAGGGAATAGGTTCTGATTCACGTATTGGCTATCATTTTATCTATCCTGGCTGTGGTTATGGTGGTTCATGTTTTCCAAAAGATGTTCAGGCACTTATTCGTACGGCGGAACAAATCGGTTACCAGCCAAAATTATTACAAGCGGTTGAACACGTTAATTATCAACAGAAATATAAGCTAACAGGATTAATAAAAAATCATTTTGGGGTTGATTTACGCAACAGAACGTTTGCTCTCTGGGGGCTGGCATTTAAACCCAATACCGATGATATGCGTGAAGCACCGAGCAGAATATTAATGGAAACGTTATGGGAAATGGGCGCCAAAGTGCAAGCTTATGATCCAGAAGCAATGCATGAAGCGCAGCGTATTTACGGTCACCGGGATGATTTCATGCTCATGGGTACCAAGGAAGCTGCTTTGCAGAATGCCGATGCGCTGATTATTTGTACTGAATGGCAAAACTTCCGTGCTCCCGATTTTGATGTTATTAAATTGAAATTGAAACAACCTGTTATTTTCGATGGTCGCAATTTGTTTGATCCCGATCGTTTAAATAATCGGGGATTTATTTATTATGCGATTGGTCGCGGTGCTTCAGTTGGTATGAACGGTATCACAACAGGATAGTCATTATATATGCCGCAAACAGTGCTAAATGTGCGGTGCCGTTGAGTGCGTTAGTGCCGCCCGCTGAAAATGATATCTGACATAAAATGAGTGAGCTTAACATCACTACAATACCCGGTGCTTCTAAGCCGAATATCAGGTGATGGCCCGTCAGTACGGCTATCAAAGTCACTATGGGGACAGTAAGAGAAATAGTTGCCAGCACCGAACCGAAAAGCAGGTTCATCGCCCGCTGTACCTGATTATTCAGCGCCGCCCGCAGTGCGCCTAAACCTTCAGGCGATAAAATCAGTAGTGCAATTAAAAAGCCGGCAAATTTTTCTGGCGCATTCATTTCAGTCAATAAATGCTCTAAGGGATCAGCATTAAATTTCGTGACTGCAATCACAGCGATGAGGTGAATGCATAGCCAGATACTGTGCCACGCGCTGGTATGCATTGAAAATTTACCATGCCGTGGAGCATGGAGATCGCCACTGTTATCTTCATGTTCATAGACAAACAAGCTCTGGTGTGTTTTGGTTTGAATAAGTAAAAACACGGCATACATAGCAGCAGATATGATGGCTATCACTAATGCTTGAGTAATACTAAAATCTTTGCCAGGTAGCGCAGCCGGTAGCACCAGTACGATAACTGCCAGAGGAAAAAGTGCCATCAGATATTGTTTAATACCAATAAGATTAACGTATTGAGTGGCAAACTTACGCCCTCCCAGCAGAAGAGATACCCCCACCAGGCCACCGGTCACGATCATAATCACCGAATACAGTGTATCACGCATCAATTCGGGATCGCTGTGGCCAGTTGCCATCAGTGCTGAGATCAGACTCACTTCAAGTACCACAACGGACAGGCTCAGTATTAATGAGCCATAAGGGTCACCGAAACGATGTGCCAGTACATCGGCATGACGCACTACGCTAAAAGCGCTGCTGAGTATTCCCGTTAGCGCGATTAAATTGATACCTATGACAGCAGGAAGGTAATCGGTATTGCCCCATGCATAGAGAACAATGAATGAAATTATCGGTAATGAAAGCGAATACTCATGGTGACGTGATGTAGAACGGTAAAATTTTTTCTGCAACTTCATCGCATATATTCCTTAAGCTACGTACTCAGTTAATAATATGCGTTTTTTTGTTTTTATTATCTATGACGATGATTATTAATCAGGAACCACCGGCCCAATAGTGAGCGAACTGGCTAACGTAGCCAGGCGATATGGTCGTTTCCCCGCTACCAGGCGCTGCAAGTTTTGCCATTTCCTCGGTCAGTTTATCTATTGCCTCATAGGATGCAGTCTGGTTATCGTAGAGCTGGATTTGCTCCAGCCGGTATTGATCGCCTTTGAAATGTTGATTAACGGTGATTTGATCCTGAGTGCCAAGAATGTGGATAACCAAATCATCTCTGTTTCTTGTAAGCCATAATTGTTGCTGGCCTATATTCTCACCAAACTGCAGAACGTCAATGTCATCCGCTGTGCCACTGTATTCAGCAATCACGTCCTGTCCATCGCCAAGAGAAAAACAATAAGTATCATTACCTTCTGCACCAATCAGTTTGTCGTTCCCCTTGCCGCCGCTTAATATATCATTACTCTTTCCACCAAATAATTGATCGTTGTCTTCGTCGCCAGAGAGAAAATTATGACCATCACTACCAAAAAGAACGTCATTACCCTGGCCACCGTAGAGAACATTATTGCCGCCGTGACCACCATTTATCCGGTCGTCACCCTCACCACCCAAAATAAGGTTGTTGTGTTCATTTCCGGTTAATATATCGTTTAAGCAGGTGCCTTTGATATTTTCAATATTTTTAAGCGTATCCTCGGGTGCCCCGCTGCCCGTGCCTGTACGCCTGGCGCGCCCGGTGATAAGACACACTTCGATACCGTTTTTATTTGCTGTTTGCACGTTAGTGCGATCTTCATCGCGAAAACTCAGGCTGTAGTCAACGGTATCATCATCCTGGCCGCCATCGAGAAAATCACCTTCAGGCCCAAAATTTTGATGCAGCTCGTCGTTGCCGGCATTACCGTGGACTTTATCCTGACCACGACCTCCGTAGATAACATCCTGACCGGTATCACCAAAGAGTGTGTCACTGCCATCTCCGCCAAAAATTAAATCGTTACCCTTTCCGCCATGGATAGTGTCATCTGCGGCCCCGCCGTTTAATTTGTTGTCCTGTTTATTACCATAAATAATATCGTTCCATTGTGTGCCAATAACATTTTCAATATTCCTGACGATATCTTCCGGTGCGTCCTCTGTATGCGGGCGATTTATTGCTATTTTGTTGCGGGCTAAATGAATCAGCAAACCTGTTTTATCGTTCGGGTTAACCAGACTTGCATCCAGAGTGTCTTCACCGCTGCCGCCATCCAGCGTGCTGCCTTCAATACTTTCTATATAAATGTCATCATCATCACTGCCGCCATAAAGGATATTTTTTCCGCGGCCGCCGAACAGTTTATCTTTGCCGTTGCCACCGTCCAGGAGATCGTCACCTTTGCCGCCCAGTAAAGTATCATCCCCGCGTTTGCTCTCAAGCGTGTCATTGCCAGAACCCCCTTCAAACACGTTATTTTCGTCATCACCGCGCAGAATATCATTGAGGGATGTGGCAATAACATTCTCTATTTTTTTAAACGTGTCTTTCCGTGTCTTGATAAATTTTCCGTTGCTGTCATAGAGATATTTAACGGTTTCTCCGCCATCTTCCCCCATTATCGCCAGATCAATATCGATGCCGATTGCGTTTTGAGCGGTAGCCTTAAACTGGGTTGCGCTGTAATCGACCGTATCGATGCCTTCGCCACCACAAAAAAAATCTTCTTCATCAGCAATATGTTGTGTGATGCGATCATCACCAAAACCGCCATACATTTTGTCGTGGCCCCGGCCGCCGCGCAGTACGTCGTCACCTTCCGCTCCCGATAAGATGTCGTTACCATCATGGCCATAAAAGACATCGCGCTCCGTGCCACCGTTCATCTGGTCATCGCCGGTCGATCCGACAATTTCTTCTACGGAATCAAGCTGGTCGCTTGCCTGCGAGTGACTAACTGTTTTCAGCAAAACATTGCGGTACTCGATGGTTTCCGACCGTTTACCATAATTAAACTGCTGCCGGATGGTTTCTTCCGTGTAAAGCTTGCTGTTGGAGAATTTTTTTGTGACCAGATAGCCGCCATCGTCCCGCGCTGTTACCTGAATTTTAGCACCGGGCAACCGACTGTAGTCCGCCACGTCAACACCCGCCCCGCCACGGATATTCATCGTGCCTTCACTGGCTTTGATCAAATCGTTCCCCAGCCCCATATCCGCATGAATAGCAATTTCTTTGGTCGTGCCATCCTGCATCCTGACACGCTGGATAACATTCGAAAAATCAGCGAGGGTATCAGCAGTGCCTTTATCGATAATTTTCCAGCCCTCTCCCTGGCTTATCAGCCTGAGGCGGGTCATATATTTGTTTTTTCCCTCTTTGCTGCGCAGACGCGCTTCTTTACCCGGCGTCAGCAGAGGTTGTGTAAATATTAACAGCTGGTGGATCTCATTATCGCCTAATTCAATGACACCGGTTTCACTGTCTAACGATACCTGTTTCGTTTTATCGGCAATTCCCTGTTTAAAAACATCAATATAGGCTTTGCCGCTTGTTGATTTTTCTGCCAGTTGTGTCAGTGCCGCCAGTTCCCGTGCCTGGGCATCGCTGGTCATTTGATGAACAGTGATTACCTGATCAGAGACTACTTGATCAGAGACCACTTGATCAGAAACTACTTGATCAAACAGGTAGTTTTGCTGTTCTGCCCTGGTGTATGCGCCGATTTTCGTCCGCTCTGCCTGGTAATAGACATCAAGCTGATGTGAGAAATAGTTTTCTCCACCCTTTTCTCCACCCTTTTCTTTACCCTGGTTTTTTTCCCATGCCAGAATGGTATTACGCTGCTTTTTAGCCATGGCTTCAATGGCCGGCTGGCTGACCAGATCGACAATACCCGCCAGCGTGGCGGTAATTAACTGTACGGCGATGCCCAGTGGTGCGCCGACGACGCTGGCCATCATGGCCAGTGATATCGCGCCGCCTGTCAGCGACAGCGCGGTCTGTAATGACGTAGCGACGGCGTCAAAGGTGGCCTTATTTCTGTACAGCTCAGCGAGCAGCTGGTGCCCGTCATAACCCTGCGCGGTAAATTCTCCGGCTAATGCATCCAGCCTTTTGGCGTAGTCAAATTCTTTATCGATGGAGTAAAATTGCAGAGGATGGAGCACCGAGCCTATGATGGCAGCACCCAGTGCGATAAAAGGGGCTTTGCCAGTAATTGTTAACCCCTGGCGCGCTTTATCAATCCACATGGCATCGACGGCGACTTTGGTTAAACTACTTAATGCGCCGATGGTGGTTTCAGTGATGGCGGCGGCCTTGAGCCCCACTGGTGCCTGGCTATCCTTAAGTGATCGCAGCTCCTGTAGCGCGCCAACGGTACTGAAAATTTCCAGGCCAAAAGAGGCTTTGCCAAGCCACTGGATATTTTTCAGCCCGCTGAAATGCTTCCATCCTTTCGCCACGATGGTGAGTCTGTCTAATTCTTCCGACACATCGCCTAAAAAATCACTGGTATGCCACAGCAGATTAAATGCCGCGCCGAAGGTATTTTCTGGTTGCGTATTTTTATTTTTAAGAAAATCGGCCAGCGTAATGGCTCCATAAACGGAGCTTGCTCCAGAGAGAGCAATATGTACCGCACTGACACCGCCATTTAGCGCCAGACTTTTGATGCCTTTCAGATTTTCTATGTATTCCGGTCCATAGTGTTTATGTAACGTAAAGCCATCCCGGATGGCACCTGACGCCAGTACAAAGCGGCAGGTTGTCTCCACACTTCGGACAAAGTCTGGGTTGTCATAACGCTGACCATAGTTGAACTGATTATGCGGACTTTCTGCCTGACTGAGTAAGCTGCCGTGCTGCGCTAACTCTGCCTGCTTGATCGCGGAATAAGCACCGGAAAAACTGGCGTATTGCGTTGTGTGCGTTGTGTGCGTTGTAAGAGTTGTGAGAGAAGATGAGCTTTCGGTTTTGTCACTGATTTGGTCACGGAGCTGGTCACTGATACCGGGTTTTGTTAACGCACTGCCCGGACACCCTGGTTTGTAGGTATTCATTTCTTTCTTTCCTTCCTTTCCTTTCGCTGTATGACTTGCTATGCTTTAAATGAAATGATAATCATTATCAATATGATTATCATTAATAGAAATAGCAATATCAAGAGCTGTTTTCCGTATCACAGCCCTACCCATGGTGAATAGCACCATGGTGAATAGCACAGCAGCTTAATGACAGAGAGCTTCCTGCGGATCAGCCAGATTAAGGGAGATAATAGGAATATGTTGCAGTTATTGAGAGGCGGGCATGAATACAGAAAACTTACCGGATGGTAAGAAAAAACTCGCTGAATTTACCGAAGGGAATCTTTCTGTATTGGGAAATACTGTATTTGAACATACTGTATTTGGACATATTGCATGGCTGTGGATTAACTCTCCCCTGCATAAGGAGTGGCCTTTGGCACTGCTCGGCATCAATGTTATTCCCGCTATTGCGCATGCCCAGTATATGCTGCTTACCCAGCATGATTTACCTGTCGCTTATTGCAGCTGGGCGTGGCTCTCTCCTGAGGCAGAAAAAAAATACCTGGCTGATGTTAATTCACTGACTTTAACAGAGTGGCTGTCGGGGGAGAGACTATGGATCATCGACTGGGTAGCACCCTTTGGTCACTCTTTCGAACTGTTCAAAAAAATGCGCGCAAAATTCCCGAATGCGGTTGCCCGGGCTATCCGTGTTGACAGAAATAAAAACGTCGCACGCGTGCAGGAAATACTCGGCAAGCATGTCAATAAAAACAAGGCACACCAGATACTTGGCACTTATTTTCATGAAATAGCCGGAGATTTGAAAAATTAAAGTACCCGAAACAGATCCCGCTTCCCGGCCTGATAGCGCATTACTTTCCTTAGTGCTCATCGCCCGCTTTCACGGTGTTGCCGTTGATCCCCATCAGCTGGCACATGATTATGTGAATGAAGGTAAGACGATGGGGCGGGCGGATATCGTGCTCGCGGCGCGCCAGTTAGGATTACAGGCAAAATCATTAAACGTATTAGCAGAACGGCTGGACAAAACGCCGCTGCCGGCTATCGCGGTAGCAAAAGATGGAGGCTTTTTTGTCCTGGCACGTGCTGGCGTCGATTGTGTGATTATTCACGATCCCGGGATGCAGCGCGCGCGCCGGCTGAGCATGGCGGAGCTTCAGGCAGCGTGGTCGGGGGAGTTGATCTTATTTTCCTCACGCGCCTCGCTGGTGGGTGAGATGAGTAAATTTGACTTTAGCTGGTTTATTCCGGCTATTGTCAAATACCGCAGACTACTGAGTGAAGTGTTTTTAGTCAGTTTTGCCCTGCAATTTTTTGCTCTGTTAACGCCGCTGTTTTTCCAGGTCGTCATGGATAAAGTATTGCCGCACAAAGGGTTTACCACCTTAGACGTGGTGGCCAGCGGGCTTTGCGCCGTGGTGATATTTGAAGCGGTGCTGACCACCCTGCGCAGCTATGTCTTCTCACATACCACGAGCCGTATCGATGTGGAACTGGGATCAAAACTTTTTCGTCATTTACTGGCGCTGCCTCTGAGCTATTTTCAGGCCAGGCGCGTGGGTGATTCTGTCGCCCGTGTCAGGGAACTGGAAAATATCCGTTCTTTTTTGACGGGTAACGCGATGACGCTGATTTTGGACCTGATATTTTCTATCGTCTTTATCATCGTTATGTTTTTCTATAGCGGCTGGCTGACACTGATCGTGGTGCTCTCTCTGCCGTGCTATGTGCTGCTGTCGATTGGATTTACGCCACCGCTGCGCCGCTGTTTACACGAAAAGTTTAACCGGGGTGCTGAAAATCAGGCCTTTTTGGTAGAAACCATTAGCGGTGTCGACACGGTAAAAACCATGGCCGTTGAACCGCAGTGGATAAAAACATGGAATCAGCAACTGGCCTCCTATGTTTTGGCCAGTTTCCGTACAGCAATTATCGGTACTTTTGCCAGTAATGGTGTGGCGCTGATTGGCAAACTTGTGACGGTAGCAACGATGTATGTGGGCGCGCAGCTTGTTATGGGAGGTGATATCAGTGTAGGTCAGCTGATCGCGTTTAATATGCTGGCCGGACATGTGGCCCAGCCTGTTATGAGGCTGACACAGTTGTGGGCAGATTTTCAGCAAACCGGGATTTCGATGCAGCGTCTGGGCGATATTCTTAATACCCGTACCGAAATCGTTGCCGGTAAAAGCAGTCTGCCGCCGCTTAACGGGCGCATAACGTTAGATAACGTTATCTTTCGCTATCGTTGCGACGGTCCTGAAGTTCTGGCGGGCATTACCCTGGATATTGCCGCGGGTGAAGTAATCGGTATTGTTGGCCGCTCGGGGTCGGGGAAAAGTACCGTAACGAAACTCATGCAACGTTTATACATTCCTGAGCGCGGGCGCGTGCTGGTTGATGGTATCGATTTAGCGGTAGCAGAGGCGACCTCGTTGCGGCGGCAGATGGGAGTAGTGTTGCAGGAAAACATACTATTCAGTCGCACTATCCGCGCCAACATTGCCCTCAGTGATCCGGGTGCTCCACTTGAGAGAGTGATGAAAGCTGCTTCTCTTGCCGGTGCCCATGATTTCATTCTTGAATTACCGGAGGGCTATGACACCCTGGTTGGCGAACACGGGGCAACGCTATCTGGCGGACAACGGCAGCGCATCGCCATTGCGCGGGCGCTGATAACGAATCCGCGTATTTTGATTTTTGATGAGGCCACCAGCGCTCTCGATTATGAAAGTGAGCGTATTATTCAAAATAATATGAAAGCCATTTGCCACGGCCGCACGGTCATTATTATTGCACACCGGCTGTCGGCAGTGCGTGATGCCCGGCGTATCGTGGTGATGGAGCGCGGGCAGATTGTGGAAACAGGCAGTCATGCTGCACTGCTCGCGCAGCCGGGCAGCCACTATTCTCGTCTCTACCAGCTGCAACAGGGGTAACTATGCATGAGAGGCAACGATGCATGAAAAGCAACTATGCATGAGAGGCAACTATGCATGAAAAGCAACTATGCGCTTTAAACTGATCTGTCAGGCGCTGGCAGAGTTACGTATGCGTTATGCGACAGTATTTCAGCAGGCCTGGAGGGAGCGAAAACAGACCGACAGACCGCTCCGTCTGGCGCATGAAACTCAATTTCTGCCCGCTGAGCTGGCGTTGCAGGATACACCGGTATCACCCGCGCCCCGCGCTGTGATGTGGGTATTAATAATTTTTATGTTGCTCCTGCTGACATGGGCGACATTCGGGCATATGGATGTGGTGGCAACAGCATCCGGCAGGGTGGTGCCTAATGGTCGTATTAAAACAATACAGCCCTTTGAAACAGCGACGGTTAAAAAAATCTATGTTACGGACGGACAGCAGGTTAAGCAAGGTGACAAATTAATTGAACTGGATGCCACGACAGCACAGGCAGACAGTGATCGCATTGATAGTGATCTCGATATGGCCCGTTTGCAGATGCAGCGTGCCCGATCAATGCTGATGGCACTGGACGAAGGTAAACTGTCGGCACTGTCAAGGCCTGACGGCATCAGTGACGAGCGTTTTCAGGAATCGGTACGCTTTTTACAGGGTCAGTATGATGAATATGTCGCGAAGCTGTCACGCAGCATGGCTGAGATCGCCAGAAGAGACGCCGAGCTGAATTCTAGCCGGGCACTGGTACGTAAATTTGAACAGACCCTGCCGCTTGTCAGGCAAAAAGCGGAAGATTTTAAACGTCTGGCCGAGCAACATTTTGTCGCCAGGCACGGTTATATGGAGCAGGAACAGGCACGTATTGAACAGGAGGCCTCACTTGCGGCGCAGCGCAGTCGGGTGCAAGAGATCGCGGCAGCACTGCTTGAAGCACATGGACAGCATAGCGCATTGTCCGCAGAAGTACGGCGCGTCAGCCTGGATAGCCTGAACGAAGGGAGCCAGAAAAGTGCCGCACTTGAGCAGGAGATGATTAAGGCTCTCTCCCGGGCTAAGCTGATGACTTTGACTGCGCCCGTTGATGGCACGGTGCAGCAGCTGGCGGTGCATACTGTTGGTGGTGTAGTGACGCCAGCGCAACCCGTTATGGTGATTGTGCCGCATGACAATCCGCTGGAGGTGGAAGCATTTATCGAAAACCGGGATATCGGTTTTGTTAAGCCTGATCAGGATGCTGATGTCAAAATAGAGACTTTTTTATATACGAAATATGGCACAGTGCCGGCTAAAGTGGTCTCTGTTTCTCATGATGCCATTCACGATGAAAGGCGCGGTCCTGTTTATTCCATGCGTATCAAAATGGCGCGTACAACCATTATGGCAGAGGGCATACCGGTTAATTTGTCTCCTGGTATGGCGGTGATGGTGGATGTAAAAACGGGTAAACGTCGCGTGGTCGACTATTTTTTAGATCCCCTGTTCAAGTATAAAAATGAAAGTCTGCGTGAACGCTAATCGCCAGAGTGAATCGGTACACATTAGCGCGGTAGCATCAGCTGCGATGGGCTGATCTGCGCTATTAACGTGCCGGTACCGATTTTACTATCCAGCTCAACATGAGCGATGGCGGATGTGCTCATTGTCACGGATTTTTCTTCCGGACAGAGCAGGGCAACCAGATAACCGACCAGAGGTAAGTGCGAAATTAATAACACCGCGGCTGTGCCCTGCTGCGCTGAGCTTTTCAGATAATCACACATCCATTGCGCATCGCCGTCTGGCGTAAGTTCTGGCATGAATTTTTCTTGTGGTAACGGCAAAATTTCA
>CANJWD010000038.1 GCA_947478475.1 Enterobacterales bacterium
GAGGACCGTGTCAGAAGAAGACTTGCAACGCTACCAGGGAGCGCTGAACAGCAGGCCACGTAAATGTCTCGGTTTCAGACAACCCTCGGTGGTATTTGCAGAGTTAAGAATGGCGGCTTAGCGTTGCACTTCGGAGTTGAATCTGCCACATACTTGAATTTTATTGAATGCTTTTGCAGACAAGAGGTTTTTTCGGCAAGCGCTAACGATAGTTTTAGTGATTTTTTCAACATAAGTTCTTTACTCGACCTATTGAATACGCGTCGATTATCCTTTCCACGCTGCCGATTAATAAAGAACGGTACTCTTATTCTGCCAGTGAGCTATACACTTCGTAAACCGGGTTCTCTTGGCGAAACAATTAACTCGCTGCATGTAACAAAAGTTACTCAGTTGATTGATGAGGGGGCTACCTTAGCCATTGATTTTTGTGAAGACCTTTGGGGCCCAATAAATGAAGTGTGCGGTGATTTCTCAACTATTTTTTCAGAAAAAACCGGTGCGACCCTCTTTTTTAGTTCTGGTCAGGAGGCTGGCTTCAGCGTCCATTGGGACAACAGTGACGTTATTGTTTATCAGCTTAGCGGGAAGAAAAGATGGAAGATTTATCCAAAAACTTTAGATATGCCGATTGACGAAAATAAAGATTCTATGCCTTCATCTGCTGATGAACCATTTCTGGATACAACGTTGGAGGCTAATAATATTCTTTATATTCCACGTGGTTATTGGCATGCCCCTGAACCCTGTGGGGAACATTCCTTGCACGTTTCTTTTGCTTTCAGACGACGCAATGGGATGGATTATATCAAATGGTTAATACCGAAACTTTGTGAAGAATTAATCGTCAGAGATGATATCGATAAGCATGCTGAGTTGACCGATATTACTGAATATATCGAAAGCCTCAGGATTGCGCTCTGTAAGCATGTCAACAAGCATACCCTTTTTACCTATATTGAATCTTGTGATAATCGGCCATTGAGGGAAGCGCTCTTTACTGAACATTCGTTGTTAAACCGGGATACTTACGTGGCCTGCTGTTAAGCGTTCCCTGCTATCTATTCACTCGTGGCTTAGTTTTAGCGCCTTCTGCTGCGCGCGCCGCTGTCTGAAAAAAGTGCGAAGCAGAGCGGCACACGTTTCTGCCAGCACGCCTGCTGTTACCTCGATGTGGTGATTCGCTGCAGAATGGCACAACAGGTTAAGCCGTGGCTCATGGCTGCCGGTTTTCATATCCGCAGCACCATAAACTAACCGACGCAGGCGGCTGTGGATCATTGCACCGGCACACATCATGCAGGGTTCCAGCGTGACATAGAGTGTGGTATGCAATAAACGGTAGTTAGCCAGGAGCTGTCCGCCTTGCCGTAATGCCATAATTTCAGCATGTGCGGTGGGATCGTGATGCATGATCGGGCTATTCCATCCTTCACCAATGACCCGATCGTCCAGTACCAGGAGAGCACCAATCGGTACCTCTCCGGCACTTTGTGCCCGTACAGCCAGCTGTAATGCCTGACGCATCCAGTATTCATCATCATAATTATCTTTAACAGACACGAGATTATCTTTAACAGACACGAGCGGACTCCCGGGAACTGGCCAAAATTCCTTGACTCAACAATACCGGGTTAAACACATCCACAGCGGCCAGTGCTATCTGTAATCATCGCTATTAACGACGTGCCTGGCGCATTAGTAATTTCATATCTGCTACTGCCATGGGTAACCCCGTCATCAGTGACCGGCCAATAATGGCGTGGCCAATGTTTAATTCATGGATGTCAGACAGCGCCGCTATTGGCAGAACATTATGGTAAGTCAGGCCGTGGCCAGCATTGATTTTTAAGCCTTTACTGGCAGCATAAGTGATAGCATGAGTAATGCGTTGTAGTTCAGCCTGACGAGCAAGATTATTTTTAGCCTCAGCAAAGGCACCAGTATTAATCTCGATATAAGGTGCACCTGCTGCCACTGCTGCATCTACCTGGCGAATATCGGCATCGATAAATAGCGAAACGGTTATGCCTGATTCAGACAGCTGTGTGACAGCAAAGAGCAGTTTTTCCGGCTGGGCGGCAACGTCCAGACCCCCTTCGGTGCTGATTTCCTGGCGATTTTCCGGTACCAGACAACAAAAATGCGGTGCTAAATCACAAGCGATACCGAGCATTTCATCAGTTACTGCCATTTCCAGATTCAGGCGTGTCTGGATAGTCTGGCGCAGGATGCGCACATCGCGATCGGTGATATGGCGGCGGTCTTCACGTAAATGCACCGTAATGCCATCCGCACCCGCCTGTTCAGCAAGAAAAGCTGCCTGCACGGGATCCGGATAACTCGTCCCGCGTGCATTGCGTAACGTTGCGATATGGTCGATATTTACACCTAACAATAGATCAGCCATTATTTTCTCCCAAAATTCCCCTGTTTCACTGCCCGCAATTTACACTTCAGGATACTATTTACGGGTAATACCATAACTCACGGGTAACACCATAACTCACGGGTAACACCATAACTCACGGTTAACACCATAACTCACGGGTAACACTATAATTTACGGGTAACACTATGACTCACGGGTAACATCATGACTCACGGTAATCATTACCCGTACTGACGGGTGGATTTGTTAACATAGCGAAAAAGTTCTCTGCTTTTTAAGGGTTTCCCGCGCAGATAAGGTTTTAAGGCCATGCGCGTAAAACGTTTAGCGGTTCTCAGGGCGTGTTCATCGGTGAAATTTCTGGCAGCCAGGGAGTGTAATTCCCGCCCGGTGAAGCTGTAATGATCAGAAAGCAGGCTTACGATGAAGCCCTGTTCTGCACAATAGCGATAAGTCATCATCGCGGAGACTGCCTGGCCGCTCCCTGCGCAATGCAGAAAATCAACGCCGTAACCCAGGCTGGTTAACAGAGACAGTTCAAACTGGCGCAAAGCCGCTTCGGGTGGGGTATCAGCTCCAGCCAGTGCCTGCAAACAATCGAGATACGCAAAAAACAGTGCAGAGTAGTTCGTTCCATCCTCAAGTACCCGAAGGAGCAGCTCATTAATATATAAACCGCTATAGAGCATCGATCCTGTCAGAGGAAATGCCGCTGCTACCGGTTCAGCATGAGATAACGTTTTGAGCGCACTTTTTCCGCTCCAGCGAAGCAGTAACGGTGTAAACGGTTGCAGGTAGCCCTTAAGGCTGGAGCGGTGCCGGCGGGCCCCTTTCGCGAGCATTTGTACCCGGCCCTCCCCTTCAGTCAATACATCCAGCGTTAAACTGCTTTCACTATAGGGACGCCGGTGCAGCACAAATGCCCGTTGCCAGCTTGCTGTCGATATCATCATTAATATATCAATTAGTATGTCAGTTAATCAGCATAGCCTAAGCTACGCAATGCGCGTTCGTCATCGGCCCAGCCCGATTTTACTTTTACCCATAGTTCAAGGTGGACTCTGGTTTCGAACATCTGCTCCATATCCTGGCGTGCCTCAATACCTACTGTTTTGATTTTTGATCCTTTGTTACCAATCACCATTTTCTTCTGGCCTTCACGCTCAACCAGGATTAAACCGTGAATGTGATAAGCGCCCCGTTCATTTTGCACAAACTGCTCTATCTCAACAGTGACCGAGTAGGGCAGTTCTTCACCCAAAAAACGCATGAGTTTTTCGCGAATAATTTCGGAGGCCATAAAGCGCCCGGAACGGTCGGTGACAGCATCCGCCGGAAAGTGATGCGTAGCCTCAGGTAACTGTGTGCGTACAATATTTGCAATGGTATCGACATTGATGCCTTTTTCAGCTGCCACAGGCACGATATCGAGAAAATTCATCTGTTGGCTCAGAAATGAAATATGCGGCAGCAGTACTGATTTATCTGCAACGTTATCCACTTTATTGATCGCTAATAATACAGGTGATGGTACCGCGCGCAGTTTATGCAACACCATCTCATCGTCTGGTGTCCAGTGCGTTCCTTCAACGACAAAAATGACCAGTTCAACATCAGCGATCGAACTACTGGCCGCCCGATTCATTAACCGATTTATGGCGCGTTTTTCTTCGATATGCAATCCAGGTGTATCGACATAGATAGCCTGATACGGGCCTTCTGTGTGAATACCCATAATACGGTGCCGGGTTGTTTGCGGCTTGCGCGAGGTGATGGATATTTTTTGCCCCAATAACTGGTTCAGCAGTGTGGATTTACCCACATTTGGCCGCCCGACTATTGCGATAAAACCGCAATGTATTTTTTCTTCGTTCATTTCTCCGCTCATTCAAGCTCCAGCTGTTGCAGCGCCTGTTGTGCTGCTGCCTGCTCAGCTTTACGGCGACTTGAACCAACGCCTGTTGCGGGAACATCCAAACCGCTCACCAGGCAGTGCATAGTAAATTCCTGATCATGTGCTTCACCGCGAACCTGAACCACTAAATAAGTGGGTAGCGGCAAATGATGACTTTGCAGATACTCCTGTAGACGTGTTTTCGGATCTTTCTGTTTATCACCGGGAGTAATTGCTTTCAGCCTGCTGTCATACCAGTTTAAAATCAGACGTCCGACGGTTTGTATATCGCTGTCTAAAAATATGCCCCCAATCAGTGCCTCGACGGTATCAGCCAGAATGGACTCACGCCGGCGACCACCGCTTTTTAATTCGCCAGGGCCGAGGCGCAAACATTCACCCAGGGAAAATTCACGAGCGACTTCGGCCAGTGTATTGCCTCTTACCAGAGTTGCTCGCATCCGGCTCATATCGCCTTCATCAGCATCAGGAAAACGATGATAGAGCTCGTTTGCTATGACAAAACTCAGAATAGCATCCCCGAGGAATTCTAAACGTTCGTTATGTTTGCTGATATTGCTGCTGCGGTGAGTCAGGGCTTGTAAGAAAAGCGTCTGCTGTTGAAAACGATAACCGAGCTTGCTTTGTAGCCTGTTGATTACCATGAGATCCATGAGTTACCAAATAGAATGATCACCTGTAGAGTAATCACCTGTGTTTAATGAATTCCACCAATACGACTTAAACGCACTCCCGTTGGCCATTCACCTTCTTGTTTTTCAAAGCTCATCCAGATAGCGGTGGCTTTACCCACTAAATTTTTTTCTGGCACAAATCCCCAGAAACGGCTGTCAGCGCTATTGTCACGGTTGTCCCCCATGACAAAATAGTGCCCTTCTGGCACCAGCCATACTCCCTCCGGAAGGCCATGTTGCTGGTAGTACAGCGCCGACTGATCCTGGACCGCTGGTGCAGTTAAAATGGAGTGTGAGGTTGTATCCTGAGTTTCTGTGCGCTGCATCAGTCGCAGACCGTTAGCAGGTGGCAAGATATCTTCAGGCATTTTGAGGAAATTACTGGTGGGTTTATCACTTTTTTCATGCTGGAAAATTTGTACAAAGTCACTGGCAGTCGGTCTGCTGTAAGTTACTGCTGATGCTTTGTTACACGACTCATCCGGGCGACAACGCGGCTGAACGATGGCCTGTTTATTAACCGGATCATAAGTAACGCGATCTCCGGGTAATCCGACGACACGCTTAATATAGTCCAGCCGTGGATTCAGCGGATATTTAAACACCACAGTATCTCCCCGTTTTGGCAGTTTTGTTGCTATCAGTGTCGTCTGCGTAATAGGATTTTTTATACCATAAGCATATTTTTCAACCAGAATAAAGTCGCCTACCAGTAACGTTGGCATCATTGAACCAGAAGGTATTTGAAAAGGTTCATAAATAAATGAACGGACAACAAATACTAATGCCAGTACCGGAAATACGGATGCACAGGTTTCTGTCCAGCCTGCCGCCGCTACTAGTTTAGCCGGTTTAGCCGATATTTTAGCACCAACGGCAACATCATTCGGTGCAGGTGTCGTCGTGGTGGCAATTTTAGCCTGGCGCATTGCTGCCCATCTAAAGCGCTCAAAACACCATATAATTCCTGTTGCCAGTGTGGCACCTGCCAGCATCAGGGCGAACATGTTTGCCATGCCAGTTCCTTAGACTTTAATTTTTATTTACGGTTTTGCCAACGTGCAGTACAGCCAGAAAAGCGTCCTGCGGCAGTTCTACGTTACCCACCTGTTTCATGCGTTTTTTACCATCTTTCTGTTTTTGCAACAATTTTTTCTTCCTGCTGACATCACCACCGTAGCATTTTGCTAATACATTTTTGCGTAGTTGTTTTACCGTCGATCTGGCGATGATATGGTTGCCAATCGCTGCCTGAATCGCAATATCAAATTGCTGGCGCGGGATGAGTTCCTGCATTTTTTCAACCAGCGCACGGCCCCGGTACGGTGCGTTATCACGATGAGTAATCAGTGCCAGTGCGTCAATACGTTCGTTATTGATCAGAATATCCAGCCGCACCATATCAGACGTCTGAAAATGTTTGAAGTTATAATCCAGCGAAGCGTAGCCACGTGAGGTTGATTTTAAGCGGTCAAAAAAATCGAGCACCACTTCTGCCATTGGAATTTCATAGGTCAATGCCACCTGTTTTCCATGGTAAACCAGATTGGTCTGTACGCCGCGTTTCTCGATACAGAGAGTGATGATGTTACCCAGATACTCCTGGGGCAGCAGCATATGGCATTCAGCAACTGGTTCACGCAATTCTTCAATACTGTTTAATGGAGGTAACCGGGACGGACTGTCAACATAAATAATTTCTTTAGCGGTAGTGACAACTTCGTAGACAACAGTGGGTGCCGTGGTGATAAGCTCCAGATCATATTCGCGTTCCAGACGTTCCTGAATGATTTCCATATGCAGCAAGCCCAAAAAACCACAGCGAAAGCCAAAACCCAGCGCAGTTGAGCTCTCAGGCTCATAAAACAGAGAGGCATCGTTAAGGCTTAATTTACCAAGGGCATCACGAAAAGACTCATAGTCATCTGAACTGATCGGAAACAGCCCGGCGTAAACCTGAGGTTTTATTTTTTTGAATCCTGGCAGGGCGTTTTCAGCGGGCATGCGTGCCAGTGTCAGGGTATCTCCTACCGGGGCACCAAGAATGTCCTTAATCGCACAAACCAGCCAGCCAACTTCACCGCAATTAAGCACATCCCGATCGAGGCGTTTCGGAGTGAATACGCCTAAACGTTCCGCATGGTACGTCTGGCCAGTGCTCATGACCCTGATTTTTTCACCCCGGCGCAGAGTGCCATTTTTAATGCGAATTAAGGATACTACCCCAAGATAATTATCAAACCATGAGTCTATAATCAGTGCCTGTAATGCTGCGGCGGGATTGCCCGCTGGGGGCGGAACATCACGCACCAGGCGCTCAAGTATTTCCGGTACGCCCATTCCTGTTTTTGCTGAACAGCGCACGGCATCTGTCGCATCAATGCCGACAATATCCTCGATTTCTTCAGCCACGCGTTCGGGGTCTGCGGCCGGTAAATCAATTTTGTTCAATACAGGAACTACCACCAGGTTCATTTCCATAGCGGCATAGCAGTTGGCCACTGTCTGGGCCTCAACTCCCTGGCCGGCATCGACTACCAACAGCGCTCCTTCACAGGCAGCCAGTGACCTGGAAACTTCATAGGAAAAATCGACATGTCCCGGTGTATCAATAAAGTTTAACTGGTACGTCTGTCCATCCAGTGACGGGTAGTCCAGCGTTACACTTTGTGCTTTGATCGTGATACCGCGCTCACGCTCAAGATCCATAGAATCGAGCACCTGCGCTGCCATTTCACGTTCTGATAATCCGCCACAAATTTGGATAATGCGGTCAGAAAGAGTTGATTTACCGTGATCAATGTGAGCGATAATGGAGAAGTTTCGTATTTGCTTCATTATGAATGTCTGTCTGCCTTGGTATTTCTGTCATTCGTATTTCTGCTGTTCGTCAGTGACGTTCACGATGAACATACAAACGCTACCCTGAATTGGGGTATTGAATTTGGGTATTTTTTTTGTCGCTGTATTCTACATGTCAGGGCAGTGAAAATATAGGTTATCCTGGTAGCACGACGTTTACCTGGCCGCAGTATAGTTGCATTAACCCACTACATCACGTTGTGCCTGTCGCCGCAGATGGCAGGCCAACTTGCAGTATCACCGCTTTCCAGCCGGGTCGTTCAGCTAATTTTGCGGCTATGATTCGTGCTACGAAAAAACCCGCGATGCCCCCCGTTACCGCACCCGCCCCGATAAAATATTCACTGAAACATAACCATTGAAATAGCCCACCGCCAACGATAAATCCAGCCAGGGGCGCCAGATAAACCAGTAGTGCAAAATATAATAGCCTTGCTTCAGAAAAACCTATTTTAACGGGTATTCCTGGTTCCAGGGGTTGTGCCGCTGCAATCTGAAGTTGCTGTCCTCTAATACCGCCCGACACACAGAAAATTTTGCCGTTGCAGCCAGCACCGGCTGAATGACAGCCAGCACAATCCAGGCTGGTTTTACAGTGCAGCAGCGCCTTGCCCTGTTGCCAGGAGATGACTGTGGTCCATGCTGTTATCATTGGGTCTCTGTCCTGCGTTAGTGTCAGCGAAATTTTAATGTCATGTAAGCTTCAAACCAGTCTGCACAATGATTGTACGCGAAAATCAATACAAATACAGGGAAGGGCATCCTGCCATATTATCCACTTGTTATTTTCCGTTTTTTTACGTAGAATGCGCGCCCTATTATGAAATTTATAGTCTGTTCCTGAAATTGCAGAATGACTGGGGCACGCAGAAAGCGGAGTTGTGTATGTATGCTGTTTTCCGGAGTGGTGGTAAACAACACAGAGTAAGCGAAGGTCAGACTGTTCGTCTGGAGAAGCTGGAAATCTCAGCAGGTGAAACTGTCGAGTTTGATCAGGTTTTGATGGTTGCCGATGGTGAGGATATCAGAATTGGATTCCCCTTAGTTGCTACTGGCAGAATTAAAGCTGAAGTTGTTGCCCATGGTCGTGGCGACAAAATTAGGGTCGTTAAGTTTCGGCGCCGCAAACATTACCGTAAGCAGCAGGGTCACCGTCAGTGGTTTACCGACGTTATGATAACTGCTATCAGCGCGTAAAAAGCGCAGAGGATCAAATTAATGGCACACAAAAAAGCCGGCGGCTCAACGCGTAACGGTCGTGACTCAGAGAGTAAGCGTTTAGGTGTAAAGCGTTTTGGTGGTGAAAGTGTTCTGTCGGGCAGCATTATTGTTCGTCAGCGCGGGACTAAGTTCCATGCGGGTGTTAATGTGGGTTGCGGCAGAGATCATACATTATTTGCTCTTACGCATGGAAAAGTCAGATTCGATATTAAGGGTCCGAAAAACCGCAAGTTCATCAGTATAGAAACTGAAGTATAAAAACTGAAGTGTAGAAACTGAATAAATTTTTTACGGTCCGTGTGTTGTAAGCCCTGCAATTTCATTGTGGGGCTTTTTTGTTGATTTTTTACGGAGAGAACACATGAAATTTGTAGATGAAGCGACTATTCTGGTCATGGCAGGTGATGGTGGTAATGGATGTGTCAGCTTTCGTCGCGAAAAATATATCCCTGATGGCGGCCCTGATGGCGGTGATGGTGGCGATGGCGGTGATGTTTATCTTTTAGCAGATGAAAGTCTGAATACATTGATCGATTATCGTTTTGAAAAATCTTTCCGTGCTGAGCGTGGCCAGAATGGTCAAAGTAGTGGTTGTACCGGGAAATGTGGCAAAGATATTTTTATTAAAGTTCCTGTAGGAACGCGAATTTTGGACCATGCGACAGGTGAAGTTTTAGGTGATATGATCCGGCACGCAGAACAACTGATGGTTGCCAAAGGGGGCTTCCATGGTTTGGGGAACACACGGTTTAAATCCTCCGTTAACCGTGCCCCACGTCAAAAAACCATGGGCACAGCAGGCGAGGTCCGTTCTCTGGGTCTGGAGTTATTACTGCTTGCTGATGTCGGTATGCTTGGATTACCTAATGCAGGTAAATCCACCTTTATTCGTGCCGTTTCGGCTGCTAAACCAAAAGTAGCCGACTATCCTTTTACGACCCTGGTGCCGAGCTTAGGTGTCGTGCGGATGGGTAACGAGCAGAGTTTTGTGATAGCCGATATCCCTGGTTTGATTGCAGGAGCCTCTGATGGCGCGGGATTGGGTATCCGTTTTTTAAAGCATCTGGAGCGCTGCCGCGTGTTATTGCATCTGATTGATATTGAACCCGTGGATAACTCTTCCCCGCTTAATAATGCTAAAATTATCGTCAGTGAACTGGAGCTTTACAGCACCGCTCTGGCTAACAAGCCGCGCTGGTTAGTGTTTAATAAACTCGATTTGACTGGCCTGGAGGAAGCCGAAAAGCGCGCCAAAGCTGTCGCAGCGGCGTTAGACTGGGAAGGAAAGTTCTACATAATTTCTGCTGCCAGCAATGAAGGTGTTAATGCGTTATGTTGGGACATTATGAACTTCCTTAACAATCAACCGAATGTAATGAACACCGAAACCCATGCTACAGAAAAAAATGAATTCGTATGGGACGATTGCAATCGTGAATATACCACCAAAACTGAAGGGTATTCGAATACCAACGATGGTGGTCGTTTTGAACCGGATAGATGTCTTTAGAGGTGTCATCATTGATGAAACAGATTCCTATGACAGTACGCGGTGAAGATAAACTACGTCAAGAGTTAGATCACCTGAAGAGTGTGCTCCGTCCAAAAATTATTGCTGACATCGCAGATGCCCGCGAACATGGTGATTTGAAAGAGAACGCGGAATATCATGCCGCCCGTGAGCAACAGGGATTTTGTGAGGGCCGCATTCAGGAAATAGAGGCGAAGCTTTCGAATGCACAGGTGATTGATATCACTAAAATGCCCGACCATGGTCGTGTTATTTTTGGTGTGACGGTAACTATTTTGAATATCGATACCAATGATGAACAAAGGTATTGCATAGTCGGCGACGACGAAGCCGATTATAAAAAAAACATGATTTCTGTTAACTCTCCAATATCTCGTGGTTTAATTGGCAAAGAAACCGGTGACACAGTAGTCATTTCGACGCCCGGCGGAGATGTGGAGTATGAAATTATGAAGGTGGAGCATTTAACTTATTAGTTTAAATGGCAGTATGTGTGGTAGTACGGCCATTGAATGAGAAAAAACGCTATAATCGTTTCTGTGGTACTGTGAACAGGTTATTATGCGGCAGCCCTGTTTTTGATTAGACGGATAGCGTTACTGTGGCAAAATAATTTTGCGTTCTTGTGTGGGGCGATAAAGGACGAGTATATTACCGATAATTTTTACTTTACATGCGCCTGTTTCACGTATGATGGCATCAGCAATCAGTGCCCTGGTTTCTCGCTCGTCGGTGGCTATTTTCACTTTGATTAGCTCATGGTGTCTCAGCGCCTGCTCTATTTCAACCAGCACTCCTTCGGTAAATCCGTTGTTACCCAGGATGACTGTGGATTTTAGCGAGTGCGCCAGATTTTGCAGGTGTCGTTT
This sequence comes from Enterobacterales bacterium, assembly GCA_947478475.1. GTDB lineage: Bacteria > Pseudomonadota > Gammaproteobacteria > Enterobacterales > Enterobacteriaceae > CANJWD01. The sequence continues at coordinate 11,465 of CANJWD010000038.1, forward strand.
CTGTTTATTGTTAAGATTCATTTTATTGTTAAGATTCATTGTCTTTTTTGCTGCAATTGGGATTGAAAAAAACGCATTCTACCGCCATCTGGTATGTACTGCCAGCCTGGTTTACGCCAGACCGCGTGAGCGAAACAGTAGATATGTAAATTCTTCATTAGCCATTATACGGTTATGGAAAATTAGAGATGGCTAATCAGAAGCGTTCTGCCAGTTCTGGGCGCTGGTTACAGGAACATTTTAGCGATAAATATGTACTGCAGGCACAGAAAAAGGGTTTGCGGTCGCGTGCCTGGTTTAAAATTGATGCAATACAGCAGAGCGATAAACTCTTCAGACAGGCTATGACTGTCGTAGATTTAGGCGCTGCGCCCGGTGGCTGGTCACTGTATGTGGCTGGCCTGATTGGTGGCAAAGGCCGTGTTATCGCTTGTGATCTGCTGCCAATGGATCCTATTAAGGGTGTTACATTCCTTCAGGGTGATTTTCGTGATAGAGGGGTCCTGGAGAAATTGCTTGAAATAATTGGTGAAAATAAAGTGCATGCAGTCATGTCTGATATGGCTCCTAACATGAGCGGGGCTCCGGAGATCGATGTTCCGAGGTCTATGTACCTGGTTGAATTAGCCCTGGACATGTGCCGTAGTGTGCTCTCTCCTGGCGGCAGTTTTTTGGTAAAAATGTTCCATGGAGAGGGTTTTGATGCGTGCCTGCGGGAAATTCGCGCCCTTTTTAGCAAAGTGAAAATTCGTAAACCAGATGCTTCCCGTCATCGATCACGGGAAGTGTACATTGTAGCGACGGGGCGGAAGTTGTAGTAACCTGGCGCTTTTTTGTTAATATAGTTGTAAATATGAGGTTAATTCCTTGAGTGACATGGCGAAAAACCTGGTTCTTTGGTTAGTCATCGCAGTCGTATTGATGTCCGTATTCCAGAGCTTTGGTCCCAGTGATTCTAATGGCCGTAGAGTGGATTATTCTACTTTCATGTCCGACGTGACCCAGGAGCAAGTCCGTGAAGCACGCATTAATGGCCGTGCCATTGACGTTAGCAAGAAAGATAACAGCAAATATATGACCTACATTCCTATCAATGATCCCAAGTTATTGGATACTTTGTTGACCAGGAATGTAAAAGTTGTCGGTGAGCCACCGGAAGAACCCAGTATGCTGGCCTCCGTCTTCATATCCTGGTTCCCAATGCTGTTATTAATTGGGGTTTGGATCTTCTTCATGCGTCAAATGCAGGGCGGCGGTGGCAAGGGAGCAATGTCTTTTGGTAAAAGCAAAGCTCGAATGCTGGCTGAAGATCAGATAAAAGCCTCTTTTGCTGATGTAGCCGGTTGCGATGAAGCAAAAGAGGAAGTCAGTGAATTGGTTGAATATTTGCGCGAGCCGGGTCGTTTCCAGAAATTGGGCGGAAAAATACCTAAAGGTGTATTAATGGTTGGTCCGCCAGGGACGGGAAAAACCCTGCTGGCGAAAGCCATTGCCGGTGAGGCCAAAGTGCCTTTTTTCACGATATCGGGGTCCGATTTCGTAGAAATGTTCGTCGGTGTGGGCGCATCCAGAGTTCGGGATATGTTTGAACAGGCAAAAAAAACAGCGCCTTGCATCATTTTTATTGATGAAATAGATGCGGTAGGCCGCCAGCGTGGTGCTGGTTTGGGTGGTGGTCACGATGAACGTGAGCAAACCTTAAATCAAATGCTGGTTGAGATGGATGGTTTCGAAGGCAATGAAGGCATCATTGTGATTGCGGCGACTAACCGTCCGGATGTTCTCGATCCTGCGCTCTTACGTCCTGGTCGCTTTGACCGCCAGGTAGTTGTTGGTTTGCCGGATGTCCGTGGCCGTGAGCAGATCCTAAAGGTTCATATGCGCCGTGTGCCACTGGATATTGATGTTGAAGCCTCTGTTATAGCACGTGGCACACCCGGATTTTCTGGCGCCGATTTGGCTAATTTAGTCAATGAAGCCGCATTGTTTGCGGCTCGTAGCAATAAACGCGTTGTCTCAATGGCTGAGTTTGAAAAAGCCAAAGATAAGATCATGATGGGTACAGAACGTCGTTCTATGGTGATGACGGAAGCACAAAAAGAATCTACTGCGTACCATGAAGCAGGGCATGCCATTATCGGTCGCCTTGTTCCTGAGCATGATCCCGTGCATAAAGTGACCATCATCCCACGTGGACGTGCACTGGGTGTGACTTTCTTTCTGCCGGAGGGAGATGCCATCAGTGCAAGTCGTCAGAAACTGGAAAGCCAGATTTCTACTCTGTACGGTGGCCGTTTAGCAGAAGAGATAATTTATGGGCCAGAAAAAGTTTCCACTGGTGCATCGAATGATATCAAAGTTGCAACATCAATTGCGCGTAACATGGTGACTCAGTGGGGTTTTTCTGAAAAGCTGGGCCCACTGCTCTATGCTGAAGAAGAAGGTGAAATATTTCTGGGGCGTACCGTCGCTAAGGCCAAGCATATGTCTGATGAAACTGCGCGCATTATCGATCAGGAAGTAAAATCCTTAATTGAGCGCAACTATCAGCGGGCGCATAAACTTTTAATGGAGCATATGGATATTCTGCACACCATGAAAGATGCACTGATGAAATATGAAACCATTGATGCGCCACAGATTGATGATTTGATGAAACGTAAAAGTGTTCGCCAGCCAGCTGGCTGGGGTGAGTCCTCTAATAATGATACATCATCAGGTAACGACGATGCCGGTAAAGCACCAGAAGCCACCGTTGCAAATCCAGATGCCACGATACCAAAATAGTTTTAGGCACGGACCCGAAAAATTTCGCTATAGATCCTAGATAGTGTCGTCACGTAATAAAAAATATATTATCATGCAGAAAATAACAACTACTGTTGAGATGGTTCAGGAATGAATTTAGCCCACCGCCGCCACGATATATCCGATCATGTCTGGAGCCTGCTGGAACCTCATCTGCCTGGAAGGAAAGGCGCCTGGGGTGGCATAGCCCGTGATAACCGGCAGTTTATTAATGCCATTTTCTGGATATTGAGAACCGGAGCCCCATGGCGTGATTTACCCCCTGATTATGGTGGTTGGAAAAATACCCATCGCCGGTTTTGCCGCTGGCGTGACAGAGGGCTGTGGGAGTCTCTCCTGGAAGAGCTGATTGTGGAGCCGGATTTTGAATGGCTTATGATCGATGCCACCCATAGTAAAGTTCACCCTCACGCAGCAGGGGCAAAAGGAGGCAATCAGGATATGGGGCGCACAAAAGGGGGCTCAATAGCAAGATACATCTGGCCGTGGATGCGCATGGTATGCCGGTCAGAGCGATTATTACATCAGGTACCACAGCAGATTGCACGCAGGCTTGCAGGCTCATGGAGGGTCTGACGGCAGAGCATTTACTTGCTGACAGGGGATATGACAGTGACGCAATTATTGAACAGTCAGCCCGGCAAGGAATGCAGGCACAAATTCCTCCACGAAAAAATCGAATGAAGCAGCGGCCCTATGACAGGGACCTTTACAGATTACGGCATTTGGTGGAAAACGCCTTCCTGCATCTCAAGCGCTGGCGAGGAATTGCAACACGGTATGCTAAATGTACATCCTCGTTCCTTGCCGCAGTTCATGTCCGTTGCATTGCTCTGTGGTGTAATATTTTGTGACGACACTATCTA
>CANJWD010000039.1 GCA_947478475.1 Enterobacterales bacterium
ACAACGCGAGACCGGAATACCTCACACTGCTTGCCTGCAAAAATGCTTTATACAGTTCTTTCGTACATTGATGAGGTAACATCTGATAACCCTGCGCACTTTTCCCTTTTCATCTTTCTACCATTTTTCTTCGATGTGCGAAACTTGTGAAGGATAAAGAGTTACGTTTTAATTTCTCTAACTGTTTGATAAAAAATAAGTTTGATAAAAAATAAATAAGTGCCCCGCATTTCGAGATAATCATTTTATTAAATAATGAGTAATCACGAAATAGCGGGGCACTTATGCATGTTACGCTAACCTCCCCCCTGTTGGCCCTGTCAGTATTGTTATTTCTGATAAACTGTCGATGGTTGCAGGCGATATCAAACAGAGCGCCTCGCTGAGAGCGCCGGGCTGTTTTCCGTTACATCTGACAGATGTGCTATTGTTTGGTAGAATTAAAGTCGTTTCTCTTAAATTCAATTATTAAATTCAATTAAAAGGTAACCATCATGGAGAGATATCCTCGTCCAAATAGTTCAATCATCGAACGTCCCGGCAGCGTTATTCAGGCCTATATGGCACAGGTTTATGGCTGGATGACCTGTGGTTTGTTGTTGACTGCCAGTGTTGCATGGTATGCAGCGAATACACCCGCTGTGCTGAGTGTAATATTTTCCAGCCAGATTGTTCTTGTTGGGTTAGTTATTGCTCAGCTGGGTTTAGTGTTTGTAATTTCAGGGATGATTAACCGGCTGGCTGCCACGACAGCGACCTCGTTATTTATGCTCTACTCCGTGCTAACGGGCCTGACGCTCTCCAGCATTTTTATCCTGTATACCGGCTCATCCCTTGCCAGTACCTTCGTAATTGCGGCCGGCATGTTTGGGGCGATGAGCATTTATGGTTACAGCACCAAACGCGATCTCAGTGGCATAGGGAATATGCTGTTTATGGGTCTGATTGGTTTTGTACTGGCATCGCTGGTTAATATCTGGCTAAAAAGTCCGGCGCTGACATGGGCGATGACTTATATCGGTGTCGTCCTGTTTGTTGGGCTGACCGCTTATGACACACAAAAACTAAAAACAATGGGTGAACAGCTGGATAGCGGTGACAGCGAGGGCGTGCGAAAATATGCCATCGTTGGTGCACTGACGCTCTATCTTGACTTTATTAACCTGTTTCTTATGTTGCTGCGTATTTTCGGTAACCGCCGTTAGTCTTTTATTTCTGTGCTGGTGAAGCCGCGTAATCCGATCACATGCACGTGTTCATGCTGATTAAATACCTTACGCACCAGTTTGTAGGTGGTACCTTTTTCCGGGCTGATATTTTCTGGCGCTGCGATAATCAGTTGCATTTCCAGACGTTCACAAAGCTCGAACAGTGTGGCAATGGATTTAGCGTCCAGGCGCGCCGCCTCATCGAGGAATAGCAGGCGGCAGGGCGCGATATCCTTGCTCCGCAAGCGGCGAGACTCTTCCTCCCAGCTCTGCACCACCATGACTAAAATCGACATTCCGGTCCCGATGGCTTCACCGGTTGAAAGTGCGCCGCTCTCGGCCCGCAACCAGCCCTCAGTGCCCCGAAAAACTTCCACTTCCAAATCAAGATAATTGCGATAATCCAGCAGCTCTTCACCCACTGTCTGTGGCAGACGCTGCCCCATATCGATGTGCGGATTCAGACGCTGATATAATTTCGCCAGTGCTTCAGAAAAACTCAGACGATGACTGTTGAATAAATCCTGATGCTGCTCCTGCTGTTCAGAGAGCACCTGTAGTAACGTCGTATGCGCCTGACGTACACGGATATTGAGCCGCACACTTTTAACCTGACCAAACGCTACAGCCTGTAAGCCCTGATTTAACATACGCACCCGATTTTGCTCGCGCACAATGGTCTTATCAATGATGCTCGCTACCGTTTTTGAGCTGATAGCGAGTGTTTTTTCACGCAGGCTAAGTTCTTCCGTTAGCCGGCACAGCTCGGTTTCCATCTGTTCGATAGCGTCAGCCGGATCATCAGTGCGGATAATATCCTGGCGAATTCGCTCGCGCAGATGCTGGTAAACAGCGATATAAAATTCAATCTTGCGCTCTGGCCACTTAGGATTTTCTGATAAACGCAGGGCATCGCGCAAATGTTCATTATCAGCGACTGCCAGCCGTAATGCGCCGAGCGCCTTATCAGACATTGAACGCAGTTCATCAGCATGCATATAAGCCAGTTCACGCCGCTGCAAACGACGCTCAAGCGTGTTATCTTTTACCAGCGCCTGCACTCTGCACCAGCCCGCTTTAGCGCGTACTGCCTGCGTACGCATACGGTGATAATCGGACTCCTGCGTACGCAGTTTTTGCTGCAACCTGTTTGTTTCGGTTTCACAGAAAATCAGTTGTTTTTCCAGCTGATGATGACGCAAACGGTGGCTACCGAGTGCCGTATGGATTTCATCCCGCCGTGTGCTGGCATGCGCGATCGCCCCGGCGTCACCGGGTACACCCAGATCATTAAGCTCCTGGATGAGTTCTCGTAGCATGTCGCGCTTTGTCTCAAGCGCGCTTTTTAGTGATGCCAGTTGCTGACTGGACTGGTTATAGTGCGCCTGATGCTGCTGTAACCGCTCACGGCTCTCAGTACGTTGTGTTTGTGCCTGTTCCAGCTGCTGGCGCAATTGCTCGTTGAGCAAGGCCTGCCCTGGTATCTCTGCGGAATTGGTATAGCTAAAATGCGACCGGCGTTGTACCACCTCAGTCAGTGCAAAGACCTGCTGTTGTGCCCTTTTTTGAGCGTGCTGTGCCCGGAGATAATCTTCCTGTAACTGCCCATGTTGTTCGGGGTCGTTTTGCAGCGCGCTGTGCAACGGTTCTAACTTTTTCAGTGTAATACCATGCAGACGCAGGTACTCTGAGGCATCCTGCGCCTGAGCCAGTTCTGTGGTTATTTTTTTAATACTGTCCGGCAGGGTGTCGTCACTCATCAATTCAACTAAAGGTATCAGCCGGTTAAGGGTCGATATTCCCTCTTTAACCTGCTCAATTTGTTGCTGTTGTTGCTGTTTTTGCTCTTCATGGGCACGCAGAGCACGCTCGATGTCACTATGACGACAGCTGAGCTGACGTATTTCTGCTTCCGGATCGGCATCAAAGGCTACCGCGAGATGCATGCCAACAAAATGCCCCAGCGCCTGATGAGCCCGCTGTATTTTTTGCACCTCAAACGAGAGTGCTGCATAGCGTTGCGCCAGAGCATCGCGCTCACTACGCAGGGTTTCAAGACGATTTTCACGGGCAGCGCGGCCAAATAACGGTGTCTGCGGATAGCGGGAATAGCGCCACTGGCGATCAGCGGTTTTTACAATGACGGCATTTTTCTGCTCTTCTGCCACAAAAACGGTATCGTCAAATGAGAGCGGATCCCCTTCGATAAGCCACAGGTCCTCCGGGCAATCCTGCAAGGAACTGAGCTGTTCCCGGAGCTGCGACAGATCAGGGACCACAATGCCGTGGCGAGCAGGACCATATAATGCAGAGAAATAAGGCGCATCATCAAGGGCGATATCATCATAAATTTCTGACAGTAACACTCCGCCAAAACGTTCAGCCAGGGTGACTAAACGGGCATCGTCGGCGCCATGCGGCTGGTTAAGGCACTCAATTTGTGCTTCGGTCTGGCGCAACTGGGTCGTCACGGCATCGCGCGCCACGACTGTTTCACGCTCCCGCTCAAGTAATTGTTGCATCACTGCTGTTAGCTGGCCGCTGTCGTGCAGTGTTTCGTTGTTCTGCTCGCGCAGCGTGGTTAAGGCATCCTGAGCCAGCAACCAGGCGGGTGCACGGGCCCGCAATTGCAAAATTTTATCCTTAAGCTGCGTTACATCCTGCTGCCGCTCACGGCAGTGATCGTTTGCATCACTCACTGCCAGAGCGAGAGTTTCTGCCTGCAGTTCCAGCTCGTTTTGTATTTCGGTTAATTCCGCGGGCAGGCACGGTTTTTGACGCCGCTGACAAAACAGCTGTAACAGGCGCTGCGCATCCTGCTGTGTCTGTAAACGCTGCTGAAGTTCGGACAGGCGCGTGCGCAGTGGTGCCACCTGTTCCGCCTGCCAGACGCGCGCTGGCCAGTCGCGTAATAACGCATGAGCGCATTGCCAGGATTCAGAACGATTTACCGCGCCCGCGATGCTGCACACCAGCTGATAAGCCTGTGCAAACTGGCTGTGGGCGACCTCCGCCACGCTGAGTTTTTGTTCGCAGCTTAACAGGAGTTCTGTTGCCGCCTGTTCCTGTTGCTGAAAGGTTTGCAGCCACAGCGCTGCGCACTCCGGGCTTAATGCTAACCCGTCGCCCTCTGGCAGCGGACATATTTTCTGCGCCCGCTCCAGTGCAGCAACCGCCTGCTGGTACTGAATAGCGCGTGTCTGTTGTGCATCCAGCGCCTGCTGATAATCTGCCAGCTGATTTCTCAGGCCGTCAACTTCCTGCTCAGCGGCTTCGGCACTGGCAAGATATGCTGCCTGTTGTTCAGCGGATTCGGCCACCAGAACATGTTGTTCGGTTAAACGCCAGCTGAGCTCTTCTGACTCATTTTGCCAGCGTTCGATTTTTTCCTGCTGTTGCACCGCCGTTTGTACCCGATTTAAGTGATCACAGGCGAGCTGATAGTCTGTTTCCAGTGCTGATTCGATGCCACTTTGTACCTCCAGTTCTCGCGTGCTCTCAGCGTGCAGCAGCAGCTGTGCTCTGTGTTGCTGCATGCTGAGAGCACGATCCCGGCGCAGCGCCAGCACTGCCTCCAGATGCCCGCGCCGCTCATTAGCATGACGCATATAGTCAGCGGCAACGTAACAGGTGGCTTCAGAGATTAAATGCTTAAATAAATCACGATCTGCCTGGGTGACGCGGATCGCGGCCAGCGTCATACGATTTTCACGTAATGCCGCTTCCATATCCTGAAACGCTTTGCGCACGCCGCTGTTTTCTGGCAACAGATAATCACGCAATGAGCGCTGAATGGCGCTGGAAATACCGCCGTACAAAGAGGCCTCAATCAGGCGATAAAACTTGCTGCGGTCTGCTGTTGAACGCAACCGTTTCGGGATAACCCCGAGATCAAACATAAGAGAGTGGTAATCAGCAATGGAGTTAAACTGTGTAAATTGTACTCCCTCCATCCCCTCGGCACGCTCTTTCAGCTCCGCCAAAGAGAGCACGCGTGCCTGTCGCCCGGTATCTGTTGTTGCCACGACCTGTGTTGTCGTGATCTGTGCTGTCATGATCTGTGCTGTCACGACCTGAGTCGTCAGCAACTCAGTGGGCGCAGCGGCTCCGGTGATGCCCTGAATGGCAAAAGATTTGAGATCCACCTTGCGATCACGCCCGGCAATTTGTTGCAGGCGCACCCCCAGCAGCACTTTCTGCTGGCGGGAATTCACCACCTCTAACAGCGCATAACAGACTCCGGCACAGAGTTTGCCATGCAGACCTTTATCACGCGATCCACTGGTTGCGCCCGCTTCGGTGGTGTTGCGAAAATGTAATAATGTCAGATCAGGGATCAGTGCGGTGATAAATGCCGCCATTGTGGTAGATTTACCCGCGCCATTGCCGCCCGACAGTGTGGTCACCAGTACATCAAGATCAAAGGTGCGGGCAAAAAAACCATTCCAGTTAACCAGCGTCAGTGAGCAAAATTTACCGCGTTCCGTCATGCCTGTTTATCCTCTCTGACTGGCTGTTTGTCTTATTGCAATAGCACTTATTTCAATAGCACTTTCAATAGTGCTTTCAATAGCACCGAAATTATCGCTGTTATCCGCAGCCGATTCGCTGTGCAGCACGCCACTATTTTCTGTTGACATGGCCTCTCCTGACATCGCTTTATCTGACATAGCGTTATCTGGCATAGCTTCATCTGACATCGCTTCGCCTGATATAGCTTCGCCATCACGGATCAGGCGCAACTGCGCCTCACGGCTATCCAGCCCGTTGCGCACATCCGCGCCAAAACGAAATACGGCTTCAGTGATACGAAATTTATTGCTGTCCGGGCTGATAAAGCAGACCATCCCGAGGCGCCGCAGGCGGTTTAATGAAGTACGCACTTTTTCCTGTAATTTTTGCCTGTCCAAATCGGAGCCGTTCGAACGCTGACTGACAAATTTGAGCAATTTGCTCTCATCCGCCAGACTTAGCAGCTCTTCATAGAGTTCCTGATAGCTGAAAATTCCCTCGTGCGCCAGACGCTCAGGGCTTAAGTAGAGATAGCAGAGGATTTTACCCACCATCATGTCCAGCCCGGATAATACTGAACGCGGGATGAGCGTCGTCGCGCGCGGGCGCAAGTAGAAAAATCCCTCCGGTGCCCGGATCAGTTCGACATGATAACGGGCATAAAAATCCTCCAGCGCCTGCTGAAAATCTAACAAAAAAGCGTGGTTTTCCAGCTCATTCACACCAATATGACGCCCGGCACGTAACTGGCTATCCAGAGCGGGAAAGAGGGAATTAGCCAGCGCTTGTACCAGCTTAACTGACAAGAGTGGTTCAATATTTAACAGCGGTTCATTTAAAAACGATTCAATATTTGTCGATGACATGTGCCTGTACATGAGCTCCGTATTCATTGATTGCTGACCAGTTAGCGCTAAGACCTGAAAAATCAGCGTCGGCTACCCCAAGGCGCAGCGCACAGTCAACCATGATGCGTGCTATGTCAAAATGATGAGCGCGCGGATAGCGCACGAGATAATCACGGATAACTATCGCTAAATCGAGCGGTAATTTTTGCTGCTGATAAATCACTAATGCCTGCTCGATAACGGAGAGAAGTTGCGCATACAGAGCGCTGAACTCTTCATATTCCAGAAGAGGCGGTAACTCTCCCGTCACTTCTTTATTGCACAGCATCAGCGCTTCATCACGCATATCCAGCAGACGCTCGCTGTTGGCAAAAGTCAGAGCCCAGGGAGTGGCAAGATAGTGCTGCACCGACTGGCGTAATCGCTGAGAAAACACCCGATTTTTATCCATATCAATCGCGGTACGAATAAATTTATGCACATGGCGATCATAGCCAATCCACAAATCGATTGCCTGCTGGCCCCAGCTAATAATGCGATCGAGTTTACCCTGCAAATCAAAAACTAGCTTATCTATCAAATCCATAGCGGCGCTTTTCACGGCTGCCTGCGCGATACGCAGCAAGTTTTCCTGCAACCTGGCACCCGCTGCCTCCAGTGTATCCTGCAGCTCACGCAATGTGCCCGACGTGGCGTTCAGTAACTGTTCACAGCTGGCAATTGCCGTTTGCCAGTCCTGACTTAACAGGGCGGCGATATCTTTTTTTACACAGTTTTGCTGCTCATCCATCATGCGCTGCGTCAGATCGATACCATCAAAAATTTCGGCAACGGAATATTTCAATGGAGCAAAAACAGCGCGCTGCCAGTACGCTGCATCGCCACCCTGTTCAGCGGCTGCGGCAATCCGCTGCAATTCGTCGGCAACAATCGACAGTTGCAGCGAGAAACGCAACGCTGAAAATTCACGCTGGCGGATATAATAGTCGGTGATCCCAATTCCCAGCGGAGTCAGGCGATAAATAGCATGGCCATCAGAGAGCTCGCTGGTAAAACGGTTCAACAGTCGCTGGCGCACCAGATCATTGATGGCATTGTTAGCCCTTACCATCACTGCCTCCTGAACCGGGGAAAAACTTTGACCGACCAGGCGAAATGCATCGACTAACTCGTCTTCACTCATTTCACCGTCCAGTCGTTCGTCATTCAGACTGGCAATGGCCAGAATAAACGCCAGGCGCTCAGTGGGCAGTGAGAGTGACAGGTCATTATTGCGCGCCCAGGTTATCAGTTCCGGGACGGTATGAGAAACGTCATGCAAGGAGTCTCTCTCCTTAATAAAACACAAATGAAATACAAGTGAAATACAAGTGAAACACAAGTGAAATACGGGCCCTAAACAGGGAACTATGTGATCAACGCGTAATCAAATAGTCGTTAATTTGTTAAAAATCGGGTATATACTACTGCCGGTCCGCTATTTCACACTTACTATGGAAGGATAGCAATGAATTTTTCTGGAAAAAAAGTGCTAATCATTGGCGGAAGCCGGGGAATTGGCGCCGCAATAGTGGCCCGCTTTGCACAAGAAAATGCCCGCATTGTTTTCACCTTCAAGGCAGCTACAGAGCGTGCACATGCCCTTGTCCGAAGCATTATTGCCAGTGGCGGGCATATTCAGGCAATACAGTGCGATAATGCAGATACGCAGCAAATTTCTGAAACGATTAACAGCGCTATAGAGATACTTGAAGGTATCGATATAGTGGTAGTCAGTGCGGGCATCTATAACGGAGGGCCACTGGAGCACATCAGCCTTGAAGATATCGATGCAACGTATGCGGTAAACATTCGTGCGCTACTACTGTTTGCACAAGGCGCGGCGAAACATATGCGAAGTGGAGGCAGGATTATTTTTATCGGCAGTAATATGGCCGAACGGGTCCCCAGGGCCGGCGCTACACTTTATGCGCTCAGCAAAACAGCGATCGTTGGAATGACTAAAGGTCTCGCGCGCGACCTTGGGCACAGAGGCATTACCGTGAATAATATCCAGCCTGGCCCTGTGGACACAGAGATGAACCCTGCGACCACGGAAAAAGCGCAATGGTCAAAAAACAACCTGATAGCACTCCAGCGCTATGGCAGGGCAGAGGAAATTGCCAGCATGGTGGCGTATGTGGCAGGTCCGGATGCGGCATTCGTGACGGGTGCCAGCCTGACTGTCGACGGCGGTTACTCGATCTGAGAATTAAGTTCAGGGGCTCTCTTTTTGCATATCTGATTGCATATCTGGTTGCATATTTGATTGCATATTTGATTGCATATCTGGTTGCATATCCGGGCGATCTGGCACTTTCAAATCTCTTGCAGCAAAACAGTGACAAGCTAGTGACATCAGGGTATTTTCTACAGCGGCCAGAACATTGCCTGAGATACCTCGCATCATGACCGATAAGTTTCACATTTTACTTCTGAACGGCCCCAATCTGAATCTTCTGGGTATGCGTGAGCCAGAAAAATATGGCTGCACGACACTGGCAGATATTGTCAGCAGCCTTGAGATGCAGGCCGGGAAATCTGGCGCGCTACTAGCCCATTTTCAGTCCAATGCAGAACATCGGCTGGTGGATAAAATTCATCAGGCACACGGGAATATCGATTTTATTTTGATTAACCCGGCAGCATTTACCCACTCCAGCATTGCACTGCGTGATGCACTGCTGGCGGTCGCCATTCCGTTTATTGAGATCCATTTATCTAACGTACATGCCAGAGAACCGTTTCGTCAGCACTCCTTTTTTTCTGATATTGCCACTGGTGTTATAAGTGGGCTCGGTGCTGATGGTTACACTCTTGCTTTACAGGCAGCGCTTAATTATTTGTCAAAAATATTTGTCAAAAATCCAACTAACCTCCAACAATAAATGAAGCACACGGAATCGTATTGTGATGGATATTCGTAAAATTAAGAAATTGCTTGAACTGGTTAAAAACTACGATATTACTGAGCTGGAAGTCGCTGAGGGCGAAGAGTCAGTGCGTATTAACCGTGCGCCGCCAGCCAGCGCCAGTTACCCCATTCCGGCGCCTTATGCTACCGCTGCTCAGGGGCAACAGATGCCGGCAGCAATAGCAGAGGTCCCGCAGCAAGGCCATCTTGTGCGTTCACCCATGGTGGGCACTTTTTACCGCATGCCAGGCCCGGATGCCAAAGCGTTTATTGAAGTGGGCCAAAAGGTTGCGGCTGGGGACACGCTCTGTATCGTTGAAGCAATGAAAATGATGAATCAAATCGCGGCAGATACATCAGGGACAGTGACTGCCATTTTGGTAAAAAATGGCCAGCCGGTTGAATTCGATGAACCTCTTGTTGTCATCGGGTAATGGGGCATTTCATGCTTGATAAAATTGTTATCGCTAACCGTGGTGAAATTGCACTGCGGATCCTCCGTGCCTGCAAGGAGCTGGGTATTAAAACGGTGGCCGTACATTCTGTGGCAGACAGTGACCTGAAACACGTGTTACTGGCAGATGAAACCGTTTGTATAGGTCCTGCTCCTTCCATCAAAAGCTATTTAAATATTCCAGCCATCATTTCTGCTGCAGAAATAACAGGCGCATCGGCGATTCATCCCGGTTACGGTTTTCTGTCTGAAAATGCTGATTTCGCCGAGCAGGTAGAACGCTCGGGATTTATTTTTATTGGCCCAAGAGCGGAAACTATCCGCCTGATGGGAGATAAAGTCTCTGCGATCAATGCGATGAAAAAAGCCGGCATTCCCTGTGTGCCGGGTTCTGATGGCCCATTAACCGATGACACAAAAAACAGACTGTTCGCCGAACATATCGGTTATCCGGTTATCATTAAGGCTTCCGGCGGCGGCGGCGGCCGTGGTATGCGTGTTGTCCATGATGCCAGTTCCCTGGAAAAATCCATCGTTATGACACGCGCGGAAGCCAAAGCAGCATTCAATAATGACCAGGTGTATATGGAAAAATTCCTGGAAAATCCACGCCATATAGAAGTACAGGTTCTGGCAGACGGCCAGGGCAATGCAATATATTTGGCCGAGCGTGACTGCTCCATGCAGCGCCGTCACCAGAAAGTTGTTGAAGAAGCCCCGGCACCAGGTATCACAAGTGCTCAGCGCTGTTATATTGGTGAACGCTGCGCTAAAGCTTGCATGGACATCGATTACCGTGGCGCGGGTACCTTTGAATTTCTGTATGAAAATGGCGAATTTTACTTTATTGAGATGAATACGCGTATTCAGGTTGAGCATCCGGTGACTGAAATGATTACTGGTATCGATTTGGTTAAAGAGCAGTTACGCATTGCAGCGGGTCAGCCACTTTCTTTCAGGCAGGATGCTGTGCAAATGTATGGCCACGCGCTGGAATGCCGTATCAACGCTGAAGATCCGCAGAATTTTCTGCCAAGCCCGGGAAAAATTACCCGGTTTCATGCACCGGGTGGTTTTGGTGTGCGCTGGGAATCGCATATTTATGCCGGTTATACGGTACCTCCCTGGTACGACTCGATGATCGGTAAACTGATTACCTTCGGGGAAAACCGTGGTGTCGCTATTGCCCGCATGAAAAATGCGCTGGCGGAACTGATCATTGATGGTATTAAAACCAATATTCAACTGCAGCTACAAATTATGAATGACGAAAATTTTCGTCAGAGCGGCACCAATATCCACTACCTGGAGAAGAAACTTGGGTTGCAGGAATTATAAGTTGCCAACATTGATCGATGCGCGTTTTCCCCAGGCTCACAAAGAAGCCCGCTGGGCACTTGGCCTGACGCTGGCCTGGCTGGCGGGCTGGCTGCTGGCCGCGTATTTACCTGACAGTTCTCAGGGGATAACCGGTTTGCCGCTCTGGTTTGAACTCTCCTGCGTACTGTTACCGCTACTGTTTATCCTGCTGTGCTGGCTGATGGTGCGCTTTATTTTCCGCGATATTTCGTTAGAAAATATCGAACCAGGAAATACCGAACTGGAAAATACCGATGCATGATGTTATCGCGCCGCTGCTGGCTTATCTGGTGCTGGTTTTCTCTCTCTCAGTCTGGGCCTTACGCCAGCGAAAAACGGGTGCCTTTTTGACGGAATACTTTATCGGTAACCGGTCGATGGGCGGCTTTATGCTGGCGATGACCATTACCACCACCTATATCGGTGCCAGCTCATTTATTGGTGGACCAGGAGCAGCCTATAAATATGGTCTCGGCTGGGTATTACTGGCGATGATCCAGTTACCTGCCATCTTGTTATCGCTGGGTGTGCTGGGAAAAAAATTTGCCATTCTGGCGCGCCGTTATCATGCCGTGACCCTCAACGATATGCTCTATGCGCGCTACCAGAGCCCTCTTTTGGTCTGGCTGGCCAGTATCAGCCTGCTGGTGGCGTTTGCTGGCGGCATGACGGTACAATTTATCGGTGGTGCCCGTCTGTTAGAAATTAGCGCTGGTATCCCTTATAGCTCAGGCTTGCTCATCTTTGGTGTTACTATCGCGCTGTACACCGCATTTGGTGGCTTCAGGGCCAGCGCCCTCAACGATGCACTGCAGGGCATCGTCATGCTGCTGGGCACACTGTTACTGCTGACAGCTGTTATTCAGGCCGCTGGTGGTCTGCGTCAGGCAGTGGAGACGCTCAGGCAGATTGATCCGGGCCTGATAACCCCTCAGGGCAGCGATCACATTTTTAGCGCCTCTTTTATGGCGTCATTCTGGATTCTGGTCTGTTTTGCCGTGATTGGTGTCCCTCAGACTGCGGTACGCTGTATCGCATATCGTGACAGTAAGGCATTACACCAGGGGATTATTCTGGGTACTGTTGTCTTTGCTGTCCTGATGCTGGGAATGCATCTGGCGGGTGCTCTTGGCCGGGCGGTGTTGCCCGATTTAACCGTTCCCGATCATGTCATCCCAACGCTGGCGATAAAGGTATTGCCACCCTTTGCCGCGGGAATATTTCTTGCCGCACCCATGGCGGCCATTATGTCTTCGATTAACGCCCAGTTATTGCAGTCATCGGCAACCATCGTCAAAGATCTCTACTTACGCCTCTGTCCGGCCCAGATCAATAATGAGCGCCGGCTGGCCCGCATTGCTATTTTATCGGTGCTGGCACTGGGTCTGTTAGTGTTACTGGCTGCCTGGCGTCCGCCCGCGATGATTATCTGGCTGAATTTACTGGCGCTGGGTGGTCTGGAAGTTGTCTTTCTCTGGCCGCTGGTATTAGGGCTTTATTGGGAACGCGCAAACGCTCAGGGTGCACTGAGCTCAATGATTGTTGGCGCACTATGCTATACATTACTGACCATTTTTGCTGTAAAGCTGGCAGGATTGCATCCGATTGTGCCTTCGCTGCTGTTCGGTCTGATTGCTTTTTATACAGGTAATCAGTTTGGCAAAAAAAACAGAGCACTCTGTCACGATGGGAGAGTAGCACCAGGCCAGTTACCCTAAATTGTGAGAATTATCTATGCCTTGGATCCAGCTGACCGTCAACACATGTGGTGATAACGCAGAAAAACTGGGAGAACTTTTAACAGCAAGCGGTGCCGTCTCTGTGACGTTTCAGGATACCTTCGATAATCCCGTGTTTGAACCGCTACCGGGTGAAACCCGTCTGTGGGGTGATACGGCGGTCACGGGTCTGTACGATTCCGGAACGCAGATGGCGGATGTGATTCGCCACCTGGAAAGCAGCCCACAATTGGGTAACCATTTTTTTCACCGACTAACAGAGCTTGAGGACAAACAGTGGGAGCGGGAATGGATGAATAATTTTCATCCGATGCGCTTTGGTCAGCGCCTGTGGATTTGCCCCAGCTGGTGTGATGTGCCGGATCCCGGTGCCGTTAATGTCATGCTGGACCCGGGGCTGGCATTTGGTACTGGTACTCATCCCAGCACGGCGCTCTGCCTTGCCTGGCTGGACGGGCTGGACCTGGCAGAAAAAACAGTCATTGATTTCGGTTGTGGCTCCGGCATTCTGGCTATCGCCGCGCTGAAACTGGGAGCGGCGATGGCCGTTGGTATTGATATCGATTCCCAGGCCCTCCAGGCCAGCCGCGATAATGCGCAGCGCAATGGGGTATCAGAGCAGCTGACACTGTATATGCCCGGCGATCAGCCGACGGATTTTATTGCTGATGTTGTGGTGGCAAATATCCTTGCCGGACCGTTGCGGGATCTTGCGCGCTCTATTGGGGCGTTAACAAAAAAGGGAGGGCATTTATGTCTGTCTGGTCTGTTGCGGGATCAGGCAACCGGTGTTATCCAATGCTATAACGAAGAATTTACGCTTGTTCCCGTGCTCCAACAAAAGGAGGAGTGGTGTCAGATTAGCGGTGTGAAAAATTAATCTGCTGAGTGCTGTTAGTTTATATTAACAAAAAGCCGCGAGAATCCCCTAGCTTTAGCTATGGGGAGGAAAGCGGGAAGTTTCTGTAGATTTTGATTTATTCTGTACATGCCTTCTATATAATAGATTACATGCAAAACTTTACGATAAAGTATAAGAGGGCAGATTCAACTCCGAAGTGCAACGCTAAGCCGCCATTCTTAACTCTGCAAATACCACCGAGGGTTGTCTGAAACCGAGACATTTACGTGGCCTGCTGTTCAGCGCTCCCTGGTAGCGTTGCAAGTCTTCTTCTGACACGGTCCTCAG
>CANJWD010000040.1 GCA_947478475.1 Enterobacterales bacterium
AATCATATTTTCCTCGCCATCGCAGCGTGGTTTGAGCAGCATAAGCGTCGCTTGTCTCAAAAAATAACGTTTTACCAACAAAACTGGGCTGTCATCAAAAACGCCATTACTGACCACATCAGATCATTACTGGCTCATCCCGGTTAGCCAGCTGCGAAACTCGTGTACTTGACAACTTTGTGGATTTTCTAAATTTTCTTGGCGTTCTTTTTCCACCAATACCAGGTATTATGCTGGTTGAT
The DNA here is from genome assembly GCA_947478475.1 of Enterobacterales bacterium. Lineage (GTDB taxonomy): Bacteria > Pseudomonadota > Gammaproteobacteria > Enterobacterales > Enterobacteriaceae > CANJWD01. Next base: position 243 of record CANJWD010000040.1, read on the forward strand.
TATTATCTTTTAAAAACGCAGCGCCCGATGCTCACTATTACTTGCCAAAAAGGCACCTTACCTGCAACCCCGTTGACTGGCTGGTCTGCCATTTTTGCTTGGATCTGTGGTAGTTTGATTGGATTAACTATCACCTTTGGTGTTCCTGCATTGAATTCACTGCTAGCATCGAGTCTATTGTATGGTTGCATGAACATTTTTAATAAAAAACGGTAATTGTCCAGGGCTTACACATCAGATTCTGCGAATCTAATTTAAGCGATACCGCGCTATAGGTGGTAAACCTGCTGCGTAAGATGTTCAACCAGTAACGCGGTCTGTTCAGTATTGAGATAGCCTTCTGACCCTCAAATCTCACTGTCCCTCTGGCCGGCTTTCGTTATGCAGTCGATCCAGTGCAGTGACGACGTAGGTATATTTTTGCTGCTGTACCGCCGTGCTGTCGGTATAGGTGGTGCTTCTGGTGGTTGCCAGCAGATGCGTGGCATCGGCAAACTGGCAGCTATCAGGCCTGATATTGCTGCCGTCAAAGCGGTAGACAGCGTAGGATACCGCCTGGCTGGCGGTGGCACGATTATCTGCCGCCGCCCAGTACAGTTTCGCGCCATGGTCAGTGTATTCGACTGTGCCCAATACCGGTGGTAACGGAGGGGTTCCTGGCAGATGGGGCATGAGCGGTACCAGAGCGGGTCGGGAGTAGTACTGGCGAGCATAGTGTTCGCTGCTATCGAGGCGGTTGGCTCGCAAATCTTTAGCGGAAAAATGCACGTTACCGGCCACTGGATACTTCTGGTGCAGGCGCAGATGACGGGCGATCTCTGCGCCATCTTGCCAGGCGGGCTGTGGCGCCGTGCCTGTTTTGTAATCCGCCTGCCCGATATAGAGATGAACCGGCGTTGCACTGACCACGTCAGACCACCACGATAGCAGTTTTTCGTAATCGGCCGGAGGGAAACCAATATTCCAGTAGAGCTGTGGTGCGATATAATCCAGCCAGCCCTGTTTTACCCATTTCCGGCTATCGGCAGCCAGCTGGTACCAGGATTCCATCCAGGCATCGGTATCAGAGCCAAGTGGATCACTGGCACGGTTACGCCAGACCCCAAAGGGGGATATGCCAAATTTTACCCAGGGTTTGTGCTGTTTAATCGCGCTGCTCAGTTCCTGCACAAAGCGGTTTACGTTGTGCCGGCGCCACACCTGCTTGTCAGAGAAACCGGCGCCATAGATGTGGAAGGTATCATCGTCAGGAAAATTCTGACCGGCAGCCGGATAGGGGTAGAAGTAATCATCCAGATGTACGGCATCGATATCATAGTTTTTCAGTGCATGCAGGATGCTTTTTTGCACGTACTCGCGAGCGGCAGGAATGCCTGGGTTGTAATACAGCGCGCTGCCAGGGGCGTTAAGCGGATAGACCACCGCCCAGTGCGGGTGCCTGCGTAACGGGTGCCCCGGCGGCAATTTAGCCAGGTCCGGCCCGGCAAATTGTGGTGATGAGGCCCGGTAAGGATTAAACCAGGCATGAAATTCAAGATTGCGCGCGTGACTTTCTGTGATTAAAAACGCCAGCGGGTCCCAGCCGGGAGAAGCGCCATCACTACGGCCGGTCAGCCATTGCGACCAGGGTTCATAGGGCGAAGGCCAGAATGTGTCAGCGCTCGGGCGTATCTGCACCACTATGGCATTGTGATGAAAACGTACCGCCAGATCGAGCAGGGCACGATACTCAGCCTGGACCGTTTCCAGGTCAAGCCCCGGGCGTGATGGCCAGTCAATATTGGCCATGCTGGCGACCCACATTGCCCGAAACTGGCGTTTGGGCATAGCAGGATTAACCGGGCAAATCATCTGTAACACGGGCAGGTTTAAGGGTAAAGCGTCCATTTTTTCTCCAGTGCGTTAACCGTCTGTCTGTCAGACAGGCTGCCAGCCGGTGGCAGTGAGGAGAGTCAGTGTATTTAATTTTATGGTCAGTATGTTTACTTTTATGTTAAAGGAGCCAGTTTATGAATCAGTCCGCCATTCTCTACACTCGGGCACAACAGCTGATGCCCGGTGGTGTTAACTCTCCAGTGCGGGCTTTTACTGGTGTGGGCGGTGTGCCGCTGTTTATTGAACGGGCCGACGGCGCCAGGCTTTATGACGCGGATGGCAGCGCTTACCTTGATTACGTTGGTTCATGGGGGCCGATGATTCTGGGCCACAATCATCCGGTTATTCGTCATGCGGTGATGGCCGCTGCAGAGCGCGGCTTGAGCTTTGGCGCCCCGTGTGCAGCAGAGATCCACATGGCGCAATTAATCACTGCACTGCTCCCTTCAATGGAGATGGTCAGAATGGTTAATTCAGGTACTGAGGCCACTATGAGCGCCATTCGTGTTGCACGCGGTTATACGCGGCGTGATAAAATCATCAAATTTGAGGGCTGTTACCATGGTCATGCCGATTATTTGTTGGTTAAGGCTGGCTCAGGGGCGCTGACACAAGGCCAGCCAGACTCTGCAGGCGTTCCCGCAGATTTCGTCAGGCACACGCTGAGCTGCTGCTATAACAATTTATCCTCGGTGCGCCAGGCCTTCGAGCGCTATCCGGCAGAAATTGCCTGTATTATCGTCGAACCGGTGGCGGGTAATATGAATTGTGTCCTGCCGCTGCCGGAATTTTTGCCTGGTCTGCGGGAGCTGTGCGACGAATTTGGCGCTCTGTTAATCTTTGATGAAGTGATGACAGGGTTCCGCGTCGCGCTGGGCGGCGCTCAGTCTTATTATCGAATACAGCCTGATTTGACCTGTCTGGGTAAAATTATTGGCGGTGGTATGCCGGTCGGCGCTCTGGGTGGCCGCCGTGACATAATGGCCCTGCTGGCGCCCAGCGGCCCGGTTTATCAGGCCGGGACGCTTTCCGGGAATCCTGTTGCCATGGCTGCTGGTTGCGCCTGCCTGAGTGAAATAATGCGCGCCGGAGTGTGGCAGCCTTTGGCTGAAAAAACCACGCTGCTGGCAGAGGGTTTGTTGCAGGCAGCGCAGGAGCAGCATATCGATCTGGTGGTGAATCACGTGGGGGGAATGTTTGGTCTGTTTTTTACCGATCAACAGCAAGTCAGCAGTTACCAGCAGGTGATGCGCTGCGACAGTGAACGCTTTAAACGTTTTTTTCACCTGATGTTGCAGCAGGGGATCTATCTGGCACCTTCGGCATTTGAGGCGGGATTTATGTCGCTGGCACACAGCTCAGAAGATATTCAGCGCAGCGTGGCAGCGGCGCGTTATTGTTTTAGCAAATTATAGCGACGTATACAGCCGCCGGATGCCCAGGTCTGTTCGCGTCAGAGGCCAGGCTTGATAAGTGCGGAGAGATCGAGGTGAAATAACCGACAAAAATTGGTGTAGCAGGCCTCTGCCAGCACATCAAGACTCACCTTTTTTAATAGCGCCATATATTCTGCCACGTCGCGCACATAGGCGGGCTGGTTTTGCTGACCACGGTAGGGCACCGGTGCCAGGTAAGGGGAATCGGTTTCAATAAGCAGCCTGTCGAGTGGAATATAGCGCGCAACATCACGCAATGACTCAGCATTACGAAAGGTGACAATACCGGAGAATGAAATACAGAAGCCTAAATCAAGCAGTGCCCGCGCACAGGCTTTATCCTCGGTAAAACAGTGCAGCACACCGCTGCATTCCTGCGCCTGTTCTTCACGTAAAATCATCAGAGTATCTTCGCGTGCACTGCGAGTGTGGACGATTAGCGGTTTGTTTAATTCACGACTGATACGAATATGCTGGCGAAAAGAGGCCTGCTGCAGGGAGATAGTATCCTGCTGATAGTGATAATCCAGCCCGGTCTCTCCGAGTGCAATGACTGAGCTGCCCTGTGCAAGCGTGCGCAGCTGCTCAGCATCATAGCCATCGCCCAGTTCCAGCGGATGAACTCCACAGGAGAGCGCAACATCCTGGCGCTCCCCAATCAGTTTAGCCATAGCGGTAAAACCAGGAAGGGTTGTTGCCACAGCGAGTACAAAGCCCACACCCTTAGCCCGGGCGTGCGCCAGCACATCGTCAACGCTGTGGTGCAGCTGCTGGTAGTCGAGGCAGTCAAGATGGCAGTGTGAATCAATTAACAGCATGGTGCTACGTTCTCCGTGAAGTCAGTGTGCGGGATCAGCAAACAGCAAATTTTCCCACTGCACTATCTGGTCTGTGAGTAATAATTCCCGATTAATACCGGTTATCGTGATCAACTGATGCCGGCATTGTCCCCAGCGCTGCGCCAGCTTTACCAATCCGGCACCACTCATTGACTGCGCTAGCTGCGCAATCAACGCTTGCTGGTCCTGGTTAACCGCCCAGGCGCCAGCTCCCTGCTGCCATTTGAGTGCATCCAGCAACAGTGAAGATAACCAGTGCAGGCGCTGTGCAACATTGTCGTGATTTAATACCGACAATAGACCAGAGAGCAAATCCCGTTGCGTTAGTGCATCAGTCACTGTCTGGCACAGCGCACTGCGTTGCTGCCAGCACTCCGGCTGTAGCAGCTGCCATGCTGCCAGCGGCGCGCCCTGGTGCAGCCGCAGCGCCGTCAGCATCGCCTTTTTATTACTAACTGCTTCATTATTAGCTATATTATTAATCTCTATATTATTATTTGCTATATTATTATTTACTATATTAGTATTTACTATAATAGTATGCGTCGCCGCTTGCTGGCTAAGCCATTGCAGACTTATTGATGCCGGCGGGCAGGGTAGATGCCAGCAAAAACAGCGACTGCGTAGCGTCGCCAGCAAGCGGCCTGGTTCGCTACATGTTAATAAAAAATACGTTCTTTCCGGTGGTTCTTCCAGAGTTTTGAGTAACGCATTGGCTGCCGCCTCAGTGAGTAGCGCTGGCTGAGGTATACAGACTACCTTTTCACCACCCTGTTGCGCATGGGAATAGAGCGTGTCGATCAGCCGCCTCACTGCGTCAATGCCGGTATGGGTTTTATCTGTTTCTGTTGCCAGAACATGCCAGTCCGGGTGATGACCGGACAGCATCAGGTGGCAGGCATGGCACTGACCGCAGCTTTTTTCACCCTGACGCTGTTGACATAGTAACCAGCGGCTCAAGGCATACATCAGTGTGTCGTGGCCACTGCCTGCCACGGCGTGCAGCAGCAGGGCATGGTGCCCGCGTCCTGCCTGGTGCAACGCCACTAACTGGCGATAAGGCTGGCTGAGCCATGGGTACCAGGCCATTAAAGTGAGCGCTGTTGTGTTAGCCATCGCTGTAGCATGGTGTTGATATCGAAGCCGACCTGCTCGATAGATTGTGTTGCATCGATGGTGTGGATGCTGGCGTCCGCTGCCGCCAGGGCCTGATAGCGCTCACGGGTACGCTGAAAAAATGTCAGCGATTCCTGCTCAATACGATCCAGTTCACCACGCAGATCTGCACGCTGTAAGCCGTGCAACGGCGGGATATCAAGGTACAAGGTAATATCGGGCCGGAAGGTCCCCAAAATATTATCGCGCAAGGTGGCCATTAACTGGCTGTTAATCCCGCGTCCTCCTCCCTGGTATGCCTGTGATGAGAGATCGTGACGGTCACCAACCACCCATGCGCCACGGGCTAATGCGGGTTTAATCACGTGTTCAACCAGCTGGACGCGTGCCGCGTATAACAGTAGCACTTCAGCCTTATCCGTTAATAGTTCGCCTGCCACACCCTGTTTGATCAAAATCCGTAACTGTTCGGCGAACGGCGTGCCGCCTGGTTCACGAGTGAAGACAATATCTTCAATGCCGTTGTGCCGCAGGGTATCGACAACGCTGGCGATGGCCGTCGTTTTACCGGCGCCTTCCAGGCCTTCAATTACGATAAATTTACTTTTCATTTCGGGCTGTGATCCTCCGACGATAAACAGCTACCGCTTTGTTATGAGCGGCAAGATTTGTCGTAAAGTTGTGCCCGCCCTGGCCATCCGTGACAAAATAGAGCCAGGGCGTGCTGGCAGGATGGGCCGCTGCAATCAGTGATGCATAGCCGGGTGTGGCGATCGGTGTTGGCGGTAATCCGTCAATAATATAAGTGTTGTAAGCGGTAGGCGTTGCCAGGTCTTTGCGGCTGATGGTGCCAGTCTGTTTTTCCCCGGCACCATAAATTACCGTTGGATCGGTCTGCAGCCGCATACCAAGGCGCAGGCGATTAATAAACACGGAAGCTATCTTAGCGCGTTCATGCTCAAGAGCGGTTTCTTTCTCAATAATGGATGCCATGGTCAGCAGTTCATTGGGGGTTTTATAAGGCAACGCCGCATCACGCTTGCGCCATATTTCGGCAACAACTTTTTCCATGCGCTGATGAGCGCGTTTTAGTAGTGCCAGATCGCTGGTTCCGGCCGTGTACTGCCAGGTATCTGGCCAGAACCAGCCCTCCGGATGAGTGTTATTTTTCATCCCCAGCAGTTGTGCGATATCCTGCGCGCTTTTGTCGGTTAACTGATGCTGCATATATTGCGCTCGTTGCAATATATGCAGCCAGTCACGCAGTGTCGTGCCCTCCACAAAGCGGATGGAGAACTGTGCTTCTTTGCCACTGGACAGCAAACTGAGCATCTCGCGCAGCTGCATAGCAGGCATCAGGCGATAGGTTCCTGCCTTAAATTTTGCCAGCCGGGGATCGATGCGTAACAACCATTGAAATAGAGTGCTGTCAGTGATCACATTATTTTTGCGCAATAACGCCTCCAGCCCGGCGCGGCTGGTACCGGCAGGTAAGGTAAAAATAGTTTCCTGTTCAATGGCAAGAGGGGTGCGGGCAAAGCGCTCTATTTCCTGCCAGCTCCAGCAGAGCAACCCGACGCAGGGCATCAGCGCAACGATAATGATGCCGGATATTTTTTTCACTCGAGAGTCATTTTTACTATTCAACTTTTTACTATTCAACTGTGTGGCCATTGATCATAAAGCCATGCGGAATTATAGCCTTGTATTGCACGGGTGCAAAGAGTGATCAGCCGCTGCCTGCAACCGTGGCAAGTGTGCAGTGATTTCATATTCCAGTCTGTTGACTGCATCCAGTCTGTTAACTGCGGCGGTTTATCATTATGCACAAGACGTATAAGCGGCTGTTAGCTAGAATGGCGGCTATTTCCGGTACTACCCTATTATGAGGAAACAGCAGTGATGGAATTTATCGCTTTGTACGGGTTATTTTTAGCTAAAATGGTTACCGTTGTGGTAGCGATCAGTGCGTTAATTCTGGTAATGGCCTGTGTCAGACGGGGAAAATCCGCTAATCGCGGAGAATTAAAAGTTGTGGATCTTGGTGAGCAGTATCGCCGGACGCGACAGCAGATGCAACTGGCACGCCTGAATGAAGCAGAGCAAAAAAAGTGTAACCAGGAATTTAAAAAACAACAGAAAAACAAGCAATCCGAAAAATCAGCATCTCCTTCTGCCGTGGGTAAGTCTTGGCTTTATGTGATTGATTTTAAAGGAAGCATTGATGCACATGAGGTCATTTCATTGCGGGAAGAAATATCCGCAATACTGGCGGTAGCAACAGTAAATGATGCCGTTTTGCTGCGTCTGGAAAGCCCTGGTGGCGTTGTGCATGGGTATGGTCTGGCGGCATCGCAACTACAACGCGTGCGTAGCGCCGGAATTCGGCTCACGGTGGCTGTGGATAAAGTCGCTGCCAGCGGCGGCTATATGATGGCCTGCGTGGCAGATAAAATTATTTCGGCCCCTTTTGCCATTATCGGCTCCATTGGTGTCGTCGCACAAATCCCTAATTTTCATCGCCTGCTGCAGAAAAACAGTATCGACGTAGAGTTACATACTGCAGGACAATTCAAGCGCACGCTGACGTTATTTGGTGAAAATACCGAACAGGGCCGTGAAAAATTTCGCCAGGATCTGGATGAAACACATCTGCTGTTTAAGCAGTTTGTTCAAAGCCAGCGCCCTGCACTGGAGATTGACAGCGTTGCTACGGGTGAACACTGGTTTGGTTTGCAGGCAAAAGAGAAAGGCCTGGTGGATACCATTGGCACCAGTGATGACTTTCTCATTGCAGCAATGGAAAATAGTGAAGTAATTTTAATCAGCTATATGCGCCGTAAACGTTTAATCGATCGTTTTACCGGTAGCATAGTGGAACATTGCGACAGACTGCTGTTACGCTGGTGGCAACGGGGTAATAATCCTCTGTTATAAAAATTAAAGAAAGAGTAAAGAAAGAGTAAAGAAAGAGTCAGGGTGAGAGAATAGTTGGCTGTGGATTATCAGAATGTTGCGGATAATCCAGGGTGTAGTGTAATCCCCGGCTTTCCTTTCTTTTCATGGCACAAAGGACGATCAGTTCAGCCACCTGCACCAGATTGCGCAATTCCAGTAAATTATTGGAAATGCGAAAATGGGCATAGTACTCGTTAATTTCCTGTTGTAGTGTGCTGATGCGGTGCAGTGCACGCTCCAGCCGTTTAGTGGTACGCACAATACCAACGTAATCCCACATCAGCAGGCGTAGCTCACGCCAGTTGTGCTGGATAACCACTTGCTCATCAGAATTATCTGCCCAGCTGTCATCCCAGTCCGGGATATGTTCGATTAACTGAGTCCGTGGCAGATGTTCGCGGATATCGACGGAGGCAGACCAGCCATACACCACACATTCCAGCAATGAGTTTGACGCCATACGATTAGCACCATGCAGCCCGGTGTAGCTGACTTCACCTATGGCATACAATCCATCAATATCGGTACGCCCCTGCTGGTCGATCATAACGCCACCACAGGTATAGTGTGCAGCAGGTACAATTGGCACCGGTTCTCTGGTGAAATCAATACCAAGAGAGAGCAATTTTTCATAAATCATCGGAAAGTGCCGCATAGAAAAATCGGCAGGTTTATGACGGATATCAAGGTACATGCACTCTGCACCGAGACGTTTCATTTCATGGTCAATCGCACGAGCAACGACGTCACGCGGAGCCAGCTCTCCGCGCGGATCAAAATCTGACATAAAACGGCTGCCATCCGGACGGATCAAATAAGCGCCTTCACCCCGCAGTGCTTCGGTGAGCAGGAAATTACGCGCCTGCGGATGGAACAGACAGGTGGGATGAAACTGGTTAAATTCAAGATTGGCTACCCTGCAACCCGCTCTCCAGGCCATGGCAATACCATCACCGGAAGAAATATCAGGATTAGTCGTGTACTGATAGACTTTGGCCGCGCCGCCTGTTGCAAGGACAACAGCTTTTGCATGGAACGTTTCAACTTTTTCCTGTTGTCGATTCCAGACATAAGCACCCACTACACACTTTGTTCCGGAAAGGCCAATTTTGTCTGACATGATAAGGTCAACGGCATTAAAACGCTCTTTAACACGAATATTGGGATGATTTTTCGCGTTCCTTGCCAGGATGTTTTCCATTTCTTTGCCAGTAGCATCAGCAGTGTGCAATATACGGCGGTGGCTATGGCCTCCTTCTCTGGTTAAATGGTAACGCGCTTCTCCACTGGCGCTGATTTCAGTGTCGAACAGTACGCCCTGGTCGATGAGCCACTGGACGCATGTACGGGCATTCCGGGCGATAAATTCAACGATATGTTTATCACAAAGCCCGGCACCTGCCCGCACAGTGTCATCAACGTGTGAGGCAATACTGTCTGTTTCATCGAAAACGGCAGCAATTCCACCCTGAGCATAAAAGGTAGCGCCTTCATTGAGCGGTCCTTTGCTCAGAATAGTTATTTTACAGTAGGGAGCAAGACGCAGGGCCAGAGAGAGGCCTGCGGCTCCACTTCCTATTATCAGTACATCACACATATTTTCAGGGGATGGTTGCATAACATGTACGTCCAGCGTCACGGAGCGGCTTGTGGCATTATTTCACGTAAATGCGCCAGAAAATAGTTGGCATCCATGAATCCGCTGACCCGGGCCTGGGGTATCTCGCTCCCTTGCGGATCAAAAAACAAGATAGCGGGCAATCCCAATACCCTGAACTGCCTTAATATGGCCCGCTGTGCCGGTGTACTGGCGCTAATATCCGCTTGCAGCAGAACGGTATTTTTGAGCTGATTCTGCACCCTTGCGTCACTGAAAGTCTTTTTTTCTAATTCTTTACAGGTGACACACCAGCTGGCATACACATCCAGCATTACGTATTTACCTTTGGCCTGCGCCAGCGCCTTATTGATCTGTTCTAAATTGTCAAGGCGCTGAAAGTTTAACGGACTGACGGGCGTTTGTTGTGCAGAAGTGCCCCATAGTCGCTCCTGTAGTGGTTGCGCAACGAGAAGCGTCGCTGCCAGTAAGAGGACTTGCAGTATGCGCATCCAGTTTTTTTGCCCCTGTAAACTGAGAATAAATCCCCAGCCAAAAAAAGAGATACCCAATGCACTCCACAGCATCAGGCTCCAGCTATTGCCAGGAATGCGTTCCAACAGAAAAATCGGTAGCGCTAACATGATAAAACCAGATGCTTCTTTCGTGTATTGCATCCAGGGACCACTACGGGGTAACCAGCGGTTGCCGCATACCGTCACGATAATTAACGGAATACCCATTCCTAAGGCGTAAAGGTAGAGCGTGCCAGCGCCGGCCACTCTGTCTCCGCTTTGCGCGATATATAACAAAATGGCACTCAAGGGTGCCGTAGTGCACGGCGAACACATCAAACCGGCCAGCCCACCCATGACAAACACGCCGCCCAGAGAGCCGCCTCTTTGATGATGACTCCATTTTGCCAGCTGAGTTTGCAGTGAAACAGGGAGCTGAAGTGAGTACAGGCCAAACATAGACAGTGCGAGAAAAACACAGGCAACCGATAAACCAACGAGTACATAGGGGTGCTGTAATAGCGCCTGAAATTGCAAGCCAGCGCTGGCAATGACTAACCCAAGCAGAGTGTAACTCAGTGCCATGCCCTGTACATAAACCAGCGCAAGCAAGAAAGTGTGTTGATGGCTACCCTGTTTTTTACACCCTAAAATGATACCCGATATCAGTGGATACAGGGGTAATACGCAAGGGGTAAACGCAATAACAATGCCCGCTAACAAGGCAAAAAGTGGCGAAAACGGCGGCAGAACAGAGGGTATTTTTTCGATTGCGGCAGATTTTATGGTGCCCTGTTTTGTAATACCGGTTGACTGATTATGAGTATCTGTAACAGCGCTAAGAGGTACGATCTGAGTTGCTGGTGGATAACAAAATCCAGCCTCCGCACATCCCTGGTAAGTCACACTTACGCTGGCATTTTCCTTAATGTTTTCCAGAGGAATCTGTAAATCGAGCTGACCGCTAAATACGGTAACATTACCATAAAATTCATCTCTGTAGAGCTCTCCCTTGGGGAAAACCACGCTGCCTAATATGGCATGTTGTGGCAGAATGTTTATTTGCTGCTGGTACAGATAGTAGCCAGGATGAATTTTCCAGCTTAACTCTAGCGCCGTGCCACGCTGGCTGAAATTAAAAGCAAAGGCCTGATCGGCCGGTATGAACTGACTGCGATTTTCTTTTTCAAAAAACGGTGTTTCAGAAAACGGTGTTTCAAAAAACGAGGCATGAACATCAAGGGGAGAGCACGCCGCGCCACAAAAAAGCATCAGGAGTAGTGTTAAAAAACGTTGTTCCATGAAAGGAATGTATTATATCCGTGTCAGCACTGAGTAAATAACGTGGCTATAGCACAACAAATGATTGTGTGCATAGCCATACAATTTCAATCGGTAATGTTCAGTCGGGAATGTTCAGTCGGGAATGGTGGCATCCCGTGGGTAATATTGCTGACCTGTTACTGAAGTGCCACTTATTTTAGCTTCCAGCTGACTGACGCGTTGTTCCAGTTGCGCCAGTTTTTCCCGAGTGCGCAGCAGCACTTGTGTCTGAATATCAAATTCTTCGCGATTAATCAAATCCAGTTTGCTGAGTTGTGCCTGCAGTATCTGACGAATTTTTTTTTCAAAATCATTCCCGAATTCCCGTACTCCCTTGGGGATAGCTTCATGCACTTGACGGGCTATCTGTTCAATTTTTTTCGTATCGATCATAGTAAGTGTCCCTGCTGCAATGCTAACTGACTGCCAGATATTAGTGTAATGCCGGATGGCTATTCCATAAACCAGCCAGTGGTAAGAAAAATATTTTGCTAATTGCCTGGGTGGATCATTATCGTTATAGTCACGGGGGTTTATTCCCGAAGCAGAGTAATAGCCACCAGCGGCAAAATTATAGCGAAACAAGTTACTGCTTGCCGTATTATATGGTTCCAGGCATGCTCTGAATGATATCAAAACCGTCTTGCTCTGTTGCGCACAATAATCCAGTGAGGTTTTTGCTATGAATCAAGCGCTACTTTCCCATTTTGGTGCCCCTTTAGAGCGCGTAGAGCGTGCTCTTGACGCCTTGCGCAGTGGCCGGGGAATTATGGTGCTTGATGACGAAAATCGTGAGAATGAAGGTGATATGATCTTTGCGGCAGAAACAATGACTGTCGGGCAAATGGCCCTGGCCATTCGTCATGGTAGCGGCATTATTTGCCTGTGTCTTACTGAAGAACACACGGTACAACTCGAATTACCGCTGATGGTGGTGCATAATGCCAGCCGGTTTCAGACTGCATTTACCGTGACTATTGAAGCTGCTCATGGGGTGACGACTGGCGTTTCTGCGCAAGACCGCCTGACCACTATTCGGGCCGCAATTGCTGATAATGCCAGGCCCTGCGATCTTAACCGTCCTGGGCATGTGTTCCCGTTACGCGCTCATCCTGACGGGTTACGGGGGCGCCGCGGGCATACTGAAGCCAGCATTAATTTGATGGCCCTGGCAGGATTTAAACCCGCCGCGGTCTTGTGTGAACTGATGAACGATGACGGCAGTATGGCTCGCACGCACCAGGTCGTCGATTTTTCCAGGAAACATGATATGCCTGCGCTGACTATCAAAGATCTGGTGGCATATGCCAGAGAAAATATAATTTGAGGGTGTTTTGCCGCGTATCTGATTTTGGGTCACGACCAATATTTTATGGCTCTTCTTTTATTTATTGGCATTGGCATTGGCATTATCAAAAAATTATAATTTATATTTTTTATAGATATATCAAATAATGACGATAATAACGCATTGTTATTTTAATTTCGCGATCTACACTAAAATTACTATTCAATAAAATAGCGTGTTATAAAAATTTATTATTTGCTTCATATGTTTTACGGTAAATTTTTATCTGCATAAAATAATATTGGTAACCATTTCAATAAACTAGCGAGGTAAATAAAATGACTCTACAACCTGTAGTACAGTCATAGATGAGACAGAGCGATACTGTTAATCAGACGAATATCTCCATTATATCAATATACGGTACATAAAATACATATGCTGTTTTATCAATCCATCTTACTTACTGGAGTTACAGATGAAACTTAAGGAACATCCTCTTTATTTTTTAATTTTACTCGTAGTGATGGTTGCCATAATAATAATGCTAACGTTACGGCCCAGCGCCAAATGAAATGCACATAGATGGGAACATCAATTTAGGGTGAAATGGCGTCAATTTTTCATTCTAAGTTTCATCGATAAGGACGCCATCATATTGGGCGGTAAACATCTTACTCCGGAAGCGCGCTTTTACATTGAAA
>CANJWD010000041.1 GCA_947478475.1 Enterobacterales bacterium
TAACCGCAGAAAGCTAAAGGCATTAGAAATCAGCGAATTGTCTGGCTGGTTGCCCAGTGTACCGATATCCATTATTTTATCCTTGCTTAACTATTTTTATGCGTACGGTTTAGCATCAACTGGTTGCAGCACAATAGATTGCAATACAACAGGTTGCAGCACAACAGTAACGATCGTTATTCATCTTCAAGATAGGTATAACCATACAGGCCGCTTTCAAACTCAGCCAAAAATTGTGCCTGTAGTGCCTGGTCCAGATCAGTGCGCTTAACCTGATCACGAAAGTGAGTCAGCAGTACCAGTGGATCCAGCTGCACATACTGCAACATATCCGCCACGGTATCGCCTTCATCGGTTTGCTCCGCCTCCACCCTGCCATCAGGAAAAACGAGAACGCTAACTGCCGCGGTATCACCGAACAGATTATGCATATTACCCAAAATTTCCTGGTAGGCACCGACCATAAAAAATCCCAGGGCCGGCGGGCACTCGGGATCGTAGGGTGGCATCGGTAAGGTAGCGGTAATACCGTCGCCATCGATATAGTGCTCAATGATACCGTCGGAATCACAGGTAATATCCAGCAATACCGCGCGCCGTTCTTCAGGCTGATTCAAACCTTCCAGCGGCAGTACCGGGAAAAGTTGATCGATTCCCCACGCATCCGGCATCGACTGAAACAGCGAAAAATTAACGTACAATTTATCCGCCATGCGTTCCTGGAGTTCGTCGATTATCGGGCGGTGAGAGCGGTTACTGACATCCAGTTGCTGCTGGATCCGGTGACAGATATTCAGATATAGCTGCTCGGCCCAGGCGCGCTGTGTCAAATCCAGCATGCCATGGGTATATTGCGTGTGAACATCCTGTAAATCCAGCTGGCTGTCATGCAGCCATTCGCGCAGGGAGCGATGGTTTTCTCTCTCCTGCATCTCCTGCCACGTCTCCCACAGACTGCTCAGTGCACGGGGGGCTTTATCACCCGGCGGCGGCGGCTGGCTGAATTCATGGCGCTCAACACCGATAATATTAGAGACCAGCACAGTATGATGTGCCGTTACCGCCCGGCCAGACTCTGTAATCACCGTGGGATGCGGCAAACCCTGTTCATTACAGGCATCACCAATGCCCCAGATAACATTATTAGCGTATTCATTCAGGCCATAGTTAACCGAACAGTCCGACTGTGAGCGCGTCCCTTCGTAATCCACTCCCAGCCCGCCACCGACATCAAAACACTCAATATTGACACCCAATTTATGCAATTCAACATAAAAACAGGCGGCTTCACGCACACCGGTGGCAATATCACGGATCCTTGCTAACTGAGATCCCAGATGGAAATGCAGCAGCTGTAGGCTGGGCAATTGACCGGCTACGCGCAGCGTCGTGACCAGTTGCAAAACCTGAGTTGCCGACAACCCGAATTTAGATTTTTCGCCGCCACTGGCCTGCCATTTACCGGAGCCCTGCGAAGCCAGACGCGCGCGCACACCAAGTCGTGGTACCACATTTAGCCTGGTGGCTTCTTCCAGTACCAGTTGTATTTCTGACATTTTTTCGATCACGATATAGACTTTATGGCCCAGTTTTTCACCAATAAGCGCCAGACGAATATATTCGCGATCTTTATAACCGTTACAAACGATAACAGAACGGGTCATACCAGCATGGGCCAGCACTGCCATCATTTCCGCTTTCGAACCCGCTTCCAGGCCTAATGGTTCACCGGAATGCACCAGTGCTTCGATCACGCGACGGTGCTGATTAACCTTTATGGGATAAACCAAAAAATAATCCCCACGGTAGCCAAAAGACTCCCGCGCACGTTTAAAGGCGGTGTTAATGGCACGTAAGCGATGTTGCAGGATTTGCGGAAAACAAAATAAAGCCGGTAAACGCTGGCCGCGTTCTGTTTGCAGCGTTTTGACCAGTTTCGCCAAATCAACCACTGCGTCGGGAACATCAGGATCCGGACATACCTGAATATGCCCCAGCTGATTAACGCCATAATAGTTGCCACCCCACCATGCGACATTATAGGCGCGCAACGTATTGTGAGTATTACGATCGTTCATTCTGCTCTCCCATTGAGATCCACGCACAGCCTTCCCGGGGACCGATTTCGATAAAGTATAAACGACTGCAACAGATTTCCGGCATTTTTCTAAAAAAAGCACTGGTAATCGGAATAAAAGGCAATCTAAAATAGCCATCCAGATGTTAATCCATCTAAAACGTATCGCAGATATTGACATAACAATCAAGAATAACAATCAAGAGACAAACACATAATGACTAAACATCTCTTTACCTCTGAATCGGTATCAGAAGGTCATCCCGACAAAATTGCCGATCAAATTTCTGATGCAATACTTGACGCAATCCTGGCACAGGATCCTCATGCGCGTGTGGCCTGTGAAACTTTTGTTAAAACCGGTATGGTGCTGATAGGCGGAGAAATTACTACCAACGCCTGGGTTGATCTCGAAGAGATAACTCGCTCCACCCTGCGTGACATTGGCTATGTGAATTCTGAGATGGGTTTTGATGCCAATTCCTGTGCCGTACTCAGTGCTATTGGTAAACAGTCAGTGGATATCAACCAGGGCGTTGATCGCGCCGATCCATCAGAGCAGGGTGCCGGTGATCAGGGGCTGATGTTTGGTTATGCTACCACTGAAACTGAAAGCCTGATGCCAGCGCCCATCACCTATGCTCACCAGTTGATGCGCCGCCAGGCTGAAGTGCGCAAAAATGGTACGCTGCCCTGGCTGCGCCCGGATGCAAAAAGCCAGGTAACCTTCCAGTATAGTGATAACCGCATTGTCGGAATCGATACGGTGGTGCTCTCCACACAACATGCAGCAGATATTGGCCTTAAGGATCTGCAAGAAGCGGTAATGGAAGAGATAATCAAACCCACACTGCCAGAAAAGTGGCTGAGTAGCAGTACTAAATATTTTATTAATCCAACGGGACGTTTCGTTATCGGCGGGCCGATGGGTGACTGCGGGCTGACCGGGCGTAAAATTATCGTTGATAGCTATGGGGGTATGGCACGTCATGGTGGCGGTGCATTTTCAGGAAAAGACCCGTCAAAAGTGGACCGTTCCGCTGCCTATGCGGCGCGCTATGTGGCCAAAAATATTGTCGCGGCTGGCCTGGCGGAACGGTGTGAAATCCAAATTTCCTATGCTATTGGCGTAGCAGAACCCACCTCTATCATGGTGGAAACATTTAATACCGGCAAAATCGCCGCCGAACAGCTGACGTTGATAGTACGTGAATGCTTCGATCTCCGTCCCTGGGGATTAATTAATATGTTACAGCTATTGCGGCCAATTTACCGCGAAACGGCGACCTATGGTCACTTCGGTCCGGCCCATTTTCCCTGGGAAGCCATCGACAAAGCGCCACTGCTGCGTCATGCCGCCGGCCTGAAATAAAAACAACGAATTTCTGAATCATCCAGCGTACATACCTCAGCGGGCCGCATGTCTCATCACAGCAAGCGTGTTGCATCCGCTGACCTGGCGTTTTATGCTGCCGCGATGAAAATGCCATGCAGCCCGATGATTGAAGAAATGCGTACACCCCGAATTTATCACCCCTCTCCACTGGCAGCAGCTAGCGAGATAGCGCTCACTGAGCAGGCTGCCACTCATGTACGACGTGTATTGCGCATGAAAGAGGGGCAACGCTTACTGCTGTTCGATGGCAGTAACCAGATTTTTAATGCAGACATTGTGTTACTGAATAAAAAAATGCTACGGGTGCGACTGGCAGAGTGCCGGAATGAAGATCGGGAATCACCGCTTACGCTGCATCTTGGTCAGGTGATTTCACGCAGTGAAAAAATGGCATTCAGCATACAAAAATCGGTTGAACTGGGTGTCACCACCATCACACCTCTTTTTTCTGAACGCTGCGGCGTTCAGCTCAGTGACGAACGTCTGCTAAAAAAAATTCAGCAGTGGCAGCAGATTGCCATTGCCGCCTGTGAACAGTGTGGCCGTAACCGCATCCCGGAAATACGCATGGCTATCCCGTTGCCGGACTGGTGCGCTGAACAGGACAATGATCTTAAACTGACGCTGCATCCACACGCTCGCAATAGTCTGTATACCCTGCCAGAGTCCTGCCACAGAGCGCGTCTGTTGATTGGCCCGGAAGGCGGATTATCAGATAACGAAATTGCCCTGGCCAGCGGCTGCGGATTTACCGATATTAGCCTCGGACCGCGCACGCTGCGCACTGAAACTACAGCACTTTGCGCCATTACTGCACTGCAGCTGCGCTTCGGTGATCTCGGTTAATCCATGAGAACAGTGATTCAGCGCATTCAGCAGCTCAGGGCACTGTTATGCCATCATGAATACCAATACCATGCGCTGGATGCACCACAGCTCCCGGATGCGCATTATGATCAGATGATGGCCGAACTGCGCCAGCTGGAAAGTCAGCACCCGGAGTGTGTCAGCGCAGATTCCCCGACACAGCGGGTCGGTGCCGCGCCGCTGGCCATTTTTGAACCCGTTAAACATCAGATTCCAATGCTCTCCCTGGATAATGTCTTTGATGAAAACAGTTATCTGGCATTCCATCAGCGGGTGCTGGAACGGCTAAAAACCGGCGCTGAATTAACCTGGTGCTGCGAACTTAAACTGGATGGTGTTGCGGTTAACCTTTTGTATGAAAACAGCAGACTGGTGTGCGCAGCAACCCGGGGTGACGGCACTACCGGCGAAAATATCACCGCCAGTGTGCGGACGATCCGTGCTATCCCGCAGCGTCTCACCGGCGACGACATTCCTGCACGCATTGAGATACGCGGCGAAGTGTTCATGTCACATCAGGGTTTTGCGCGCCTGAACGAAGCGGCCCGCCGTGCGGGAGCTAAGGTATTTGCCAATCCGCGCAATGCCGCGGCGGGGTCACTCCGCCAGCTTGATCCCGCTGTCACTGCGCAACGCCCTCTCTCCTTTTGCTGTTACGGTGCTGGCGGATGGCAGGGGGGAGCGCTGCCACGCAGCCATCTGCTGCGCCTGATGCAGTTTAAAGCCTGGGGCCTGCCGGTGAATGACTATGTCAAATTATGTAACAACAGTGGTGAGGTGATAGCATTTTATCATCAGACAGAGCGCAGCAGGGGAAGCCTCGGGTTTGATATCGATGGCGTGGTGATAAAAATCGATGATATCGCTTTGCAGGAAAGGCTGGGCTTTGTCGCCCGCGCGCCGCGCTGGGCAGTGGCATTCAAGTTTCCGGCGCAGGAACAGGTTACACAAGTGAACGCTATTGAGTTTCAGCCCGGCCGCAGCGGGGCCATAACACCCGTGGCACGCCTGACGCCTGTCTCAGTCGCCGGTGTGATGGTTAGTAACGCCAGCTTACATAATTTTGACGAAATAGAGCGGCTGGGAATTCGGATCGGTGACAGCGTGATAGTCCGGCGTGCCGGTGATGTTATTCCACAAATAGTGGCGGTAATACCCGGTCTGCGGCCCGCAAATTCTTCTGCTGTGACACTGCCAGCACACTGCCCGATATGCGGTTGCGCGATTGAACGCATCAAAGGCCAGGCCGTCGCACGCTGTACGGGAGGGCTCGTCTGCGCAGCACAGCGCCGGGAGGCACTAAAGCATTTTGTTTCCCGCAAGGCATTAGATGTCAGCGGGCTGGGCGATAAAATTATCGAACAGTTAATTGAGAAAAAACAGGTTAGCACGCCGGCTGATCTCTTTCGCCTGACTACAGAGCAATTAAGTGGACTGCAACGTATGGGAAAAAAGTCCGCGCAAAATCTTATCAGCGCGTTAGCCGGTGCAAGGAAGACCAGCCTGGAGCGCTTTCTCTATGCGCTCGGCATTCCTGGTGTGGGAGTGTCCACGGCAGCGAAGCTGGCGGCACATTTTCGTTCGCTGGACACTCTGCGTACCGCAGACTGTGAGGCGCTGAAAAAAGTGGCTGATGTCGGTGAAGTGGTGGCGCGGCAGGTGGCCTGTTTTATGAGTGAACAGCATAATAGTCAGGTCATGGACGAACTGATTTCGCCACCGATCACTATCCACTGGCCCGAGCCTGACATCCTGCCAGCGGCAGAAACAGAGAGTCCGTTTGCGGGAAAAACCGTGGTACTGACCGGCTCACTAAGCCTGCTTTCGCGTGAAAAGGCGAAAGTCAGCCTGACAGCTGCCGGGGCGAAAGTCAGCCAGTCGGTTTCCAAAAAGACCGACTGGCTGATTGCCGGGGATGGGGCGGGATCCAAACTGCTTAAAGCACAGACGCTGGGGATAAGCATAATCGACGAAGAACAGATGCTGAGTTTACTGAAAAACTCTGCGGGCAGCCACTGAGAAGCTGCTCATCATCTTATATTGCACTCGTTTAATTGCACCCGTTAATATTTCATAAAAAGCGGGCCCGGTGTGCCACTTATCCGCAGAAAAATCTATCCCGCAGAAGAATTCAATAACTTTATCTGTTTTTTTTGGTGATTTATCTTCAGGTAATAGCCCAGCAGTAGCAGCATTATCCAGCCCAGACCTGTGTATAAAGAAACACGCGTGGCGGGCAAATAACCGATTAGTCCAATAATAAAAACCAGAAAAACCATGGCAATAGCGGATGTCACAGCACCCCCCCACAGAGGAAAGTCCAGCGTGTTAACCTGTTCACGGCTCAGCCGGCGACGGAATGCAATCTGAGAGCACAAAATCATCATCCACACCAGGACCGTGGCAAATGTCGCCAGTGAGGCAATCACCAGGAACAGCTTTTCCGGCATAACATAGCTCAGCCAGACGGTGAGCAGCATGGCCAGCAGCATCATGATAACTGTGACCCACGGAACACCACGCGCAGAGAGGGTAGCGAATATTTTTGGGGCATATCCCTGCTCCGCCATGCCATGCAACATCCTGCCAACCCCGAAGACATCACTGTTAATCGCTGACAGTGATGCAGTGATCACCACAAAATTCAGAATACTGGCCGCCGCGGTGATCCCAAGATGCTGGAAAGTCAGTACAAACGGACTGCCCGTGGTACCCATCTGGTTCCACGGATAAACCGACATAATGACAAACAGCGTCCCTACGTAAAATATCAGGATACGCCAGGGAACTGAATTGATTGCTTTAGGAATGGATTTCTTTGGATCACAGGCTTCACCGGCAGTAATACCAATAATTTCAATTCCACCGTAGGCAAACATCACCATTTGCAGTGACAGCAGCATGCCGATAAAACCATTGCTGAAAAAACCGCCATGAGACCAGAGGTTAGAAATACCCGTCGGCTGGCCATGATTACCCAGCCCCCAGAAAATCATAGCGACGCCGGCCACAGTCATGGCGATGATGGTGATCACTTTAAACAACGCGAACCAGAACTCCAGTTCACCAAATACTCGCACTCGCATCAGGTTAATCGCACCGACAAGTAGTACTGCGTTTAATACCCAAACCCAGTGCGGTACCTTTGGCAACCAGACGCCCATATAGATGCCAAAAGCGGTGACATCCGCCATGGCAACTACCAGCATTTCAAAACAGTAGGTCCAGCCGGTGATATAACCCGCCATAGGGCCGAGATAATCATGCGCATAACGCGAAAACGAACTGGCCTGAGGATTATGTACCGACATTTCACCCAGGGCCCGCATGATAATAAATACCACAATACCGCAGATAATATAGGCGAGCAGGACACTGGGGCCGGCCAGTTTAATGGCATCAGCCGAGCCATAAAACAACCCGGTACCAATCGCTGAGCCCAACGCCATAAAGCGGATATGGCGCACCGTTAATCCGCGGGTTAGTTCATTTTTGGGTGATAATTCCACGTTAACAGCCTCCTGATTTCCCTCTATGCCCTAAACGCGGACCGCAATAGATCTTGTCGTAGAATGCAGCCACCATCATTACTATCGATGAAGGCAATAACCAGGCAAGCTGCTGCTCAGCCAGCGGCAAATACCCAACCCATGTGGGTAATAAATGGGAAAAAACTGACGCTTTCAATCCATCCAGCACGCCAAATAGCAGGCTTACTAACATGACAGGTGCAAAAATACGCACGGACTTATTCCAGAAGCCAGTGGTAAAACTCAGTATAACCAGAAGGATACACGGAGGATGAATCGCTGTGAGCACCGGAAGCGAAATTTTGATCAGATGATCCAGACCCAGATTGGAAACCAGCATGGAAAAAAGAGCAATTATCAGCACCACGGTGCGATAAGAGTACCGGAGGTAGCGGCTAAAAAATTCTGCACAGGCACAGGTCAGACCAATTGCTGTCACCATACAGGCAATAAAAATCAGTGCTGCCAGAAAAAAACTACCGATGCCCCCAAAGCTGTGCTGAACATACGCACGCAAAATGGCGGCGCCATTTTCTTCGGTGTTGGCAACCAGGACACCACTACCCGAACCAAGTTTAAACAGACTCAGATAAACCAGCGTCAAACCAGCGCCAGCTATCAGGCCAGCCCATATGGTATAGCGGGTGAGTAAAACGGCTGACTGCACACCGCGCGTGCGCGCAGCGTTAACGATAACAATACCGAACACCATGGCAGCAAAGGTATCCATTGTCAGATAGCCACTGACAAAGCCGGTGGAAAATGGCATCCGCATATAGGTATCATTTGCAGGAACAAATGCGCCGGCTGGCCAAAATATCGCGGCCACACCCAAAATTGCTAACGA
This sequence comes from Enterobacterales bacterium, assembly GCA_947478475.1. Lineage (GTDB taxonomy): Bacteria > Pseudomonadota > Gammaproteobacteria > Enterobacterales > Enterobacteriaceae > CANJWD01. Next base: position 8,718 of record CANJWD010000041.1, read on the forward strand.
AAGCATCTTTAATGGCGCCAGGATATGCCCCACAGTATCCAGCAAACGATGCGGATAAAAAGCAATAGCGACAACCAGCACAAAATAGATCAGGCTATAAATCAACAGCGCAGAAGCATCTCCACTGGCTAATGACGCTGTACCCACCTCACTGATTAATGGCACTATACCCACCTCAAAAGAAACCGTGGCGGTACGCGGTATGGCAAACAGCGGCCCCACAACCAGATAACAGATGGTCGCCAGCAGCAATCCTGCCTCACGGCCAACAGGCGCGCTCAGCGCATCGATATTCCCACCGACGCGCGCTATTGCAATGAGAGTTATCAACGGTAAACCGACAGATGTGATTAAAAAACCACAGGCAGCCACCCAGAAATTCTCACCGGACTGTAAACCAACCATAGGGGGAAAAATGATATTACCGGCACCAACAAATAGCGCAAATGTCATAAAACCGAGCGCCAGGATATTCCTGAATGACAGATGATGATTCATGATGAAGACCCTCGTTGTCTGGTTAGCTGACAAAAAATCCCTGCCACTGCTCTCTTATTCTTGCTCTCTTAATCCGCTTCAGCCCAATAGGTTAACGGAAACAGCACACCAGGGTTCGGGGCGCTAAAAACGCTATCACAAGTGGTTATCCACATCAAAGAATCAAATGGAATTTTTATAGAGGATAGCGCTAAAAGGCAAGTTTTTATCCGAAAAATAGCACTACCGTGCGATAGATAACATAATTTCGCCCATTATTGGCCGTATTTTTTAACTTATTGATAATAAATCGATCGGCGTTAGTTGCTCCTTGATCCATGATGCGCGCCACGGGTGAGAGCATTGTAATGACGGGCGGCAGAGAGCCACTGCCTGTCTGCCGGCGCACTGCGTGTAGTTCGTGTAATTTTAAATTGTGCGGTTTTTAGCAGGATATTCGTTAATGATTCTTTATAATGGCCCCTGCACCAATGGCCCCCGCACCTTAGCCGCAAGAGGCATATGCGTATTATCCATACTTCTGACTGGCATTTGGGGCAGTCTTTTTTTGGCAAAAGCCGCGCGGCGGAACACCAGGCGTTTCTGTACTGGCTGACCGGGCAGATTGCAAAATATCAGGTGAATGCACTGATAGTCACCGGCGATATTTTTGACAGCGGCACACCACCGAGCTACGCCCGCGAATTATATAATCATTTTGTCGTCCAGTTACAGGCCAGCTCCTGCCAGCTAGTGATACTTGCCGGAAATCATGATTCGGTGGCAACCCTGAATGAATCGCGTGAATTATTTGCACACCTCAATACCCGTATCATTGCCGGTACAACCGGGAATTTACAACAGCAACTGCTGATATTAAAAGATGATCAAGGGCTACCAGGCGCACTATTATGCGCAGTTCCCTTCCTGCGTGCCCGCGACATGGTTAGCAGCCACGCTGGTGAATCTGGCATTAAAAAACAGCAAAATTTACAGCAGGCCATTGCACAGCACTATCAGGCCTTATACCAGATGGCACTGGCGCGCCGCACAGCGCTCGGTTTGCCACTACCCATTATTGCCAGCGGACATTTAACCACCGTCGGTGCCAGCCTTTCTGACTCAGTCCGCGACATTTATATCGGTGCCCTGGACGCCTTTCCTGCCACCGCCTTTCCGCCGGCAGACTATATCGCTTTAGGCCATATTCATCGGGCACAACGAGTAGCCGGATTCGAACATATCCGCTACAGCGGTTCCCCCATTTCACTGAGTTTTGATGAATCAGGCACACATAAAACGGTCTTTCTGGTGGAATTTGTGCAACAGGCGTTACGGTCAGTCAGCGCACTGCCCATTCCGTGCTGGCAACCGATGCAACTTATCAAAGGCACGCTTCAGCAAATAGAGCAGCAAATAAAGCAACAAATAGAGCAACAATTTTCGCTCGTTAGCAGCCAGCAGGGCCTGCCTGCAATCTGGCTGAATATTGAAGTCGAGACGCAGGAGTGGCTCCCGGATATCCAGTGCCGCATCCACGCCATGGTGACCGGGCTCCCGGTTGAAGTGGTGTTACTGCGCCGCAGTCAGCAACAGCGGCGCCAGGGCCTGCAATGGGCAACAAAAGAGACACTGAAAGAATTGAGTATTACCGACGTTTTCGAGCGACGGCTGGCACAGGAGGAAAACAGTGATGAACAGCGCCAGAAGCGCGTGCGTCAGCTGTTTGCGGAGATGGTTGCAGAAGCCGGCCAGGAAAGTGACTCTGTATGAAGATACTCAGCCTGCGCCTAAAAAACATTAACTCGCTGTGCGGTGAATGGAAAATTGATTTCACACGTGAGCCATTTGCCAGCAATGGGTTATTTGCCATCACCGGGCCCACAGGGGCAGGAAAAACAACCTTACTGGATGCCATTTGCCTGGCGCTCTACCACCGGACGCCGAGACTGGAGCTCTCACAATCACAAAATGAACTGATGACACACCACTGTACTGAATCACTGGCTGAAGTAGAATTTGACGTCCGGGGTGTGAGATATCGCGCTTTCTGGAGCCAGCGTCGTGCCAAAAATTTACCTGAAGGGACGTTACAGGCTATTAAAGTTGAACTGGCCCGAATTACTGACGGAAAAATTCTGGCCGACAAAATTCAGCATAAACGCCAGTTAATCATCAAAATCACCGGGCTGGATTTTGGGCGTTTTACCAAATCGGTGTTGTTATCTCAGGGCCAGTTTGCCACTTTTCTCAATGCCGATGCCAATGATCGTGCGGAATTACTGGAAGAGCTCACCGGCAGCGAAATTTACAGCCTCCTGTCACAACAGGTTTTTTTGCGTTACAGACAGGCAAAAATCGATCTCGATAACCTGCATATGCAGGCCCGGGGTATTGCCTTACCCGATGAACAGCAGCAGTCGCCGGAACAGCTGCTGCACTATCTTAAACAACAGGAGCTGCTGCTGCTGGATAAGCAGCAGCAGCTTACCGCATACCAACACTGGCTGGTACGCAATAACGAGCTTCTGCAATCATGCTCACAACTTAGCCAGCTGCGGGCAGAGGCTCAGGGCGCACTACAGCATGCTCAGCCTGAGCTGAACAGGCTAACCCGCGGCCTGATGGCGGAAAAACTGCGGCCGCTGTACAACAACCAACAACGTTGCCAGCAAGAGCTACAGATACTGCAACAACAACTGACGCACTTAACTGAGCAAAGGAAACAGCAATACGCCACGCTGCTGCCCATTCACCAGCACTGTGCGCAGGCTGAACAGCGGCTCAAAAATAACGAAACAGAATGGCAACAGCAGGAAGATATCATCACTAATCTGATTATCCCTTTCGATACTCAGATTAGTGGGTTACAGGAAGCGTTAACACCACTCATTGAGGAATGGCAGCAGCAGCAGAGGCTACAGCAACAAAAACAGCAACAAATGCAGTTAATTAAACAGCAACTACAGCAAGCTGAGCAGCGGCTGGCTGAAATAAGTCACTGGCTCTGCCACTGTTCTCACTATCAGCATTGGGGTGAACATCTTTCTTTATGGCGTGAACGCCTGGCACAGTTTAGTCAGCTACAACACGCGGCGGGAGAAAATTATGACAAACAGAGCCAGCTGCAACAGCAGTTACAACAACTGGCAGACAGAAAAACCGTGCTGACGGCAGAGCTCAAACAGCAACATCAGCACTGTCAACAGGCAGCACTGGCTCTGCGCGCCAGCGAAACACGCCACAATGATTTAATCCGTCCGCATCAGCATAACCCGTTACACCAGCAATTCGCCGCGGTTACTCAGCAGCGTGCACAACGCCAGCAGCTGATTGTGCTGGCCAGCGTAGCCCATCAGTTAACAGAGAGCCTGGCGAAACAAAAATCGCTGCTGATGCAGCAAGCTGAACATCTGCGACATTTAGCCTCTCTGTGCGGTGAAAAAAATCAGGCACTGCGTGAAAAACAGCAACATCTGGATGAGTTACAGGATCGCTACCGGCTGGAACAACGCATTGCTCTGCTGACAACAGAACGCGCTCAGCTGCGCGAGGGAAGTGAATGCCCGCTCTGTGGCGCAACGGCGCATCCGGCTACTTTTTTTTATCAAGAGAATTTGTATCAAGAGAATTTGTATCAAGAGAACCTGCCTTTGGAAACCGGGCAGCAACTGCTGTTATTGCAGCAGGAGGTTGCACAACTCAAAGAGAACTGCACAGAACTGAACACGCAGCACCGCCTGCTTACGCAGCGCCAGGAACAACTGATACTGGAAACAGCCCAGGGTGAAAACAAACTGACAACCTGGCGGGCAGAGTGGCAAGGTCTCACCGCAGAATTGCATCTGACATTTACACTGGAACAACTCCCGGAGGCTGAACACTATCTGACACACTGTGATACTGCCGGGCAACAACTACAACAGCAAATAGCTGCCGTAGAACAGGCCCGTCTGCACGTTCAACAGGCCAGAGAGCAACAGAATAAAGCCATTGACCAGCACAGACTGCACCAACAGGCCGTGGAACTTAACAGCCTGCACGCTGACATCCTGCACAATTCACTGTCACAGTTACAGCAGGATGATGCCCGCCAACAGCAACAATTTACACAGCAACAGAGCGAGTTTACTGACTCATTAGCAAAGTACTCCCTGCCCCTGCCACAGGAAGCTGACGGGCCGCAATGGCTACAGGCGCGGCAACGAGAGTGGCAACAGTGGAAAATATCGTTACAACAGCAAAGTGACCTGCTGCCGCAGCGCGCCACTCTGCTGGCACAACTGAGCGCTGTACAGCAAAATCTGCAAGAGAGGGAGCAATGCATAAATCAACTGACAGAACAAAAAAAGCAAAAAGAACAAAGTCTCATTAATGCCCGGCAACAACGACATATTCTGTTTGGCGATCAAAGCGTAGCAGATTCCCGTGCCGAAATGCGTGTGCAGCGTAAAGTTTGCCATGATGCGTTACTGTCAGCACAATCTGGCCTGCATCAGGCTCAGGAAGCGCTGACGATGCAGGCCGGCCAGTTACATAGCCTGCAGCAACAGCAACAACAAAAAAATAGCCAGTTACTGCAAGCCGCAACCGAATTTTTACATTCACTATGCCAGAGCGAATTCACCACTCAGACAGAACTGGAAGCGGCACTGTGCAGTGAAGAAGAGCGGCATCAGCTACAGGCACTAAAA
>CANJWD010000042.1 GCA_947478475.1 Enterobacterales bacterium
CTTCCAGGCAGATGAGGTTCCAGCAGGCTCCAGACATGATCGGATATATCGTGGCGGCGGTGGGCTAAATTCATTCCTGAACCATCTCAACAGTAGTTGTTATTTTCTGCATGATAATATATTTTTTATTACGTGACGACACTATCTAATAAACTCAGGCCATGTGCACAGTTTTACGCTGACCTCTACGATTTTGCACTCCATTTCCTTGAGCAGGGCTGAGTGAGCTTCAGTATGGCGTAACGAACCATTGGTACAATCTTTCCCAAAAGTGGGGTGATCAACAGCGTTGAACGTTGCTTCTCCATTAGTATCGGATAAAGCAAAATTCAGATTTACTGCAGAAGGGCGATTCGTGCATAACTTCTCATAAATCCACGGCACAGGCTCGATGTTGTAGCCCTGCCAACCCATGAATTCTTCAAAAAATTTGCACGCACATTCCGTTAAACCATCAAATGCGCCGCATTCGACAAAGATACCCTTGGTATTTTTATCTGGGAAATAGCGTTCAAAAATAAATTTATCGACGGGTGGATCAAACTGGCCGTAGAATTTTTCCATTGCTAATGCTCCAAACAAAGTTAACAAGTTGATTTTGTGCTATTTTCAACCTCATTTGATTCATATATGCCGCTTTCATAAAAATGAATTAAGCGCGTAAAGAAAGTGTTATGGGTGCAATATAACGCGTTTGGCGGGCACGCCCATAGCAGTCACACCAGTTTCAATATGCGAAATAACTACACTGCCAGCACCGATCATCACATTTTCACCGATGTTTACATCGGGAATAACCTTGGAGCCAATGCCGAGAAAAGAGTAATTGCCAACCGCCACATTGCCAGACAGTGCACACTGTGGGGCGATATGAACGACCTGACCAATTTGGCAATCATGATCTACAGATGCACTCGTGTTGATGATTGAAAGATGACCAATTCGGGTCTCTGCATTTATGACCACGCCAGCCATCACTGCCACACCAAATCCCAGCCTGGCACTCGGGGAAATGACGGCATGCGGGCTTATAGCATTAATCAACTGGTAACCCTGCTCCAATGCTAAGGCTCCCAATCTTCCTCTGATTTTGTTAGAACCTATGGCGATAAATAATCTTGAATAGCCCTGAGATCGCAGGAGAGCAAGATTTTCATCCCCTTTTAATACAGGGAGATAAAGACATGTGGGGGGGCTATCTGGACCACCTATACAACAAGCAACATTTTCCCCCATGGTACGCAGCAATTCGATACAAACTTTGGCATGTCCTCCTGCACCCATTACCACAATATTTTTTTTCATAAATTAAACTTATTCAAAAAACCATAACTGGCTATAAAAAATTTTTATTGATGATATTTTCCATTGCATACCTTATGTTGCTACTGTTATTTCAACAACAGCCGCACAGGCTATGTCGTCCATGATGTCCAGATGCTCATTAACTACATCGCTCCATGTTCGCTTTGACAGCTGGTTATAAATCGCAGTTTGAACCGTTAATAATTGATCTCTGTTTTTAAGTGCCCACTCAATGCGTTTAGCCATGTCTTTCCAGTCGTAAGGATCAAAAAACATGACGTCCTGTAGTTCAGAATTGTGAAGTATTTCCTGAGTCACTGGAATCCTGGCAGTAACTACAGGTGTGCCAACTGATAATGCTTCGTTAAAGGTAAAAGGGCAGCCGCCTTCGCTCAAACTAGGGTTAATCGCCAGAGTTGCCATTTTGTAGCACGCAGCAAGCTCATCCACCGCCAACTTCTGCAGGCAGAGGACATCGTTTTCCAAGTGGTGATCAACAATGAAGCGTTGAATTTCCGTTGAACCTTCTCCTGTCAAGATCAGCTTGTAGCTGAATAAACGGTGCTTTAACAGATACTCATAAGCACGCAAAAGCGTCAAAACATTTTTATTAGGCCGAAACTGGCTGGCGTAAAAAAGAAACTGTACCTCTCCATTTAAAAATCCGGAACAGTAAGCGGAATTACTCGATTTTTTCAATGCCTGCAGCAACAGCGCCTTGCAATAATTAAAGGTTGCGGCATCCTCGTCCGGAGTATCACTGAGCTTGATCCAGCTATCCAGCGAGTTTGGAGCATGATGGACCACCGAAATTTTCGTGGCGGGCATGCCAAACAGGTCAACCAGTGTTTTCCATTTGACCGCTGCACTATAAGTCACTATGTGATCGGCGCCACGTACCGCATTTTGGATATTATCGAACGTCTGAAGTTGTCGATCATTACCACTGGCAGCAAATCCCACAGAGAAATCCATCAGCACCACGTCTGGCACACACATCAGGCGGGGCGCATGAATATTATTGAATGCTGGCCAGAATGCGGTTGGACAATACCAAGCTTTGACGTCCTGGAGATTTTCGATAAGGTGTTGCATTCGATCTATTTCCACTTGATACATGACATCAAATATGCGCAGAACCCACCCATCGTTTTTAGGAAATGCTATCACCCGCGCTAGCCAACGGAATGGTTTTTGTACCCAGAGAAAATAACGTTTGATTATGCGCAGACTCCATGCTACGGCAGCCCACAATACCAGCGGCAGAGCGAACAATAAAACCAATAGTAGTAATGGTATCAGCTTCAGTACAGCAGTCAGCGATGAAGAGTGATTGTGCACTTTCGCCAGTTGGTCCTCTGCGTACTGCCGAACTCGCTGTTTAATAAACTGAGCACGCAAACCCGTCCGACAACGGACACTCAATGGACGCACTAGCTGGCTATAATGACAGTAAGCTTCATAACTCCTTAAGAGATAAGGTTTGCCAACGGGGCTAAGTATCTGTATTTGGTCTCTGGATACAGTTTCACTATCAAACAACTGTTCCAAGGTTTCCTGCGACCAGCTTGGGCAAACCAGCACAAACTTTACCTCCTTACGCGCAGACGCTCCTTTCAGAAAAGCCGCCAGATACCGCCCCAGTCCCTCAGCACGCAGATCCACTGCTGGCTGCCATGCGACATAAATGCCGTATTTTGTCACAGACATTTCCGTATTCCTTCCCAATAAGCACGGGCCAAAGCTTCTACGCGTTGGGAATTCATCTGTTCGAAGTCAGGTAACAGCGTGCAACGCTGTGGTGCGGTTTCTTCCATATATTTTAATTGCTCCGCCATATTTCTCGATGAATAGGGGTCCATCCATGCCAGATTGAGAGAGAATTGCTGATCGATTTCCCGCATTGCCGGATAATCACTGGAGAGTGAGGGAACTCCACAGCAGGCAGCTTCTACAACGCAGAAGGTACCATTATCGATACGTCCAGCGTGCCACAGGAAATGAGCCTGACTGAGCACATTTCTATACTCTGCATCAGGTAGTTCACCTCTCATTTTAACGCGCCGCCGCAGGCTCTTACTTCGCTTGAAAATGCTTGCCATTACTTTAAGATGAGGAAAATCAGTAGTGAGCAGTTCCTTGGTAGCAACACCCGTCACACAACAGTCCAGAGTACCCGCCAGCTCATCATAGTAAATACGTAGTGCTTCGATAGCATGCTGATGGTTCTTGTGAATAGCTATATTTGTGGTCCAGAGGAAATAGTTCCCACGCATTGCAATTTCAGTATTAATAGCTGGTTGTAACGGGAATATGGGTGCCAACATCGGCAGCTTTAGTACCCTGCGAGGTTCGATACCCGCGTACTGCACTGCATCGTTGAAGGTGAAATTTGTTGTCACCATTACTCGTTGAGCAATTTGCGCCGCAGCCAAAAAGTGCTGATCGGCGCCGTGCGACAAAATATTTGTATAGCGTTGCAGATAGTCATACACCATCAGTACCACGGGTTTTATAGGCAACAAGGGTCTCATCAAACGATCACTAACAACCAGCCATAAATCACAGTCCTGCAATTGCTGGATATTATCATCAGGTACAATATAGCTGTCATGGACAGGTTGCCAATTTTCGAAACCAGCATAGCACATGGCTCGGCGTGCTTCGTTAGCCGGCAAAAATTTCCAATTAAAAGGCCGACGGGTAATGCCATAAGGCAGATCAGCAAACTCTTCATCGGGATATGTCATCGTATTATCCAGATGCAAGAAAACAACGTCGACGGGTTCATCCGATTGACGGCTACCCAGGTAAATTGCGTGAGCGAGCAACTTAGCGCCACGGAAAGTACCTCCCTTGTATTCAATAGGCAAAATGACCGCAACCCGTCTGCGCCGTTCCCTAACCACCAGCTGGCGTTCAATCTGTTCGGACTGCCAGATAACAAATTCAGCAAGTATTTTCCTGAACCCATTTTGCCACTGAGGCCCTAATATTTCAGGGTTCATCACATCCAATAATACCCGCTGACTGTCGCGAATCTGCATGATAAAGCGCCAGTCGTCGTTCATCATGCGTTTGATTTTACGTCTAGCTTCACGCACCGTTGCACAGCGACCAGGCAAATGCTTCCCTCCTAACAGATCCAGCATGCCATCCGCCATAAAAATGAGTGGCATACCGGCCTGCACGGCCTCAAAGGGATGATAGTGAATGTGGTTCAAGCACTGACTGTGGTAAAACATGCAGCGGCTCTGCGTCATGTGGTGCTCGTGCTGCGCACGAGGCACGAAACCAAGTACTTTTGGATTATCTACCGCAACCGGCTGAGCGCCACCAACACGGTAATCAAAACCGCGAAAGTTATTGCTGAATTTTTTATAAATCGCATTGTAGTAAGGTGATGTCTCGATCCTAGGACAAACAAAGAAAATATGGTGTTCTTTGCCCTGCCAATTGTTAGTGTTACTGCTGATATCCTTCAGGCCCACCGGTAAAAAAACAGCCCGATCGGCCAAAATATGGGCTTCATTTTTTGCTAAGTGCTCATAGCCTATCCCAAAGAAAAAGCGTTTACCGCATCTGCTAATTGCAGATTCCAGAGCCTCACCGCCCAATTGCCGGATCAAGTTTGAGTAGGTTTCTGTGCCACCCAATCCAAATGCCCGCAAAATGATTCCCCCCTTAAAGTGACGTACAGCCGCTATAAGCTGGCGTACAAAAAATGCCACCACGATGATATCAAAATAACGATTGGCTATTTCCCAGGCGGCGGGGCTGGGTTCTTCATACCAGTTTTGCTCGTTTAAAATGGCCAAATCTTCTGCTGAAATACGCAGATTTTTATCTTCATCATAAGTGATGCTGGCAGACAAGTTACCCTCATCATATGGAAAGCATTTAGGTAGAAAAATTTCCTCAATACCCCGTTGCTTAAACTGTTCGAGTTCAAAAGCTCGGAGTGTAGTGTGGTTGATAAGCCACATGACGCGTGGTGGGCGGTCGTTTGTCATTCTAATCCGTTCACTTTTTTATAGGTATGTATCGCACCGGAAATCTGGCCATCAAAAACAATCTCGCCATGGTGAAAGACCAGACCACGCTGGCAAAGACTACTAAGTGCGCCAAAGTCATGAGAAGCCAGGACTAAAATATCCGCCTGCTCGATGAGTCGGGAAATCCGCTGCTTCGCTTTGGACATGAAATTTGCATCGCCAGCACCGATAACCTCATCCAGCAGCAGAATATCACCGCCAACGGTGGTAGAAATAGCAAAAGCCAACCGCACCTGCATGCCCGCTGAATATGTTTTTATCGGGTAATTGATGAATTCTCCCAAATTAGCAAATTTGATTATCTCCGCCTCTTTATCACGTATAAAGCATGGTGATAATCCAAGGAGCAAACCCCGGTAAAGTATGTTTTCACGCCCCGTGGCATCGGGCTCAAATCCCAAGCTCAAATCAAACAAGGAGCGCACCTCGCCTTCCACCTGCAATCTACCACTGGAAATGGGGTAGAGCCCAGCAATAGTCCGTAAAAACGTACTTTTACCCGCACCATTGGGCCCTAGTAGCCCAACTCGTTCCCCCCCTTTTATCTCTGCATTAATATTTTTTAGTGCATGTATATCATTGATTGTATTTGTATATTTTCTTTTTTTGAAACATTTAGTCATTAATGATTTGAGTGAACGATCCTGAAATGCCACTGAAGCATAATACAAGTTGACGCCCTGTAAGGAAATTTTTGGTTGTTTCATCATGGGGTTACTTTTATAAATAGAAAATTATCTTTCGTTCAACTTTCCTGCCAATAATCCAGGCTAATAGGGCAAATACGAAAGCCGGCATTAGAGCATAGCCATAGTTGACAACGGTAGGCCATCTCCCCTCCAGAAGTGGGGACCTAACGATTTGCAGGACATGATAAATAGGGTTGAAATCGATTAGCGAATCGAGACCACCGCGTCGGAACATTTTCGCTTCAAAATAGACCGGTGATATAAACCATAAGGCCTGCATAATGAGCCCAGTTGCATGAGGCAAATCACGAAAACGGGCACCAATATATGCCAACAGTGTCGCCAATGGCCAGGTAATCAATATTAATACAGGAAAAATGCTCAAAACAGCTAACCAGTGCCAGCCTACATGTTCGGGAAATACCATTGCAGCCCAAATATACAGTGGAATACTCGCCAGCATCAGTATAATTAAGCCTACCAAAACAGTACGCAACGTGTAAATCGCCAGTGGATGCCTGCATTGCTTAATATAAGCGTCAGCCTGAACAAATGACAATGCCCCTCCCGTTACACTGGTAACGATATAATCCCATATAATAATTCCGGAAAAAATATAGGGGGCGTAGGTAGTGATATCAGTGTGAAACAATTTGCTGAAAACAAATGACATCAACAATGTTAATCCAAGAGGCTGGATAATCGCCCATGCCATCCCAAGAAAAGATCGGCGCCAGCGAGATCGCAGGTCAGACAGCACTAGATGAGTCCAGAAAAAACGAGAACGCCAAATTTTTACAAAATAGTCGCTAGCCACAATGGTACCTCATAATGATGGACACAACAAATCAGATTAATATGCATATGCAGCCCGATTAGCCAGCCAACCGATCTCACAAAGGAGCGGCTTTGTAGAGGTGCCACAAACAGCAAATACACTCAGAATTCAAAGCCAGAAAGAAGCAATAGTCCTGCAGATAAGATTAACATCCTCTCGACCCAAGCCAGGCCAGCTTGGCAGATTAATACCAGCGGCGGAAATTTTATCGGCAATCGGAAAATGACCTGCCTGGGCACAGTGCGGTAGGGTATGGACAGGATAGAATACTGGACGTGTTTCGATACCATGAGCCTTGAGGTGATCGCGCAAAGCCTGGCGTTGAGAAATATCGTTAACGGCAATCGAGCACATCCAATATGAGTGTGTCGTATCAGTTTGTTCTTTATGCATTTTAACGGGAAGGCTAGTAAGTCCCTCGTGATACCATGCCGCAATTTCACGCTTTTTTGCAAGAATCTCGTGTGCCTGTTCGAGCTGGGCTAACCCGATAGCGGCGGCGATATTCGTCATCCGATAGTTATACGCCAACACATCGTGCCAGTATTCACGATGAGGTGACACGCCCTGGTTCTTTAAATGACGAGCATGTTCAGCAACAACTTTATCACGAAACACAACCATACCTCCTTCACCGGTTGTGATTGTTTTATTACCAAAGAAGCTAAAAGTACCCACATTGCCGAAGGTACCCACATGCCGCCCTTTGTAGAATGAACCAAAAGCTTCGGCGGCATCCTCAACTAAAAGTAATTTGTGTTCACGGCAAATCGCAGTGATGGCATCCATATCACAGGGCAGACCGTACAGATGCACTGCCATTACAGCTTTAGTACGTGGTGTGATCTTGCGACGAATGTCTTCGGGATCAAGTTGCCAGGTGTCTTCGAGAGAATCGACGAAGACCGGACAAGCACCGGTCTGCAGTATTGTATTTACCGAAGCCACATAGGTCAGTGTCGGAACAATGACCTCATCACCTGCACCTATGCCAAGAACCTCAAGGGCAAGGTGAATCGCTACGGTACCGTTGGATACGCTCGTGACGTAATCTATACCAGTAAATTCGGCGAAATCACGCTCAAAACGCTCGATAAATTCACCTTTTGAGGATATCCATGTGGAGTCAATGCACTCATTGACGTAAGTTTTTTCGTGACCAGTCAAATAAGGTTTGTAAACAGGGATCATAGAACTCTCATCAATGGATGTTATTCGTTGCAATTTAAATACTTAAAACCGTGCTGCCTGACCAGTTCATCACGCTGCGCCTCCTTCATATCCTCCTGCATCATTTCTGAGACAAGTTCCTGGAAAGACATCTTGGGTACCCAACCCAGTTTGATCTTAGCCTTAGAGGGATCACCCAGCAGGGTTTCTACTTCAGAGGGACGGAAGTAACGATGGTCGATGGCGACTATACGCTGACCTGTGACTGCATCGTAGCCCGTCTCATCAGCGTTTTTTCCCTCCCAGCGGATTTTAAGGTCAATTTCCTTAGCTGCCAACTCCACAAATTCGCGCACAGAGTGCTGTTCACCGGTCGCGATAACAAAATCTTCCGGTGTGTCTTGTTGGAGCATCAGCCATTGCATTTCAACATAATCACGGGCATGACCCCAGTCACGCAACGCGTTCATATTTCCGAGATAAAGGCATTCCTGTAGGCCGAGCTTAATACGGGCAAGCGCACGAGTTATTTTACGCGTTACAAAGGTTTCACCACGGATCGGGGACTCGTGATTGAAAAGAATACCATTACAGGCATAGATACCGTAAGCCTCACGGTAGTTAACGGTGATCCAGTACGCATACAGCTTAGCCACAGCGTAAGGTGAACGTGGGTAGAAAGGCGTTGTTTCCTTTTGCGGGGTTTCCTGCACTAAACCGTACAGTTCCGAGGTAGATGCCTGGTAAAAACGGGTTTTTTTTTCGAGGCCAGCAATCCGAATAGCTTCTAAAATTCGCAGCGCACCCAATGCGTCAGAATTTGCAGTGTACTCAGGCTCGTGAAAAGATACGGCCACATGGCTTTGGGCAGCTAAATTATAAATTTCATCTGGCTTCACTTGCTGGACTATTCTGATCAGATTAGAAGAGTCAGTGAGATCCCCGTAGTGTAAAGTGAGATCATACCCCTTGTTATGTGGATCGTGGTACAAATGGTCAATACGGTCAGTATTAAACAGGGATGTCCGGCGGCGGATACCGTGCACCTTGTAGCCTTTCGCTAAAAGAAATTCGGCCAGATACGCTCCATCCTGGCCCGTAATACCAGTAATCAGTGCTACTTTTTTCATAAAATTTTCCGTTACACCAAGCGGTTCCATAAATCTCATAATACAGCAATATTTTTTAGGCAGGGGATACATTCCCCTGCTGGCAAAATCACTAATGAAAATTTAGTGCTTCTGTAACATCCTCATATTTCTTTGTTATAAAGACACCAAGAGTGTTTATCGGACACAGCCAGCACCAGTAAAAAGTACACGTGGCCTAACTGACACAACACACTATTATCTCGGTGGAACCTGATAATCATTTTTTCCTAAACGGTATTTACCCTGAATCTCAATAATATTCAGGCTGATCTCAGCCGTATTTTTCAAAGAATGTCGATTCCCCGCGCGGATAAATATGCTTTCATTGGCATTGAGCCGAGATCCCTGTTCGTCATTCAGAACCATCGCCGAACCGCTGACCACAATCCAGTGTTTACTGCATTGATGCACTTGCAGGCCAAGGCTGGCACCGGGTTTGACTGTCAGGCAATTGACGCTAAAATCCTGGCCCTCTTCCAGCACGGTAGAGCTGCCCCATGCGCTGTGCACGGTACGATGCCGTTTATGTGCATCATGTCCCTTCGCTTTCAGTGCCGTATAGAGGTGTCTGACATCCTGCGCACTCGCTTTATGAGCCACCAACACGGCATCCGCCGTGTCAATGATGATAAGATCTTCTACGCCAACTGCCCCGATCAACCGATCATTGCCTTGAACAGTACAGTTGCGCGTATTGTGTAACAGAACTTCGCCCTGAACGCGATTACCGCTGGCATCCGCAGCATCCAGTTCACATAGCGAAACCCAGGAGCCAATATCGCTCCAGCCGATAGCACAGGGAACAACAGCAATCTGGTCTGCTTTTTCCAGCAGTGCATAGTCGATCGAGGCATCCGGTACCTGGCGGAAGGTGCTGGCGTCCAGCTCCAGCTGGCTGAAACTCTCAGCTATCGCCAGGCGTGAATGTTCCACGCAGTGGCGAGTGGCAGCCAGAACCTCGGGACAGTATTTTTCCATCTCCTGCAACATAACACCCGCGGAGAAACAAAACATACCGGAATTCCACAGGAAGCCACCGGAAGCAAGGTAGCTGCGGGCCTGTTGCAGGGAGGGTTTTTCAACAAAGCGCAGCACGCGGGTATCCTTCACTTCAATGTACCCGTAACCGGTTTCTGGCGCATCAGGCTGGATGCCAAAAGTGACAATTTTCCCCTGTACTGCCAGAGCCATAGCATCCCGCACAGCACGCTGGAACGCACCCTGGTCAGTAACCAGGTGATCTGCAGCAAGTATCAGCAGCAGAGCATCTTTTCCCTGCGTTTTAGCAACTTGTAATGCAGCAGCAGCAATGGCCGGGGCGGTGTTGCGTCCAAATGGCTCAAGAATAAACGAAGTAGCTATCCTGTCAGCGTTGATTTCCAGGAAAGCATCTTCCGTTTTAAAAAAAAGCTCACGGTTGGTTACTGTCAGCACATGATCCACCCCTGGCAGCTGTACCGCCCGCAAAAAGGCTTTTTGCAGGAGACTCTGCCCATCTGCCAGGCGAATGAAAGGCTTGGGATGCAGTTCACGAGAGACGGGCCAGAGCCTGGAACCGCTGCCCCCACACAGGATAACCGGTATCAGAGAACAACATACAGCATCGACGTGTGGCGATACCCCACTGCATGAAACAGGCACCGTATTAATAGCACACGGTGCCGAACACAGCGCAACTTGACTGTCTTGTTCACTATCTTGTTCCAATAACAATCCACCTATATAAAAAATATGACAGTAACGGCAATCCTGCGGCTTGTTCCACAACACAGGGCTGGCCTGGCACACGCACTATATTTTGTTACTAGTCTAACAATGAACGCCGCAGGCAGGCAATTATATACTCAGTCTCTTTAAAACAATCAGGTAAAAACAGCATTCACTGCCAGACTCCGCAGGTATCTATGACCGTTTTCCCGGCCAGCTGTCGTGGATCGATGGTGAAAAAAATCTGATGACCGACCAGCATTACCACGATATGAGCGCGCAAAAGCGCCTCGTCTAGCGAGACCAGCTCAACACTATTTATTCCGACAAACACAGCGGGCAGCGCTGTTATGTGCGGTTCAACGGTGAGCAGTTGCCCTATTTTTTGAGCGGCCAGCAACTGAATAATTTCCAGCGCCGGACTTTCCCGTAAGTCGTCAATATCGGGTTTAAAGGTGAGGCCAAGACAGGCAATCACCGGCTCTGCTATCTCCGCAGCGGCCAGTGTGATTTTTTTTACCACCTGGTGCGGTTTGCTGTCGTTAATCTGACGGGCAGTGCGGATTAAACGTGCTTCATCCGGTGTCTGACTGACGATAAACCAGGGATCGACAGCAATACAGTGCCCGCCCACACCGGGGCCTGGTTGCAAAATAGCGACACGCGGATGGCGATTGGCCAGTCTGATAAGCTCCCGGACGTTAATGTCCAGTTTGTCACAAATAAGCGACAGTTCATTAGCGAACGCGATATTCACGTCTCGGAAGGCATTTTCCGTCAGTTTGCACATCTCTGCGGTTTTCGCCGCGGTAGCGATGCAATCCGCGCGCACGAAAATTTTGTACAGCTCAATAGCACGCTGCGAGCAGCGCGGTGTCATGCCACCAATCACGCGGTCATTGCTGACCAGCTCCTGCAGCACTCTGCCAGGCAGTACCCGTTCCGGGCAGTAGGCGATATTAATCTGCGCCGGTTCGTCAGCCTGATGCGGGAATATCAGGTCAGGGCGAGCGGCCGCCAGCCAGGCAGCGATTTTGTCAGTAGTACCAACAGGTGAGGTAGATTCCAGAATGACCAAATCCCCCGATTTGAGAACCGGCGCGATTGAGCAACATGCTGCTTCAACACAGGCGAGATCGGGCTGGTGGTCGCCTTTGAATGGAGTGGGCACGGCGATTAAAAAAACATCTGCCGGTTGCGGCCTGGTAGTGGCCTGCAGCCAGCCCTGGCGGACGGCCTCAAGGACAATTCGCTCCAGTTCTGGCTCAACGATATGCACTTCACCGCGATTGATAGTATCGACCGTGTGCGGGTTGATATCCACGCCAGTCACTTTAATTTTATGCGACGCCAGCAGGGCTGCCGTGGGCAGTCCAATATAGCCCAGGCCGATGATGGCAACGCTATCAAAACTATCACTCATTTTTTGCTGGTCAGGTAATTAACGATTCGGGTTGCCGCCTGGCCATCCCCATAAGGGTTATGAGCCTGGCTCATGCGTTCATATTCAGCTACATCGTCCAGCAGGCGGTATGTTTCCCTGACAATGGTCTGCTGACAGGTACCCACTAGTTTTACCGTACCGGCCGCTAACGCTTCCGGTCGCTCGGTGGTATCACGCATCACCAGTACGGGTTTACCCAGCGAAGGGGCCTCTTCCTGTACGCCACCAGAATCGGTCAGCAGGAGGGCAGCGTGATCCATCAGCCAGATAAACGGCAGGTAATCCAGCGATTCCGTCAGATGAATGCGTTTGTTGTTGCCCAGCAGGCGCCTGACAGGTTCCTGCACCTGGGGGTTGAGATGTAGCGGGTAAACAATTTCGACATCATGGCGCTGGCTGATTTGATTCAGTGCCGCACAGATATTCTCAAAACCTGTGCCAAAATTCTCCCGGCGATGCCCGGTGACCAGAATCAGCCGGCGGCGGCTGTCGAGAAACTGAAAACGCTGTTGCATGGCATTTTGCAGAGTGACATCCGTGCGCAGGCGCCGGACCGCTGCCAGCAGTGCATCGATAACGGTATTGCCCGTCACCTGAATGCGCTGCTCATCGATACCTTCGCGCAGCAGGTTGGCTTTAGCTATTGCTGTCGGGGCAAAGTGAACCTCTGCGATGGCACTCACCATGCGGCGATTCATCTCCTCCGGCCAGGGCGCATAAATATTGCCGCTGCGCAGCCCCGCTTCTACATGTCCGACTGGAATTTTTTCATAATACGCCGCAAGAGTGCTGGCGAGCGCAGTGGAGGTGTCACCGTGCACCAGCAGGCAGTCTGGCCGCCATACCCGTAAAACATCGCGCATACCCAGCAAAACAGCAGTGGTGAGATCGGTCAGATCATTGCCAGACTTCATCAGATTAAGATCAAATTCTGGGGTAATGCCGTAAAGATCGAGCATTTGATCGAGCATCTCTCTGTGCTGACCGGTAACACACACCTGAGATTCGATGGCCGGGTTGCCCGCCAGGGTTGTCACCACCGGGGCCATTTTAATGGCCTCCGGGCGTGTGCCAAATACAGAAAGCACTTTAATTTTTGACATCATAATTAATTAATAAACCACTAAATCATTCGCGGAGGCTATTTTAAAACAGGTGGCAATTTTTTAACCCGAAAATTTTTCTATAACAGGGAACGGGCGCTTTACTCAGGCCAGCTATCGCTACTTGATCAGTAAATACCGACGATGGTGTTAACAGGAAAGCAGGCGATGAGAAAAATACAGATGCGATTATTGTGGCAGGGGCGGGGAGATTCGAACTCCCAACACCCGGTTTTGGAGACCGGTGCTCTGCCGGTTGAACTACGCCCCTCCGGAGGCCTTTCCCTTACCGAATGTGGCGGTGCGGACGGGGCTCGAACCCGCGACCCCCGGCGTGA
>CANJWD010000043.1 GCA_947478475.1 Enterobacterales bacterium
TTCGAAAAAATCAATCAGGCCCGCAGTCCATTATTGCCACAGTTGGGTATCAGTTCCGGCTATAACTACAGCCATGGTTTTCGCGGCAGTAAAGGTGTAAATAGCGGTTCTACCTCCGGATCACTGACTGTCACACAAGTTCTTTTTGATCTGTCAAAATGGAGCACGCTGACACTGCAAGAAAAACAAGCAAGCATCCAGGATGTCGCACTCCAGAGCAGCGAACAATCGTTGATGCTACAGACAGCGACGGCTTATTTTCAGGTTTTGCGCACCATTGACGCATTATCGACGATTGAAGCGCAAAAAAAGGCGGTTTATCGTCAGCTGGACCAGACTACACAACGTTTTAATGTCGGTCTGGTCGCAATCACCGATGTACAGAATGCGCGGGCTAATTTTGACAGCGTACTGGCAAGTGAGGTGACAGCCAGTAATAATTTGGATAATGCGCTGGAATCCCTGCGCCAGGTAAGCGGCAAATATTATCCCGAACTGGCGTCACTGAATATCAGGCATTTCATTACTCACTCTCCGCGTGCTGTCAGTAGTCTGTTGCAGCAGGCGGAGGAACATAATTTGACTTTGTTTTCCGCCCGTCTGAGCCAGGATCTGGCTCGTGAGCAGATAAAACTCGCCCAAACCGGCCACTTGCCCGTTATTGGTCTGACAGCTTCATCGGGCCTTACTGATACCAGGTACAATGGCTTGCAGACCGGTTTTAGAACCCCGTTTGATGATAATGATACCGGTCAGCATCAGGTGGGTGTATCGCTAACTCTGCCACTCTATAGTGGTGGTGCTACTCATTCGCAGGTTAAACAGGCTCAGTATAATTTTGTTGCAGCCAGTGAACAGCTGGAAAGTGCGTACCGTAGTGTCGTGCAAACGGTTCGTTCTTCGTTTAATAATGTTTCAGCATCCGCCAGCAGTGTGGAAGCCTACAAGCAGGTCGTCGTTTCTGCGCAAAGTTCGCTGGATGCCACCGAGGCCGGTTATCAGGCTGGAACACGTACCATTGTTGATGTATTAACAGCCACCACCACCCTGTATGACGCGAAACAAAAACTCTCTAATGCGCGTTATGACTACTTAATCCATCAACTCAATATTCAGTCAGCGCTGGGGGAATTGAGCGAAAACGATCTGCTGGCCCTCAATGGTAAACTGGATAAACCTGTTTCCACCTCTGCTACCAGCATTGCCGTCGATCAGCAAAAAAGAACGACAACGGTCAGTCCGGCAATAGCTCCGGCTACCCCCCACACTTCCGCATCAAACGCTAAAGAGGTTAATCAGCAGTGACAAATATTATTCGTCAATTTTTGCGTTTAGAAGCTGCCGCTGGCCTTATTTTAATCATTGCGGCGCTGATTGCCTTGATCATGGCTAATAGCCCGTTACAGAATATTTATTATGCATTCCTGGACATTCCTGTCTCGGTAAAAATCAGTTCCCTTGATCTCAGTAAGCCGCTGTTATTGTGGATTAACGATGGGATGATGGCGATTTTCTTTTTGGTTGTTGGGCTGGAGGTTAAGCGAGAACTGATGGTTGGTTCCTTAAATGGACGTGATAAAGCGCTGTTTCCCGCCATCGCGGCATTGGGCGGGATGCTGGCTCCAGCGTTAGTTTATTTGCTATTCAATGGAGCGGATGAAACTACCCGTCAGGGATGGGCAATTCCTGCAGCAACAGATATTGCATTTGCTCTGGGAGTGATTTCTTTACTGGGCAACAGAGTACCGACCAGTCTCAAGGTATTTCTGTTAGCGCTTGCAATTATTGATGATTTGGGCGTGATTATAATCATTGCACTATTTTATACCCGTCAGGTTTCTCCGGAGGCCCTGGCTGTTGCGGCCGTTGCCATCACGTTGCTGGTTTATATGAACTGGCGGGGAGTGAATAAAATATCAGCCTGGCTGTTTATTGGATTGATTCTATGGGTAAGTATTCTTAAATCGGGTATACATGCTACGCTGGCGGGTGTGATTCTTGGATTTATGATCCCGCTGCATACCAACAAAAATAAGCGCTCGCCATCGGCGCAACTGGAACATAGCCTGCACCCTTGGGTGGCTTATTTCATTTTGCCACTGTTTGCTTTCGCTAATGCGGGGGTCTCTTTTGATGGTATATCGCTTTCAGGACTGACATCGTGGCTGCCAGTGGGTATTGCCTGCGGGTTATTCTTTGGCAAACCACTTGGAATTTTTACCTTCAGCTGGCTGGCGGTTAGACTGGGTATTGCCAACTTACCCGACGCTATCAGTTTCAGGCATATCTTTGCGGTATCAGTGTTGTGTGGTATTGGTTTTACCATGTCCATATTTATTGCTTCCCTGGCTTTCGATGGCATGGATGCGGAACTGAGTACTTATTCGCGTCTGGGCATTTTATTCGGGTCAACCGCAGCAGCAGTGGCTGGCTACTGCCTGTTGCGCACGGTGCTATCCAATAAGAAACGCATCGCATAAGAAACGTATCGCAATTTAACCATTTTTATTATTTTTGGCGCGCAGGCAAAGAGGGTTCGGTGGCGGGGTGTGGCTAATATCCTGTCACAGATCGCATGGTAACGCATGGTAACTGCATAGAACGCAGGTTGTGCTGCGTCTGCTTTCGTCTCCGATTTCCGGGCAGGACACAGTTTACAATGCTGCCCGGAAATATTTTGTTAATGCGTCAGTGACAATATTCATTCATTTATTTATTGCATTGCACTGATTTGTAGTGCCAGATTCGACTTATGACGGGCCGCTTTATTCTTGTGTAACAATCCCTTACAAGCCTGGCGGTCCACTATCGGTTGCATTTCATTGAATGCTTTCTGTGCGACATCTTTATCACCAGAAGAAATAGCAGCATATACTTTCTTGATAAAGGTCCGCACCATAGAACGGCGACTGGCATTATGTTTACGGCGTTTTTCAGATTGCACAGCGCGCTTCTTAGCTGACTTGATATTAGCCAAGGTTGAACTCCCAAATATATATTGACGACATTTCAAAGGCAGAGAAATATGCTCTTTAAGCCTCCGTTTGTCAATGTGTTTGTAGTGAAGTCAGGGAGATCTCAGGCAGTAAAGCTGACGTTACGGGTAAAGCCGGTGTTTCTGTTGCCTGTCTTAAGGCCTTTAAATTACTTTATTAACATTATTATAACAATTAACAATACGCCTGCGCAATAATTGATCCTTAAATTTTGTAATATCAGCAGTACTATCGATTTTGTTACAGTCACATAGACGCCGCCATGGCGTCACAACTCGGAATTTAATTTTACTCAGGATGAACACTCATGGTCGCAAAATCTGTTATCAGTATTACCCAGGATGCCATTCCAGACGTACTGCCTGGCAGCACAAGAACTATCAACTTTACCATGGACACTAATGGAACAGAGCCGGCAGGTGCCAGACTCGAAGCATTGATGGTGGATGATGTAAAAGTCACACATATGACCAACTATCCGCCCGCGAAGTTACTTATCAACGATGCCGGAACTATGGCGACAGTGATCAGTTCGAGCGATATACCGACTGAATGGACAAAAAACCGTACCATTACCGTGGTAATGCCTGAATCAGTATCTACCGAAGGATGTGTGACTATTGGTTCACTCACTCATTTTAATGCTGATGACGTCCGGGGTCTCAGTACCCCACTCAAAGTTCAGTTTTCTGGTGTCCCAGAGCTACCGGTAGAAGTTCGCTTTATGTTCAAGGCTAAATGGCAGGACTGGGAGAGCAAGGGCTGGCTCTACAGCTACGATATTTTTGTCCGTTCCACGGTGAATGATATTCGAAAATGGAAGATCTCATTCAGTAATCTGCCCACGGATACTCAGGTAGGTGAGACCTGGGCACAGGTGAATCATGATGGCCAGCAGGGCGTAGTGGAATTACAAACCCCGGATGGCGGTTATATGCTGGAAGTAGGTAAAGAATTGCCCATCTCGATTCAACTGCTTTACCCCGCTACCGCCGGTGCACAAGAGCAATTCGAAACACTCTGGAACCTCGGTGGTTATGATTTGACTAACTAACGCGATACGGGACAAAATATAGACCCTAAGCGTAAATAGTTGCAGTTAGCGAGACCACGCAGCAATTGCCCCTCAGTTAGCCGTGCATTGTGTTAGCTGAGTTTCTCTGTCGTATAGTAATGTCTGTCTTTCATTTTTAAAAACCGGATGTTACCTTTATTTTCTTTCTTCATTCTCCTTCTTCGCTCTTGCCTGTCTTAAGCGCCACCATGCTAAATATAAAGGTAACAGCCCAGAGTGGCCATGGCCCAAAACGGGCATAGGGCGTTACTCCTGCTGTGGGTGCAACCTTAATTTCCAGCACACCACGTGTGAACTGCGGCAGCTGTGCGAGGATCTCACCCATGGGGCCGATAGCAGCAGTAATGCCATTATTAGTGCTGCGTAGCAGAGGACGTCCCAGTTCCAGCGCCCGCATGCGGCTCATCTGAAAATGTTGCCACGGGCCAATGGAATCACCAAACCAGGCATCATTGGAGACAGTCAGGAGAAAGTCGGTATCAGGCTTAATGTTGTCCCGCACCTGTTGACCCAATACAATTTCATAGCAAATGGCGCTGGTAAAATTGAGATCAGCGACTGTGAGCGGCGGTTGCAGGTAGTTACCGCGACTGAAAGAGGACATAGGCAGATTGAAAAAAGGGGCTAATGGGCGTAGTAAACTGGCCAGTGGAACAAACTCACCAAACGGCACCAGATGGTGTTTACGGTAGCGTCCGGCAGTCAGATAGTGGTAAGGCTGTTTATCGCCCAACACAATCATCTGGTTAAAAAAAACTTCCTCCTTTGAGGCTAGAAGTTTGTCAACGATACCTGTAATCAGGCTGCTGTGTCCGGCAGTCATCAGATTATCTGTCTGTGTAAGGAAAGCCGTTTGATCCGATTCTGCATCAGGAATTGCTGATTCTGGCCAAATGATGACCGCTGCTCTTCCGATGTAACGGCGGGTTTCATCCATATAGATTTGCAGTGCACGCGAGCGTCCCTGCGGATCCCATTTCATGGACTGGCTGATATTGCCCTGCACCATGGCAACCGTCACTGTTTTTTCAGATTTAGTCGTAAACCAGTGGAACTGAGACCATGGCCACGGTAGCAATAGCAGCATGGCGGCCATCATGGCCGGAAATCCACGTCTTTGATACCCTCCCCAGACCAATAGCCCGCTAATTATGATGAGGGCGAAATTAATACCCTCTACGCCAAAAAGCGGAGCGATAGCCTTCAGCGGCCCGTCTGTCTGGCTGTAGCCAAATTGTAACCACGGAAAACCGGTTAATACCCGGGCACGCAAAAATTCAGTCAGTTGCCATAAAACCGGTGCCACGATAGTCAGGCGCCACCACGTCGGCTGGGGGCATAAACGCGCCATGAGCCCGGAAAAAAGGCAGGGATAAAGCGAAAGATAAGCTGCCAGTAGAAAAACCAATAAAATATTAACGTATACTGGCATGCCGCCAAATTCGGCAATACTGACATAAACCCAGCTGATTCCGCTACCAAACAACCCCATCCCCCAACAAAAGCCGATGAATGCTGCTGGCCTGGTAGCGCAGCCTGGTGTCAGGGCAGACAAACCACACAGAGAGATAATGGCAGCAGGCCAGATATCGAACGGAGAAAATGCCGCGGTGCCACAGACACCGAAAAACAGAGCCAGCAGGCCGCGGCCAGGCAATGACGTCAGGAATCTGTGAATTTTATTTTTCCAGATTGGGTTGAGCGGCATCCTCTGGAATTTTAACCTGAAGCTGAATAATCCGCCGGCTGTCTGCGATGACGACTTTAAATAAATAACCTTTAATTTCAATGAATTCACCACGAGCAGGAAGATGGCCAAAGGCCTGCATAACCAAACCACCGATCGTATCCACTTCGTCATCATTAAAGCTGGTAACAAATAGCAGGTTAAAATCTTCAATCGGTGTCAGGGCACGCACGCTATAATGATAACGGCTCAGAGCGCGAACATCCCTTTCGTCAGCATCGTCATATTCGTCTTCGATTTCACCGACGATCAATTCCAGAATATCTTCAATGGTGACCAGGCCCGATACACCGCCAAATTCATCAATAACAACGGCCATGTGATAACGCTGCGAGCGAAAATCTTTCAGTATCACATCAACACGCTTACTTTCAGGGACTATTACGGCGGCACGCATCACCGTGTCGACAGTAAAAGGCGCGGAATCACTACACATAAATGGCAATAAATCCTTCGCCATCAAGATACCTTCAATGTGATCCTTATTTTCACTAAAAACCGGAAAACGTGAATGAGCTGATTGAATAATTACGTCCAGGCACTCATCCAGCGTCTGGTTACGCTTGAGTGTTATCATCTGAGGCCGGGGGATCATGATGTCGCGCACGCGCTGGTCGGCGATGGCCATCACACCCTCCAGCATGTCACGAGTTTCCTGATCGATCAGATTATTTTGCTCAGAATCGCGGATTAACTCTACCAAATCGCCGCGATTTTTAGGTTCCCCATGAAACAACTGGTTAAGGATAAGAGTAAAAAACCCTTTTTTAGGGCTGGAATTATCACTATTTTGTAAATTGTCGTCGCTCATGTGGTTTTAGTTAAGTTTACTCGTATTAAAAATTATGAGTGGAATCGCTGGTTTTTTCTGCGAGATAGGGATCAGGATAGCCCAGGTTGTCCATGATATGCGTTTCTAACGATTCCATTACACAAGCTTCATCAACAGTAAGGTGATCATATCCCAGCAGGTGAAGGCTGCCATGAACGACCATATGTGCCCAGTGTGCCAGCGGTGCTTTCTTTTGTTCCATTGCTTCCTGTTCAACGCACTGACGACAAATTACTACATCACCGAGCAAAGGGGTATCCAGAATTACCGCCGCATCAAATGGGAATGAAAGCACATTGGTAGGTTTCATTTTTCCACGATACACCGTGTTGAGCTCCTGGCTTTCGGCATTATCAACCAGGCGGATGGTGACTTCGGAGGCAGACTGAAAGTGCGGCGAAACTCCTTCCAGCCAGCGCTGAAAGTCCGCCTCGGTGGGTAGCCCTGCGCTGTTTTCACAGGCAATTTGTAAGTCGAGAATAACCCGGTTCATGGCAGACTTTGCTCCTACAGTGTGATGATGCCCGGTATACACCCAAATCACTTGACGTTGCAGCGGTGTTACCGGCGCTCATTCACCCGAATCTGCTCCAAATCATTTGACTTAAGTCAGCTCATCGGGATTCGTTCGCTGATTGCCTTGCTGCATCTCCAGTTACTTTGGGTATACCAGTTACTTTGGGTATACAAGGGGCTATCTGTTGCGCAGAACGTATCACTTTTCCGCGCAATGAGTTGGTATTACAGTCCACAATTTCAACATCGACAAACTGACCGACCATCTCTGGCAGACCCTGGAAATTCACTACCCGGTTATTTTCGGTACGACCAGAAAGCTCCATCAGATTTTTGCGCGAAGTGCCTTCAACCAGAATGCGTTGTACACTGCCCACCATGGCACGACTAAAGCGCAGAGCCTGTTGGGTGATACGCTGTTGCAGGAGATAGAGCCGCTGTTTTTTCTCTTCTTCTGATACATCATCAGGCAGTTCAGCCGCCGGCGTGCCTGGGCGAGCAGAGTAAATAAAGCTGTAACTGGTATCAAAATTAACATCAGCTATCAACTGCATGGTTTTTTCGAAATCCTCTGTGGTCTCGCCAGGAAAACCAATAATAAAATCAGAGCTTATCTGAATTCCTGGCCGTGCTTTGTGCAATTTACGAATAATAGATTTGTATTCAAGTGCGGTATGCGCACGTTTCATCAGTGTCAAAATACGATCAGAACCACTCTGTACCGGCAGATGCAGAAAACTCACCAGCTCGGGTGTATCTTCGTATACGCTGATAATTTCATCGGTGAATTCGATGGGATGGCTGGTGGTGAAACGCAGGCGGTCAATGCCGTCAATAGCGGCCACCAGGCGCAATAATTGCGCAAAACTACAGTGATCATCTGCGTCAGTGACACCACGCCAGGCGTTGACATTCTGGCCCAGCAAATTGACCTCACGCACTCCCTGAGCTGCCAGCTGGGTTATCTCAAATAAAATATCATCGGGCGGGCGGCTGACTTCCTCACCACGGGTGTAGGGTACGACACAAAATGTACAATATTTGTTACAACCTTCCATGATCGAAACAAAAGCGGTTGGCCCATCGGCCCTCGGTTCCGGAAGGTGGTCAAATTTTTCTATTTCGGGAAAACTGATGTCGATGACGGGCTTATGGCTGCCTTGTACCTGATTAATCATCGCCGGCAGCCGGTGTAGTGTCTGCGGACCAAAAATTATGTCCACACAGGGCGCCCGCTGACGAATATGCTCGCCTTCCTGTGAGGCAACACAGCCACCGACACCAATTATCAGATGCGGATTAATTTCCTTTAATTTCTTCCAGCGCCCCAGCTGGTGGAAGACTTTTTCCTGAGCTTTCTCGCGAATAGAACACGTATTAAGCAGTAACAGATCAGCATCTTCAGAGCTATCGGTTACCTGATAGCCGTGGGTGCTGGCTAATAAATCGGCCATTCTGGATGAATCATATTCATTCATTTGGCAGCCCCAGGTTTTAATGTGTACCTTTTTTATTTTTGGCATTCTGGTTTCCGGTGCGTCAATTCAGCTCTTGCTGACATGAGTACGCTTTGCGATTTTCCAGTGAATAAAAAAAATCGTCATATCGATTAATATAAAAATTAATGTCTTTACAAAAGTTTGCCATCCATCACGCTGCTCACTCATTAGTGCCTGCGCAAAAGCGTCCTCACGTTGTATTGTCAGTGTTGCATCGTTGGGGCGTTCTTCTGTTGTTATGCACTCTTTTTTGTCGTTATTATAATCTTGCTTTTCGTGTCTGGCGGAGTAAAGATCGTTGCTCTGGTACTGTTCATAGCGGTCGTTATTCATCGTAAAATCAGGCCTAAAGATGGTAACCAGGCTATATACTCCGATGCCAAAAGAGACCAGAAAGCACATTGTTGTAATGAAACAGACAATCAGCGCATAGACTTCGATAATCGTTTTTTCATAACCCTTTCCATGTAGTCAATCAGGACATTCCAGCATATCTCTGTGAAACGGGCACCATTGATCCTGAAAATTAAATGATCCCGAAAATTAAATGATCCTGAAAATTAAATTAACACAGAAATTGGCACAGAAAAAACCCTGAAACGGGCTTCTCTGTAGTTATTTTGCAGTTATTTTTATCACGTGCCCGATGACTAATCATCAAGAAAGCTGCGCAATATTTCTGAACGGCTGGGATGTCGCAGTTTGCGTAGCGCTTTCGCTTCGATTTGACGGATCCGTTCACGGGTGACGTCAAATTGTTTCCCGACCTCTTCCAGAGTATGGTCCGTATTCATGTCGATGCCAAAACGCATCCGCAGGACTTTTGCTTCGCGCGTTGTCAGGCCTGCCAGTATATCGTGAGTTGCGGAACGCAGACTTTCTGACGTTGCAGAATCCAAAGGTAATTCGAGCGTTGTATCTTCAATAAAATCACCTAAATGTGAGTCTTCATCGTCACCTATCGGTGTTTCCATGGAGATAGGTTCTTTGGCGATTTTTAGCACCTTACGGATCTTGTCTTCCGGTATCAGCATGCGTTCGGCTAACTCCTCCGGACTGGGCTCACGGCCCATCTCTTGCAACATCTGGCGTGAAATGCGGTTGAGTTTGTTGATGGTTTCAATCATATGTACTGGAATACGAATGGTACGTGCCTGATCGGCGATAGAACGTGTGATCGCCTGACGAATCCACCAGGTTGCATAAGTCGAAAATTTATAACCACGGCGATATTCGAATTTATCTACCGCTTTCATTAAGCCAATGTTGCCTTCCTGAATAAGATCCAAAAATTGTAAACCGCGGTTAGTGTATTTTTTGGCGATAGAGATAACCAGACGTAAGTTAGCTTCAACCATTTCTTTTTTTGCACGATTTGCCTTCGCTTCTCCAATCGACATACGGCGATTGATATCTTTGACCTGCTCAATGGTTAAGCCGGTTTCCTCTTCAATTTGACGCAATTTATGCAGGCAGCGTTGCACTGCATCAGCAGAATCCTGTAGTTTTTCAGATACGGGGTGCGCCATGGACAGCGCCGCCGTAAACCAGCTATCGTGAGTCTCCTTGCCAGAAAATAGCGCTACAAAATTTTTTTTTGGCATTTTGCACTGCTCAACGCAAAATTTCATGATGAGACGTTCCTGAGTCCGGACACGATCCATCATGGCCCGCATTTTATTGACCAGATAGTCGAACTGTTTTGGTACCAGTCTGAATTGCTTAAATATTTCTGATAGTTTCAGAATTTCATCAGTAGCCAGGCTGTCGCTGCGGCCGTTTTTCTTAATCGCCAGACGCGTGGCATGGTATTGTTCACTCAGTTGACTAAATTTTTGACGAGCCAGTTCAGGATCGATACTGTTATCGTCCTCTTCGCTGTCGCTATTCTCTTCGTCATCATCGTCATCACGCTCTGTAGAAGGTAACTCTGAGCCAATATGCGTTGCGGTTGGCGCAATATCTTCTGCCACATTGGGATCGACAAAACCAGTTATCAAGTCTGAAAGGCGTGACGACCCCGCTTCAACCCGATCATATTGTTCCAGCAGCCAGGTAATCGCCTCTGGGTATTCGGCAACAGAGCACTGCACCTGATTGATACCGTCTTCGATACGTTTGGCAATATCAATTTCACCTTCTCGTGTCAGCAGTTCAACGGTACCCATTTCACGCATATACATACGGACTGGATCGGTAGTTCGGCCAATTTCAGATTCAACACTGGATAAGACCTGTGCGGCAGCTTCTGCTGTGTCATCATCGGTATCGGTGGTATTTTCGGCCAGCATTAAATCATCTGCATCCGGTGCTTCTTCCAATACCTGAATGCCCATGTCATTGATCATCTGAATGATGTCTTCTATCTGATCGGAATCGACGATATCTTCCGGAAGATGGTCGTTGACTTCGGCATAGGTCAGGTAGCCTTGCTCCTTACCTTGGGTAATAAGTAGCTTCAGCTGTGACTGCGGGTTTTGCTCCATAAGATGATATCCACACTTTCGAGTATTTGAGTTGGTGTCGGCCGGCCAAAACCGCCAACGATATTCAGGACTTTTTATTGTTTTATTGTTACTACTGCCCGTTATAGCAGGCATCCTGTACGGTGCCAGCCTGAGCTAGCGAGCAATAAAGTCATTCATTAGGTATTTCATTTTTTTTTCGCCAGTGCCAGATTCAAAGACCAAAGCTCTTTGCGTTCTTCAGTATTTAATCCATGAACCCTGTCGAGGGCGATCAATGCCTCCTGACGCTGCGCCAGGAGAGAGTCATAGAAGCTCGTGAGTGTATCCATAAAATATTGCCCGGATATTTCCTCAGCGATCATGTGATTCCATCCTGCTAAGGTTTCAAGTTGTTTACTGAAACGAGTATCACGGTAGCGTTCCAGTAACTGGCCCGTCGTCAGTCCTGGCTCAGCGATACACGTGTTCACCAATTTTATAAACAGCGGTAAACCTGGGCAATCCTCCTGTTCTAAAACGCGTAGCGATGGTATCAGTGCGGCCAGTTGCGGATTTTGTACCAACAGCCCTATTAGTATACGCATGGTAGTGTGTTTTAGCTGAGGCCGCTGCCAACTATCGCTGTTTTCAGTTTGTTTCCGTAAAAATTTTTCCAGTTGTACCGCATCGGGTATACCTAACTTATTGCCTAATTCCTGGCGCATAAGGAAGCGCAGCGCATCTCCTTGAATCTGATTTATCAGAGGAAGTGCCAGTGAACTCAGTTTTGATCGGCCGTCAGGACTACTCAAATCCACTTTTGGCAGCAAGGTCTCAAACAGAAATTTCGACAGGGGCTGAGCCTGTTCGATGCGCTGTTCAAAAATCTCTTTCCCCTCTTTGCGAATCAGGGTATCCGGGTCTTCACCGTCGGGTAAAAACATAAACTTGAGCTGGCAGCCATCGTTAAGCCAGGGAAGCGCAATGTCTAACGTCCGCGAGGCAGCTTCACGGCCAGCCTGGTCACCATCGTAGCAACAGACCACGTTGTCCGTGGTGCGGAACAACAACTGAATATGTTCCGCTGTTGTTGCCGTACCAAGGGATGCAACGGCATAATCGATGCCAGATTGCGCCAGTGCCACCACATCCATATAACCTTCGACCAGCAATAACCGCGCCGGGGCCAGGTGGTTGCGTTGCACTTCATACAGGCCATACAGCTGCCGGCTTTTATGGAACATATTCGTTTCAGGGGAATTGAGATATTTAGGGACTTCATCACGGATAATACGTCCACCGAACGCGATGATGCGCCCGCGTTTATCGCGGATGGGGAACATAATGCGCTCGCGAAAACGGTCATAAATGCGCCCGGTGTCATGTGTTACCAGCATACCGGCAGCACCCAGCGCATCACGGCCTGTGGCGCTGCTACCGTAACGTTTTAGGATATTGCCCCAGCCTCCTGGCGCAAAACCAATTCCAAAATGATTAATAATATTTTCATTCAGACCGCGTTGTTCTAAATAGCGGCGAGCCTGCCACCCTCCGGACGCTTTAAGTGATTGCTGATAAAAATTATTAATTTCTTCCATCAATTGGTACAAATTTTGTTGCTGATGACGTTGTAGCGCAGTAGCCCCGCCAGCCTCGTAAGGGACTTCCAGGCAGTGTATAGTCGCCAGCTCTTCGATGCTTTCGACAAAATCAAGGTGATCGTGATGCATTAAAAAATCAATGGCGTTACCATGAGCACTGCAACCAAAGCAGTGGTAGAACTGCTTCTCACCACTTACGGTAAATGAAGGTGTTTTCTCGTGGTGGAACGGACAGCATGCCTGGTGGTCTTTGCCCTGTTTTTTAAGCTTTACACGAGAACCTATCAGGTCAACGATGTCGGTGCGTGCCAGCAGTCCGTTGATAAACTCCTGTGGAATTCGTCCAGCCATAGATCCTTCATCAACGAGCCCATGTTCATTAATGCCAAAGCAAGCAATGCCAAAGCAAGCTGAGTATTGCACACGGAGAGCGGGGCATCGCACGCAAACAGATCACGAGAAATTTGCGCGACCAGTTATACGATGCAATTATCAGGGCAAGAATTAATATAAACGGGTGCGGCGTGCGTTTTCGCGAGCAAGTTTCTTCGCATGGCGCTTTACAGCGGAGGCTTTAGCGCGTTTACGTTCAGTAGTCGGTTTTTCATAGAATTCGCGGCGGCGAACTTCCGCTAAAACACCCGCCTTTTCACATGAGCGTTTAAAGCGCCGAAGTGCTACATCGAACGGCTCGTTTTCACGTACTTTAATTATCGGCATCTGCCCTCTACCTTAAGTAAGATCAGCTTTCTGCTGGCCGAACGCCAGCCATTATCAAAATGGTGCCGAATTCTACATCAATGAACATGCTATTGTAAAGGTCAGAAAATTGAAACCGCAGGGCGAGAGCACATCAGCCGCCTCTCGCCCACCGTAATGTCAGCCCTGCCAGCTCTCTGTGCTGTACAGCTTAGAAAATTCCACTGTAATAAGGCGCGTAAGAGGCTGCTATTTCCATGGCAGCTGATTTCGTTAGCGGTGTTTCTGGAAGCGTATTATTCAACATCAACTCGTGCGTGTTTCGCATTTGCACGGAGGATTGAGCCAGAAGATCTGCTGAGAAA
>CANJWD010000044.1 GCA_947478475.1 Enterobacterales bacterium
CTATAACCTTTTTCCCTGACTAACTTTACGGCGTCTTGCTTAAATATTAGGCTAAATTTAGATTTTGGATGTTTGCTGCTCATTGTTTACACCTCCGATTTGCATTCTACAGCTTTTCAAAAGTGTCCGGTAACAGTAGACCATTACAAGACAGAGCGACTAATTTCGCACGCACGTCACCGGAACTCTGTCCGGTCTGTTCCTGCAACTGCTCCCACATAACCCAATTGCCGCCATGCTTCGTATACCACGACAGAGACCGCATTGGACAAATTCATGCTGCGGCTGTTGACTTGCATGGGGATCCGTAACCTCTGTTGTACCGGCAGGGTGTCAAGAATACTTCCAGGTAAACCACGGGTTTCCGGGCCAAACAACAGATAATCATTGGCCTGATAACTTACCGTACTGTGGGGAAATGCCCCTTTGGTGGTAAGCGCGAAGAGCCTGTCTGGTCGTTCAGTATCAATAAAATTTTGATAATTATTATGCTGTTTAACACTGGTAATTTCCTGATAATCCAGTCCGGCACGGCGCAATCGTTTGTCCTCCCAAAAAAAACCCAGCGGCTTAATCAGGTGAAGCCTGCTGCCTGTATTTGCGCAGAGCCGGATAATATTCCCCGTATTTGGCGGGATTTCTGGCTCAAATAACACGATATTTAACATACGTTTCCAAATTGAAAAGAAATCAGGGGTATCAGAAACCCGGCTTGTGTACCATTGTTTGTGTACCGTTAGCTGTATATACTCACACCTCTACTGTATAAAAAAACAGGATCAGGCATGAAGGCACTGACAACCAGGCAGCAACAGATCTATGATCTGGTACGTGAACACATAGAGCAAACAGGTATGCCGCCAACGCGTGCCGAAATTGCCACTCATCTGGGGTTTCGTTCGCCTAACGCCGCTGAAGAGCATTTGAAAGCACTGGCGCGTAAAGGCGTTATTGAAATAATTTCTGGCACCTCCCGTGGCATTCGCCTGCTGGTGAAAGACGAAGATGGCCTGCCACTGATTGGCAATGTTGCCGCTGGCAATCCATTATTAGCCCAACAGCACATAGAAGGACACTATAAAGTAGACCGATCATTGTTTAAGCCTTGTGCTGATTTTTTATTACGAATTAATGGGATGTCAATGAAGGACATCGGTATTTTTGATGGCGATTTGCTGGCGGTTCATAAAACAGAGGACGTCCACAATGGACAGGTCATTGTTGCCCGAATTGAAGATGAAGTCACTGTTAAGCGGTTAAAAAAACAGGGTAATGTGATACATCTTCTGGCAGAAAATAGTGATTTTTCACCCATAGTTATCGATTTAAGCCAACAAAATTTTGCTATTGAGGGGCTGGCGGTGGGCGTTATCCGCAATGGTGACTGGTTTTAGTTCTTCTGCAGGCAGGGCAGAGCCCATGAACTTCTACTACACTGTGGTTTAATGAAAAACCCGAATTTTCAGCTAACTGCTGTAATTTATCTTCGATACCAGACGTTGCCTGTTCAACGACTAACCCACAGCGATCACAAATAAACAGTACAGAAGTATGAGCTGGTTGCTCAAGATGATGGCACAGCATATAGCTATTGGCTGATTCAACCCGATGGATAAGACCCTGCCCCATAAGAAAATCCAGCGCACGGTATACCGTCGGTGGTTTTGCCTTTGGCTCAGAAACACGCAGGAGGTCCAGTAAATTATAAGCGCTAATGGCTCCGGGTTGCTGCGCCATTAAACGTAATACTTCAAGCCGTTGTGGTGTCAGCCTGACATGGCGTTGTTTGCATAGATTTTCTGCCTGCGCAATCCATTTTTTCTGATTCATTGATTACTCACCCTGCGATGCCTGATATAACCCCTGTAACTCAATATAACGGCGTACCGATTCTGGTATCAGCTGGCAACAACTACCACCCTGATGATAACGTTTGCGGATATCTGTTGCTGAAATATCCAGTAATACGGTGTCAGCGAACCAGATATGCCCACACGGCCGCTGGCGGAGTCGCTCCGCTGAAAATACACGATGGTTATGCAGCCATCGTTGCAGTTCCGGTCTCTCCAGAGTCATGGCATAGCCCGGGCGGGCGCACACTAACAGATGGCAGAGACTCAGTATCGACTGCCAGCGATACCATCGATGCAATGAAAGTAGCGAGTCCTGGCCAATAATAAAGGATAATGGCTGCGATTCACCAAGCTCTTTACGAAAAATCTCTAAAGTTTCAATGGAATATGAGGTTGAAGTACGCTGTAGCTCACGGGAGTCAACAGTGAACAATGAATTACCAGCAGTGGCCAGTTCAAGCATTTTTAACCGTTGTTGCGGGCTTGCTTCGGGTTGCGGGCGATGAGGGGGAACCCGGTTTGGCAAAAAAATAACTTTCTGTAATCCTGCCTGCTGCGCCAGTGCTGCCACCGGCCGCAGATGACCGTAATGAACAGGATCGAAAGTACCGCCAAACAGCGCATAAAGTGTGACATCACTGTCCGGCACAAAATTAGGATTATTCGGCATCAAAAATGCTCAGAGGAGTGTCCAGGTAACGGTTGCCACAAATTAGCAGCGACAGGCTCTCCAGCTCTGACCATATTGAGTGGCCAGCGTTCTGTTTGAGATGAATTTCCATGTGCGTTAATAAGTGAATGGCCTGTTGCAGTTGTTGCAGTGATAAACGCTGTACCGCCTGGGCAAAAAGCTCCCGGCGATTTTTCCAAATGTTATACCTGTCGAATAAAACGCCCAGTGATAGGTTCATCATATGCCGTTTCAGCCGAAACAGCAGTAATAGCTGCGTCTGGGCGCTGCGCAGCAGGATAACAGGTTCACTGTTTGCCCGCCGTAGCTGTTGCAAAATATTCCAGCTACGCTGACTGTCACCTGCCAGCAGGGCATCTAACCAGTGCCAGTGGGTAAAACACGCCGCGTCGTCCACCGCTTGTTCTGCCAGCGGTAACGTTAGTTTTCCTCCAGGGCAGAGCAGCGCCAGCCGTTCCAGCGACTGCGATAACGCCAGCAAATTGCCTTCATAATAGCGACAGAGTAATTCAATCACCTGATTATCAATGTCGACCTTAAGATCCCTGGATCTCTGGACAATCCAGCGCCGGAGCTGCTTTTTTTCTGGTGTCTGACAGCTAACGTAAACCCCGCGCTGGCCGATTGCATTAAACCAGGCGCCATTTTCCTGTGCTTTAGTTAATTTAACGCCACGAATCATCACAAGGAGATCGTCGTGAAGCCAGCGACAAAGTTTACAGAGCTGCTCGCTCATTGGTGCAGTGGGGCCATTATCAGGTAACAACAGCAACAGAGACTGGCGGCTGGAAAACAGACTGAGAGCGTGACAAAAACTAAAAATATCATCCCATGGGGTATGAAGATCCAGGGTAAAGCTACGGTGCTCGGTAAAACCATTTCGCTGCGCGAAACGGCGGATAGTATCCTGGCTCTCCTGCAATAGCAGCGGTTCATTGCCAAATAACAGATAACCTGTACACAGCCCATTTTCGAGCTGCATCGCAAGTTGTTCCGGATAAAGGCGAATCATAGTCTGTTTTTGGCTGTTTTTTTGTCATGACAGGGGTTACAAGCTGGCAACACTAACAATTGACGTACAAGCTGTCTGGCCGCCTGCTCACGCATTTCCTGACCAATAATGTCACCTTCAGCACTTTTGGCTAACGCTGCCAGAGGGTTATCAAAAAATGAGCGGTATACGATGATATGCAGTGGCCAGATATCCTGCCCTGGGATAAGAACCTGCGCCTGCACATCCAGCTGTAATTGATATTCAGCCGTTTTACCGTCCTGAAACAATGATACGGTATTTTGGCGTTGGGTTGAGCTTATAATCCGCAGCGAAGGCAGATCCTGGCGCCCGGAATCATCAGAAATATGCACTTTGTTAAGGCGCAGTTGCTGGCGTACAGCTCGGGTCAATGGGCCGTAAGGATCGCTACTTTCCAGTAATAACGTTCGCAATTCATGAGGGATTTGAGTCGTACCTCGCAGATGAAAACCGCAGCCCGCAACCACTAATAGCGCCAGCCCCAGTAACAACATCAGTATTCGCTGTTGCACAGCATCCTCTCGTTTTAACCTACAACCAGATTAAGCAATTTATCCTGGATATAAATAACGTTACGCACCGCCATTCCCTCCAGATATTTGGCCACCAGATGCTGCTGCACTGCACATTCCACAACCTGCTGTTGCGACGCATCAGCAGGTACTGTTATCCTGCCGCGCACTTTACCATTCACCTGAATGACTATCAGTTTAGTGGTTTCATTCATAGCCTGTTGACAAGCAACAGGCCATGGGGCGCTATCAATGTCACCTGC
Source organism: Enterobacterales bacterium (assembly GCA_947478475.1). Taxonomy (GTDB): domain Bacteria; phylum Pseudomonadota; class Gammaproteobacteria; order Enterobacterales; family Enterobacteriaceae; genus CANJWD01. The sequence goes on from CANJWD010000044.1 coordinate 4,353, forward strand.
ACCACCAAGGCAGTACCACAGCTTAAAACAGATATGTGGCGTAAAGGGATAGAGCATTCGCACCACAGCAAGCAACGCTTCTTGCAGCAATGCACGATCCGGCGCCCTGTTTTGTGTGCTCCGGCCCAGTTTGTTCATCAGTTCCATGATTGCCGCAATCGCGGTGTTGAAAGTCTGACGACGGCCGATATCATCGGTTACCTTAGCGATGGTTTTATGTAAATCGCACCGTAATGATTTCTGCTCTTCTGTCAGGTTCCTGATATCCAGAGCCTGGACAGCACCTTTTGCGCTATGTTCCCGGATGATTTTCCACAGGCGTTTCAAAAAACGACTGGCCCCTTCTACCCCTGATTCCTGCCATTCCAGCGTCATTTCCGGTGGAGCGGCGAACATCATAAACAAACGGAGGGTATCAGCGCCATACTGCTCAACCGCATCCTGTGGATCAATACCGTTGTTTTTTGATTTAGACATTTTGCTTATACCAGCATAAACCAGCGAATGACCCTCTGCGTCTTGCGCCCGGATAACCCTGCCCTTAGCATCCCGTTCAACGATGCTATCAACCGGAGAAACCCACACTTTTTCGCCACTGGCAGCGGTATAGTAGAACGCATCGGCTAATACCATGCCCTGGCACAGCAGGCGTTTTGCTGGCTCATCAGAATTAACCAGCCCGGCATCGCGTAACAATTTGTGAAAGAAACGGAAATACATCAGATGCATGATGGCGTGTTCGATACCACCAACATACTGGTCTACCGGCAGCCAGTAATTCGCCGCCGCGGGATCAAGCATACCCTGCTTGTAATGCGGACAAGTATAGCGCGCATGATACCAGGATGATTCCATAAAGGTATCAAACGTATCGGTTTCCCGCTGGCCATGCTGGCCGTTTATCTGAATTTTTGCCCACTGGGTATCGGTTTTAATGGGGCTATTAATGCCATCCATCACCACATCTTCGGGCAAAATAACCGGTAGCTGATCATCCGGTACCGGGATCACGCTACCATCTTCCAGGGTAACCATCGGAACAGGCGCTCCCCAGTAACGCTGGCGCGATATGCCCCAGTCGCGCAAACGATAATTAACTTTACGCTGGCACAACCCCATAGCAATCAGTTTATCGGTAATCGCATTACAGCCATCCTGGTGGTTTAGCCCATCGAACTCGCCGGAGTTAAACAAGGTGCCTTTTTCGCACAACGCCTGTTGATGGAGATCAGGCGGGTTACCCGCTGCATCTAAAATAACCGCTTTAACCGGCAAGGAATATTTATGGGCAAACTCCCAGTCCCGCTGGTCGTGGGCAGGAACTGCCATCACAGCCCCGGTACCGTAATCCATCAGCACGAAATTGGCAGCCCAAATGGCAATTCGTTCGCCGGTTAATGGGTGCACGGCAAATTTACCGGTTGCCATGCCTTTTTTCTCCATAGTTGCCATAGCAGCTTCGGTAATTTCAGTATTACGGCAATCGGCAATAAAATCAGCTAATGCCGGGTTGCTGGCTGCTGCCTGCAGCGCAACAGGATGATCTGTTGCAACAGAGATCCACGTAACACCCATCAGAGTGTCGGGGCGTGTGGTATAAACCGCGAATTTTTCTTCGCTCCTTATTGCACTTCCTGTAATAGTAAATACAATTTCCACCCCTTCGGAACGGCCAATCCAGTTGCGTTGCATGGTTTTTACCTGCTCTGGCCACTCCTGGAGTTTGTCCAAATCGTTAAGAAGTTGATCTGCATAGTCGGTAATTCTGATAAACCACTGCGGTATCTCTTTACGTTCAACCTGGCTGTCACAACGCCAGCAACAACCATCAATAACCTGCTCATTCGCTAAAACGGTCAAATCATGCGGGCACCAGTTAACAGAGGATGTTTTTTTATAGACCAGACCTTTTTGATAGAGTTTGGCAAAAAACCACTGCTCCCAGCGGTAATAATCGGGTTGACAGGTGGTAATTTCGCGATCCCAGTCATAAGCGAAACCCAGCAGTTTTAGCTGATTTTTCATATAACTTATATTGTCGTACGTCCATGAGGCCGGTGCGGTACGATTTTTCACCGCTGCCCCCTCTGCCGGCAAACCAAAAGCATCCCATCCCATGGGTTGTAAGACGTTCTTACCTAACATACGTTGATAACGCGCAATGACGTCACCGATAGTATAGTTGCGAACGTGTCCCATATGCAGACGACCAGAAGGGTATGGCCACATGGATAAACAATAATACTTTTCGCGTCCTGGCACTTCAGTTGCTTTGAAGGTTTGCTGATTTTGCCAGTAAAGCTGTACTTGTGGCTCGATATCTTCCGGGCGATAGCACTCTTGCATGATGAACAGGGCTCCTTAGATTGAATAGGCTTGATAAGCTTCGGGCACAGAATGACACGCTCTCTTTCATCTTTAAATAAAGCAGGGTACATGATTCAGGCGAGGAGCGCACCAACGAGCGGAGCCAGCCAGAAAAGCCAGCAAAAAAGGCCACCGGATACCTGACGTTACGAGAGAGAGGTATCCTGCGTGGCCAGGATCTCAGGAAGACAGGACTTTCAGTTTTGCCAAGAAACTGGGACCACTGTTATCCATACGGCAGCAGCCGAAGGCGGCCCGCTGACCGACTGCCCGACAGCGCCTTCGGATGTGCTCTCTGTGGCAGCCATGGCCTGGCTCAGGTTATCGACGCTTTGCTTTTCTATTAATTTACGTCTTATGCCTAACCTAAATTCTCTGAACCCGATTGCATGGTTGCTCACACTAAGCATTTTAGCCCGATCAGAAGTAATAGTTTGTGGGTTACTTGCATGCATATTGAACATTGAAATGTATTCTCATGAAAGTTATAAATATTTATACTAATATTGGATTAACAAACTGTCCTGTTTAACTTGACCGTTACATCTGTATAAGCCAACAAAAAAGGCCACCGGATACCTGACGTTACGAGACAGAGGTATCCTGCGTGGCCAGGATCTCAGGAAAACCGCCCTTTCAACTCTGCGAAGTGACCAGGCTTGCCCACACAGCACTCTCCGACTGTCCGCTGACTGACCGCCCGACAGCGCCTTCAGACTTACTCAGCATGGCAGATACGGCCTGGAACAGCTTATCGGTATCTGTTAGTGCACCTGTTGGTGTACCTGTTGCCGCTTGTCTTGACATAATTAGCTTCAGTAGCTTTTTCAAGTTAGGACTTTTCGGCTGTGGCGCAGCCTGGACATCATCAGAAATACTAGTTGGTGTGCCTGTTGACGCAAGTTTTGGCATGGCTTTGTTCAGTAGCAGAATTTTCCTATTAAAAATTGGCGCAGCCTGGCCAGGAGTATGAATATTCGGATTATTAGAAATAATATTTTGTGAATCAATTGCGCTAGTATTGTTCATTAAAATGTATCCTCATAAAAGTAATAAATATTTACACTAATTAAATACAACAAAATTAAGTTATATACTTAACAAGTAAGTTATGTATTTAACAAGAATTGATAGTTATCCATTTAAACTAGAAAAATAGATATAAAATATCGCTCATTCCAAGTCTCTGCACGCTCAGATTCATTTAACTTAACCTGAGTCCAAAATAAAAAACGACAGTTTAATTAAACTATTAGAATTAAAATTCATGACTCCAAAGCATTATAATAAAATTTTTCGATATAAGTTTCGATAATTTTTTTGTGAATATCAAAAGAGCGTGAATAATAAATAATTATTCTTGCCAGAGGTTTAATATGCGTTTTCAAATTTAAATTATGTCGCTCAGTTCGCTGCGTAACTATTTTGCCCACGGTGTTTTGCAGGCTCCGCTTCTCGTTAATCAAGGTGGCTTAACAAACTGTCCGGTTTTACTTGACCATTACAGCCTTTCAGTTTTGCCAAGGGACCGGGACCACTCTTATCCACACGGCAGCAGCCGCAGGCGGCCCGCTGACCGACTGCCCGGCAGCGTGTTCGGACGCACTCTCTATGGCAGATATAGCCTGGATCAGGTTATCAGTGCTTTGGTTTCCTCTTCTTGGCCTGCATCCCGAAAAGCCTCTCGCCTGCAGGTCACTCCCGCCAGGACTTTTCCAAACACTCTTTGACGCAGCCTGGCCAGAAGTCAAATCAGGAAGTTTCATAGTAATTCTTGGCTCACGCCGGCAAAGAGACGAATTAGAACGTTGCAAAAAACTCTGTGGCGCAGCCCAGCCAGGAGTATGAATGTTCTGGTTATCAGAAATATAAGTTTGTGAACCAATTACATTTGTATTAATCATTAAAATGTATCCTCATAAAAGTTATAAATATTTACACTAATTAAATACAATAAAATTTAGCCATGTATTTAACAAGCACTGATAGTTATTTATTTAAAATAGAAAAGACGCCAAAGCACTATAATAAAATTTTTCGATATAAATCCCGATAACTTTTTTGCCCACACGATGTTTTGCAGGCTCCGCTTCTCGTTAATCAAGGTGGCTTAACAAACTGCCGGTTTTACCTGACCATTACAACCTTTCAAATATGCGAAGTGACCAGACTGCTCCACACGGCAGCAGCCGCAGGCGGCACGCTGGCCAACTGCCCGACAGAGCGTTCGGACGCACTTTCTGTGGCAGCCGCCATGGCCTCGGCCAGGTACCGGGCGCTGGGCCTCCCTTTGGCGTACGTAGCCTGGGTCGGGTTATCGGTTTTTTGCTTTTCTTTCGGCCTGCCTAACCTAAATTTTGCAAGATGGCTCGCCAGCAGGTCACTCGCACTCGGCATTTTTGACATATCCTGGCCAACAGTACAACTGTTCTGGTTATTCTTAGAAAGACCAGTTTGTAACTTAATGACACGCATACTGATCCTGCTCTTTTTTGGCGTAGCCTGCTCAGAACTACTAGTATTTTTATTATTAAGAGTTTGTGAACTAATTTCACTCATACTTAACAGAGATGTAGACATAGACATAATATATATCCTCATAAAAGTTAGAAATATTTACACCAATCAAATACAACAAAATCGATTTATATATTTAACAATCAAAGTATGTATTTAACAATAGATGATAGTTATCTCTTTAAAATAGAAAAATAGATATAAAATATCGCTCATTTTAGCTCCACGCACGCTCAGATTCATTTAACTTAACCTGAGTTCGAAATAAAAAACGACAGTTTAATTAAACTAACTGATTGATGCAGAATGGATAAATTCTGCATATTTCGGGACAATCAGATTACAAAAAATAATTAATATCGTTGCTTATTTGCCGTGTGCCATCCAAACAAAAATAATAAATATTAGTCCAAATAAAAACCACCGGTCATATATACTTATAACTGGCTCAGGTGTTCGAAAAAAATTTATGGAATCATATGAACTTAGAATTAAAAGTCATGACGCCAACGCACTATAATAAAATTTTCCGATATAAATCCCGATAACTTTTTTGCCCACACGGTGTTTTGCAGGCTCCGCATTAACCTCAAGTATCGTGAAAAACATTTTCGTTTTGCAACAGAATCTGTGATAAGCACAACAAAAAAGGCCATCAAATACATTACATTACGAGACAGAGGTATCCTGCGTGGCCAGAATTTCAGGAAAACAGGCCTTTCAAATCGGCGAAGTAACCAGGCCTTTCAACATGACAACAGCAGCAGACGGCTCGCTGATCAACTGCCCGACAGCGCCTTTGGACGTGCTCTTTGTAGCAGACATGGCCTGAGTCAGGCTATCGGTGCTTTGGTTTTTTTTGGCACGATATGGTGAACGAGTGTCATGAGGAAAATAGCTGCCACGGATATTGATCTTAGGCCTTGTTGACATAGCCTGGCCAGAACTACCAGCCTGATTACGAGTGCCACGAGGAAAATAGACGCCACGGATATCGGTCCTGGGCCTTGTTGACATCGCCTGGTCAGAACTACTAGCGTTATCATGATGTTTTGAGCTAATTCCACGAATATTTAACGTTGACATAAAATATATCCTCATAAAAATTAGAAATATTTATAATAATCAAACACAACAAAATTGAGTTATATATTTAACAATTAAGTTATGTTTTTAACAGGCACTGATAGTTATCTATTTAAAATAAAAAAATAGATATAAAATATCGCTCATTTTAGCTCTTTGCACACTCAGGTTCATTCAACTTAACCTGAATTTGGAATAAGGAATGACAGTTTAGTTAAACTAACTAATTGATGTAGAATGGATAAACTCTATATATTTTTGAACAATAAAATTACAAAAAATAATTAATATCGTTGCTTATGCCGTATGCTATTCAAACAAAAATAATAAATATTATTTTAAATAAAAATTACCGGTCATATATCCTCATAATTGGTGCAGGTATTCGGAAAAATTTTATGGATTCATATGGACTTGGAATTAAAAATGCATTTTTATTCTGGCGCCGTTAGACAAGATCTGTTTCATAAGCTACGTTTATAGCATAATAAATATAACCATGTGTCTTGTATGTATAAAAAAAATAAACGCTTTATAGGATTTCGCGATATATGGCTTTACTATGCAAATTTAATTGGTTACTTACGCATCGTGCTCTGCATTATTGCAACGATGACAATCGTCATGGATGTTCCTGTCATTACTGGCGGATTAATATTCACAGCAATATTACTTGACTGGATCGATGGAAAAGTTGCCCGATTTTTTAACCAAAGTACAATATTTGGCGATGGATTCGACTGGAGTATTGATCTTTTTACAAGTCTCTTATTACTGGTGTGGCTAGTCCATTGTGAACCAAAAGCGCTACCCTGGATAACACTTGTTACTGTTATAGAGGTTAGCTGTGCATTATTCGATTTCGCGATAGTTGCAACAGAGCGTTACCCAAAGCGTGATCACTATGGAAGTTTCCTTATCATTCTTGACTGGTGCACACCCAAAGGTTCATATTCGACATTTGGCACGTTTATCTGGATTTCTTTCCCGATATGGGTAATCTCACGTTGTCTGTATATTAGCCTTGATGGAGCATTTCCCATAACTAATAATCTATTACTGACATTACAGTATGCCTTATTTTTACCAGCACTACTGTGTGTATGGTTTAATCTCGCATTACTGATAGCCAACATCGGACGCTGGAGAGAGGTACGGCGGTGAGGTATGGCAGTAGAGCTGGACAATTCTTTCCTGAACCCATGGGATAAGGGGGAGTGATATATGACTATCAACGTGCTGAATACTCTGTAGTCTTGACATCATGAAATTATGCGTTACTTTATTGATTTATAATATGAGATTTATTTTATGAGTAAAGTAAACTGTGTATATGTTTCTGGTGTTTTTGATTTAATGCATGTTGGTCATGTAACAATTCTAATGAAAGCTGCTAGTCTGGGGAAAACATTGATTGTAGGTGTTTCCACAGATGAAGATGTTGAAACCTATAAAAGGAAGCCTATTCAAAGTTATTCTTACAGACTTGAGGTTGTCAAATCCTTACCATTTGTAGATAAGGTGATAACGTCTCCATTATTTAGCAGTGAGCAGTTTTATAAATTTTATAATATTGATATACATGTCCAGGGTGAGGACTGTACCAACCCATTAAATTATTATAAAGAGGGTAAACGTCTTGGTATCATGCGTTTTTTAGGGCGCCATCCATTCGTTTCAACAACTCAAATGATATATGATGTAACTTCCAATGTGAAAATAAAAAATCTTTTTGGAATATCTAATTCTGTTTATTTATTAGACATTGCAGGCGCTAAATATGTTTTTAAAGAATTGGATTCGAATATTATTGATGCTGATATCTTATCCAGTGATATGATTTTGCTGGAAAAATCAGGATTCAAAACATTCAATCCAGTAAAAATATCAGAAAACATCATCCGATTGGATTATTTTGATGGGATTAACTATTCCATCGAAGAGTTTAATTTAACTCATTGTTTAATAGAAAAATTAGAACAATTACATAACGCTGGCATTGTTTTTAACAGAAATATTATTGAGATGGCTGAAAAATTGGGATGCAAAGATGATTTACTGGATGTTATTTCATATTTATCATGTAATTATGGGCTTGTTCCTTCTCATTGTGACATACATGCAGGAAATATCATGCTTGATAAACTATCCGGTGATATAGTCATTATTGACTGGGATTTTGCATGTATGGCCCCCCCCTATTATTGATTTTGTCAGTGCTTATCTCAACTCAATAATAGATATTAATAATTTTATGAAATTGATTGAATTACGTGGATTTAAAATAGACGATATTAAAAAAACGTATTTAATAATTCTAAAATTATGGCAGAGTTGGGCTGTAAAATCTAACAATAAAAACAACATTAATTTAAAAGAGTATATGGATAACATGGAATATTCTTATCAGTCAAAAATTGAGGCTCTATTGTAATAAATATGTTGTAATAAACGTGTTGTAATAAACGTGTTGTAATGAATGATTGGCATCACTCAAATTAATTCTATCTTGCTGAGACAATATTATAAATGTTTTAAAAAACATAAGAAGTAAATTATTGTGATGTATAAAATAGAAGAATTAAATGATAAAAAACATAATTTACTAGTAGAGTGCTATAGTCTTTGTTTAAATTATCTTGGTAAAAAATTATATGATAAATTTGTAAATGATAAAACGATTTTTTGGGTGAATCTGTATCAACACGATAAAGTTAACACAGATGATAAATATCATGAATTATTATCATCAAACCCTATAATTGAACTTATGAGCTGGATGAGATTCTTTATAGAAGAAAAATTTAATAAATCTTTAAAAATAGTAAGATTACAATTTATTATTAACCCTATAGGTTCTGTACATCAAAGATGGCATATTGATTACAATGAATATTTTTCTAATTTATTTATTCCATTAGTGCCATTAAACAACAATAATAGCCCTCAATTTATAGTGTTATCAGATAAAATAAAATATCATGATTATAAAAAAATAATGGCCAATCCACATAATATTGATTTGAGTTTTTTAAATTCAGATTATGATTCTTATTTAGAGCCTATCCCAAAAGGATTTTATTCCAGACAATGATGCCACATGCAAAATGCAGCATTGCCTCATAGTTCTCGACCTTCTTCTCCCACCGCGTCAGTACGCGACGAAAGCGGTTCATCCAGCTATGCGTTCTTTCTACAACC
>CANJWD010000045.1 GCA_947478475.1 Enterobacterales bacterium
CTTATCAGAGCTCTCGGTGGGCATAATATAATTACCGGTGGCGACAAAAATGATGAAATTCATGGCGGGGACGATGGTGACGATATTTTTGCTCTCGACGGGGATGACGTTATCATTGGCGGTTTAGGTCGGGACCATAACTATGGTGATAGCGGTAATGACCGTTATATTTTTAGAGCAGGTGATGGTCGTGACCTTATTTCCGACTGCAGCGGTGATAATGATGTCGTAGAACTGCGCGGATTTTCAAAAGAGCAGCTGCGTTTTTTTCAGAAGTCATCAAAAGACGCCCTGGTTATTAACTTGTTAAATTCAGAGAGTGACTCCCTGGAGATTTTGTATCAGTCTGGCAGTTACCGTCAGCAATATGCCATAGAGCAGATTGAAGTGGGTATCAACACGCTGAGACTGGCTGACGCAATGGCAGCCTTCGAATCTAAGGGGAATGGGACAGATGCAAACCTGCAAGAGTATCTGCTCCAGGAAAGATGGTGGAGCAGCTCCACGGTATCAGGGGTTATACATCAAAACTGAGTCAAGTATTCAGTGAGTTGATTGTAGTATAAAACCTCGGTACACGAGGCAATAAAACGCTTGGTGAGTTGTTGAGTGAGTTGTTGAAGCTGCCGGGACCCGGCAGCTTCAACCCATGGCGTAGCAAATGATGTTTAACGGTGTTGCGAGAAATGCCGGGTTCACGGGAAATTTGTCAAATTTTTTGCCCTTGTACTTTTTTAACAGTGCCATAGACAAACAGAGAATGAATAAGAGAACTACTCGGTCTGTAATTTCCACAGTCTGGCATAAGCGCCCTTATTTTTTTTGAATGCAATCATTGCATCGATGGTTGCGGTATATTCTCATTCAAAACGCGAAGACTCTGGTAAGCATTAGTATGAATTTTTATACTGGTAAGAATATTGTAATAATATATCGGTGTCATTATTAACGGGTAACGTATATTCTGCCGGAGTGCTCGCGCTAGCTTTTGCAAATGGTTTTATTACCAATTGTAAAAGATCAATGGACCCCAGTGAATACTGCTGTCAGTAATAATGACAGCCCACAGATGATAATGGAAAATAAAGAAATCTATCATGCCAGCCTATTATACGAACCAAAATCATTCCGGTATTGCTGCATTTAAAGAGTTAAAAAAAGAATATGTACCTTTTAAGGATGAATATATTTCAGTCATCGATGCTGTGATATCGTTTTATGTAAAAAATTCTCTTTCAAAGAATGAAAATAAGAAAGAAATTGTAAAAAATGGTTTAGAAAATTTTAAAAAAAAGCTTTTTAACGACACTTTTGCAAGAAATTTGGAAATAAAATTCTCTGATTCGGTTAATGAACAGTTAAATTTTTTATTTGCCTCAAAAGAAAATATGGAAAGCATCAAAGCATCATTGGAACCCGCAGAGGGTGCAGTGCCATTCACGGAGAATGAGATCAATCAGAAGCTGCTAACTATTTATAATCTGGCTAAAAATCCTACAGCAGAGCTGCTGCTGTCGCGGCAATGGTCCTCCTCTAATGATCTTATCCAGGAAATAGATAAGATGGGCGGCCCTGAGAAGCTATTTTCTGAATCTAAATACACTCCGGAACAGACCCGGAAATTTTTTTCAATTCTGATGGACGACGTGCTTAGCTTTGATACCGCGCTGGACTATGTCAGCCGCCACGGTAGCTGGTTTAAAAAGTTAGTTAAGCGCCACGGTGAAAATCCTCTGCTCGCGCTGATGTTAGAGAAATGGCCGACCCGGCAGGAGCAGATGCAGGCGTTCAAAACAAAGTGGGCACGGGTGAACCACCACGAGCTGTTACTCTATAAAGGCGTAACGGAGAATGCCATAAAACAGGCCGAAGCATTTGATACGAAGGTGAAGGAGTTTTTCTTAAATCTGGATGGCGGGCCGTTTAGCCCCGGCAACGCGCTGGGTTATGTGGACCAGAATCAGGCGTGGTTTAAAAATTTAGTCAAGGGCCTCAATAAAAACCCGTTGCTGACAATAGTGACAGATAAATTTCTAACGAAAGCTCTAACTCTACAGAATCTCAATAACATAACTAGCGCTGAACAACACTCGTTATTTTATCGTAGCTCTAAAGATCAGTGTATCGATTTTTTCTCAGCAATGTATCGCAACAACACGGTCGATGAGATTGTGGGCTATCTCAGCAACCACGCGGAGTGGTTTAAAGATTTATACTACCGTTTCGAAGAAAACACCCTTGATACGGCCCTAAAAAATATAAGTAAAGAGCTGAAACAAGATCCCACGGCATTCGAGAAGCTGTTATCCGATGCCAAAAATATCTGGAAAGAATTGAAGCCGATAAGAACTCTGAGTCAAATTATCTTCGATAATACCTTTGGCGACGACTCCGGAGTAGGCGGTAGCGACCTCCCCCCCGACCTCCCCGACGACTGCACTATGATGAATGCGGCTGTTCCGGCAGACGACAGGGCCGTAGATCAGTGGGCATCGCCGGAATTTATTGCAACGAAAAATCCGCATACTGCGACTCAGTATAAAAAGCAGTACATCATTCAGCTGGAAGATGATCCCGATGTTCGTAAAGCTGCCGCCCGGCTGGCAGGAAAACATCCGGAGATAACCTGTCTGGCGCAGAGTGACCAAAATGGCAACTTCCATCTTTTTAAGATAGCGACCTCAGCCGAAGGCAAAGCCTATTGGAAGAAATTCTTAGCAGAGGATCTTAAGCAAGAGCACAAAGAGCTCAAAAAGCTCTTCGATCTGAAAAAAGAGCGCAACGCTCCGGAAGAAAAAATACGCTGGCAATTTGTCGGTCATGGACGTGATGCTCAAGGGGAGACGGGAGAGCTAAACAACGTCACCATGGGTGGCCGGACGGCTACTCTTATGGCGGCAAACATGCAGCAGTTCTACGAGTATCTGGGCTATGCGCCGGACCATGTGAACATGGTGGGCTGTGCGCTGGTAAATAATTTTGCCAGGACTCTGATGCAGAACTTATCCCTGAATCTGCGGTCAGCGACCCTGGCGTTCCGGGAAGAATCAGTGGGCGTGAACAACCAGGGCAGGAAAATCACGCCCGAAGGGAGCCAGTATAAGGGTGGAAAGAGAATCTATTATTATGACGATGGAGTTGTGAAAAGTCGGGCTGCGGTATTGACTGACAGTGAGGCGAGTGAGGCCAGGGAAATTGAAGAGTTTCTGGGAGGAAATTCTCTAACACGAAATATATCACCCCCTCTTTTTCCAGAATACGAAATCAGCGAGCCACATCAGCTAGCAATATCTGAAATGACTGAAATGCATCCGGCGGAGCGAGCATTTCATCCTGAATATTGTTGGGAGAAAACACCGGAACTGGATGAATTTTTTGAAAAAAGAACACGTTTACAGACGGATGCGGCGCACTATTTCAAACAGCTGAATCAATCGGGTCAGACGCTCTTGCCAGAGAGAGTCAATCTGTTAACACAAATTTCTCAGTTATCAGCCGCGGAGGGAATGTCTCAGCCTGAGCTGATTGAGCATATTATGCCGCTGACTCAGGGAGTAGTGCTGGGCGAAGCACATAGCGATATCGGCAGCAAGCAATTTTTAATCGACAACATGGCTGAATTTTATCAGAAGGGTGTCAGAACGCTCTATATGGAGCATTTATTGTCTGACATTCATCAGCGCAGTCTTGACGAATACTTTGCAGCGCCGGGGAGCGACATGCCCGATCTTTTAAAACGTTATCTCACCCGTCAGAACAAAGGGCATTTTTTTTTAAAGGACTCCGATCCGAAATATAATTTTTTAACCGTCGTCGAAGCAGCCCGCCAGGCTGGCATCAAAATAGTGGCAATAGACTCTACCACTAGTTATCAGCAGGCTGGAATAACAGAGAACGATACTGGTACAACCCGAAACGAGATGATGAATTACTTTGCTGAAAAAGTGATTCGTCACTACCAGAGTTTGCCTGATTCCGGTAAGTGGGTAGCCCTGGTCGGCAACAGCCACATGAATACCTTTCAAAATGTGTATGGCCTGGCTGAACTGACCGGTACCCTCGGCCTGAGAATTACAGATGGCGTGGAAGATAAGGTGGCATCCACGGATCCCGGCGTTTCTGCAGGAAGAGAATATAACGACTGGATAATAAAGGGCGACCTGTTGCTGACGGTTAAATTTGAAAAAAAAATAAAGGAACTGTTTAAGAAACTGTTTAAAGCGCAGATGTCGGATATCGAACGCCAGCTATCACAGCAGATAGATAATTTACAGGGTATGCCGCATCTGAACGAAATTGATACTTATGCTACTGTCCCTATGAAATATAAGGGGAAAACATATAAAGAATTACTACGTTCATTAAAGTGGTTCTGGATGGTTGCACCCAATGAGAGGTTCGAGGTTATCGTTGATCTGTGTGAGTTGTCAGCTCAATATCTGGCGAAACACAGGAATGATTTTTCGTTCTTCTCCAGAAATGAGAAAATTCGCGCACTAAAAAGCAACCTGGATAAAGTCGCCAGTGCAGGGCTAATCATCCTGGCAGAGATTTCAGAAGAGATTATTACAACTGAGCTTAAATTGCTTCGAGAGCGCCTGACATCACTCTATCCTCTCGTTCTGCCTGACAGAGAGCAAAATGATTACGACGGCCCCCACCCTGACGGAGTACGCAACGACGCTACCCTGGCCACCTGGACGCTACCTGATACTGTTCAAAGTAACGCTGGCAGTAACAGTGATACCGACTACACAATACAACTCATTATCCAGCTAGAAGATGAAGTCGTTGTCAGGCGTGCGGCAGCAGCACTCGCAGGCAAACATCCGGAAAGAACTCTTCTGGTTCAGCTGGATACAGAGGGTCACTACCGGGTACTAAAAATCGAGGATGGTCTCTGGGCGCCATCAAAGGATTCAGCGAAAAGTCTAAAGGCAGCCTTTAGCGGTATTGGCGTAGACGATAAAGTACGCTGGCAGCTCGTAGGACACGGGCGCACTGCTTCAGGAGAGACCGGAGCGCTAAACAATAGCACCATGGGTGATCTGAATTCTGCTCTTCTGGCGACAAACCTTCAAAAAATATACGAAGCTGTAGGCCACCGTGCACCGAATCATATCAGCCTGGTGGGCTGCACGCTGACAGATAAGAACGACGCGCCTGACAGTTTTGCCGCCAGCTTGATGGAGGAACTCTCCCGGTATATGGAAGTAGAAAGCCTGACTGCCCGGTCGGAATCACTGGGTGTGGATGAACAGGGCAGAAAAATCACGCTGGGAGATAGCTCACATAAGGTTGGAAAGGTACGCTTTTATTATGAAAATAGGTTTCTAAAACATCAGAGTGTGGTATTTGCTGATAGTGAAGCTGCTGATATTAGCCATGGTATTCCCGATGCACTGCCAGTGAGTGAAGCTGCCGCAAAAAAGGCAGCGTTATACCCTCTGGGCAATTCGCCGATAAGAAAAATGAATAATTCTGAAATAAGCGATGTGTTTTCTGATTTCTATAACGCATTAAAAGATAGCAATATTCAGCAAATAATTCCAGAAAATCAAGGACTTTTCAGCGAGTTGGTACAGAATATTATTGAAGCGTGCACCCCTCTGCGCCTGCAGCTCTCAGCGATGAGAGAGCCAAAAAAGATCACTGTTACGCTGAAGGGGGAAGCGTTCACGCTGGAAGAAAACTGGAACACGAAAAAATTACAGCCTGAGGTCACTATCGAATGGAAAAAGAGTAAAGCGTCTATTTCTATGCCCCTGGCCACACTGAAGGCCCATCTTCAGATAGACAAATGGCAGCATGCTGACCTCTATGATTTATTGGTTGATACTGATACGTTAGAAAATTTAATGCACGATATTAACTGGCAGGATGCTGACCTCAGAGATGCTAATTTAATCAATAAAATCCGTAATAATCTCAGTGGTCCTGATTTGAGTGGGGCTGACCTCACGGGCGTTAACCTCACTGATGTTAACCTCAGTGGTTTTAGCCTCGCTGCCACTAACTTCACGGAAGCTAACCTCACGGGGGCTAACCTCTCTACGACTAACCTCATCGGTGCTAGTTTTAGTCGTGCTAACCTCACTCATGCTAACCTTACTGACACTGAACTCACGGGTGCTAACTGTACAGACGCGAACCTTAGTGGTACTGATTTCAGTCGTGCTGATCTCACAGGTGCTAACCTCAGGCGTGCTAATTTCACTGATGCTACACTCATCGCTGCTGACTTCACCGGTGCTACATTCAGCCATGCTAACCTCACCGGTGCTAACTTCACTGACGCTATCTTCCTGTCTGCTAACCTCACTGGTGTTAATCTTACTAATGCTACGTTTGAACAGGTTGACATCTCACGTGCTAATTTCACCGATGCCAACCTGAGCGGTGTCAGAATGACACTCCGCCTGCCGAAAAGGTGGAACGAACACAATCTGGATTACTATTTACACCATAGAGCTAACAATAGCAGTTTGATCTCAGCCATCAACAGCATCGGTCCACATTTCAGGGAGCTCAAAGTCAGTCTGATGCAACAGCTGCTGACAACCATTGACGGGCACGTATTGAATCTACAGCCCATTATGGAAAGCCTGATAGATTGTATGCAGCCTGACTATATGGCTAATCAGACCATTGCATATTTGATGGAACAAAACGTTATTCAGCCGCTGATTCAATTGGCCAGCGAGGGTCCCTGGCGGACAGAGAACAAGGCGCTCTCTCAAAGCCTGCTAACATGGTTAAATAAGAAAACAGAGGCTGATTTTGAGACATTTGTTGAGAAAAACAATAGCTTTTTCATCCAGCTGATACACAACAGCCGCAAAGCGGGGGGGGGCGTCAAAAAGCAGGCAGAGGCACTTTATGAACAGAAATACCTGCCGCTTGAGCGCATCTCACCGTCGTATACTGGCGCGGATCGTTTTTTTGGTAATTATGAGAATGGTGAGCGTACCCCGGACTGGTCCGATAAGGCAGCCAATAATTACATTTTAACGGCTGACCGGGCGGTTCAGGAAGACGGCCATCAGGTTATTGAAAAGCAAACCCTGCTGCTATCAGAAAATCAGCTCAACACTATGCTAGAAGGCACGGCTGAGCACTGGGAGTACTTTACACACTACATCGCTAATGACAAAGAAGCCCCGCGCGCTCTGCCCATCGGTGATCTCGGGCAACTGTTCCGTGAACATTTTAAAATGTTTGCCGCGCCCTATGCTGCCATTCAGGGTCAGACAAATCTCATCGAACTACTGAAGCTGTTAGAACTGGGCGATTATTATCAGATGTTTGTGGATGCACTCAAGAGCGGCCGTACCGGGATAGACCTGACCGCGATGGAGACACAGGCAAACCTGGAGGAGATATTTAGCAGGGTACTATTTGTCAAAGTACTACAGCAGCATGATAGCGCACAGAGTGAGTGGCCCCCGCTTACGCCGGAGCACTCTCAGCAAATTATAAACACCTTTGCCTTAACGGAGGCCGCAACGGAGGTCCGGGCACAAAACCTGGTGGCGCTGGCGGCGATCTTTACCCGTTATTCTTCCAGTTCTGTTTTTGGCACAGAGGGAGATTCTCCGGTGGCACTGAGGAGATATGCTTATGCCTTACTGAGTGAAGCAGAGAGGCTAGCTCCGGAGTTATTCAACATCACCAACAGGCACAGTGCTCAGGTTAACGTGCTTCAAAACTGGAAAGAGCGCTTACGGGGTGAAAATGGAGAATTCACCTGCACCGCAGTGCTGTATAGCATCATAATGCGTTACATCAACGACAACCATTTTACCGATGTCATCAACAGGCTCCTTCCCCCAGCCTGGCGTCAGAGCCATCTTGGCGGCAGTGCGTCAGAGAGCGTGCGCAACCGTAGTGTGACGGACTGGCAATTGCCATTGCCTGCGGTTAACAACCAGAGCGGCGGAGAAACTCGCTATGAACAGCAGCTCATCATCCAGCTGGAAGATGACATTGCCGTGAATGAAGCCGCTCTGATGCTGGCAGAAAAACACCCGGAAAGCAGCTTTCTGCTGCAAATGGACAAAAACGGCGACTTCCGTGCGTTTAAGAGAGCGATTTCACCTGACGGCAGCGCCTCCTGGGAAGACTTATCAAAAGAGGCTCTGACGACGCTGTTACAAAAATCACCTCAGGCACCGACAGAAAAAGTGCGCTGGCAACTGGTGGGTCATGGACGCACTGCCGGGGGTGAGACGGGAGAGCTAAACAATAGCACCCTGGCAGGCCTGGATGCCGTGACGCTGGCTGCAAACCTGGAAAAATTAGCCAGGGCACTCACCAGACCCGGCGAGACACGCCATACGCCGGACTACATCAGCCTGGCGGGCTGTGCGCTGACCACGACCGCAACACCAAAAGAGAGTTTTGCCGGCGTTCTGGCCGCAGAGCTCTTGCGGCGGGGTATTACAAACGAACTGTCGGCACGCACCGCACTCATAAGGGTCAATGAGCAGGGCAGAAAACTCAGCGCGGCTGAAGCGTCTAAAACGGCAAAAATCATCTTTTACCGTGGCGAGGGCGGCGTGGCGTATCACTATGTGGCGCCGACAGAGCGGACGGATATTTATGCTGACCGCGCTGATTTAGCAAGGCATCAGGCAATAGAACAGCGCCAGGAATCTGCTGTACAGAGAGAGATCTCGCTGCTGGCGGCGATTAACCGCGCCGAAGATTTTCAGCAGGCGATGCAGGAACTCATGGGCAACACGTCACTCACCGGGGAATCGCTGCCGTTACCTGCCGGGGAATGGCTGCCGGTGCTGGGGAGTCTTAAGAAAGATGATGCCCTTTCGGAAAACCACACTCTGCAATTTATTAACCCGGCAGCACCTGAGCTGCCTCCCCACACACTGACAACGAATGACAGGCGTATCATTGATTTTGTTAAAAATTATAATGAAAACCTCGATGTCATCAGAAACACCTTCGACGCTACGGCCGGGAAATTCACACCGAAAGCCGGGATCACCGAAGCAGAAGCGGTGCACGGGCTCAATTCCGCCTTTCTCATTAAGACCCTCATCCCGTGGTTTGCCGATAAAAAACGCGCGGCGGCCTCTGCTGATCCGAACGTCCCTGCTGATCCACTGCCGGCAACGTTAGATACCGCACTCCGGGTGCATACCTGGGTTAACCTCACCCAGATGGCGCAGGGTGCACTGGACGATGGGGCAAAATTTATCCGGCTCTGTCAGCTGGCGGCCAGTGAAGGCCGGGATGTGACCAGCAGCCTGTTGTCACCGCTCTCCCGTCTCAGCAGCACGGCGGGTGTTGGATTAAATGTTGCCAGTATGGTGCTGGATAGCGTTGAACTGGCGCATGCACAGAATGAAGCGCAGCGCGCCGTTTTTGGCACGCAGTTAACGTTTGACACCGCCGGACTGGTCACTACCGGAGTGGGGCTGGGTGCCGGTTACCTTGGTGCCTCCACCGTCGCCGCTTTTTCCGGGGCGTTGTCGGTACCGCTGGCGGGCTTAGGCATTGGTTTTACGGCGCTGGCCGAAGCATTTGGCAAGATAGCCAGTGAGGCAGAGGCGGTGGGCCGTTATTTTGCCGATCTTGACGCTGCCTGGCGGCAAGGAGGATACCGGCAGGCAGAGAAAATAGCATCAGATGGCAGCCGCTATCAGGTGACAGAGGCCATCCCGGGTGCAGTGATTAATAAGCTGGACCTGAAAAATGGCACGCTAACTTTTGGCAGCCCCTGTCTTTACCGCAATAAAACTGAAAAAAGGGTAGGATCGGGCCACGATAATGCTTTTGCATGGTGGCCTGACGGTTCAACGAACCCGGACAAAACCCAGGCGATTAATATCCGCAAAGGTCTCGGTTACTCTGAGGAAGCGGTCAGCTTCGCTCCAGGCGACAGTGATATTCTTGTCCTGCCGGTCACCCCGGTCTCCTACATTGATTATGAATATATGATCCTGCCCTTCGCCACGTGGCGCAAGGACCGGGGCTTTGACCTGCTGCGGCGACTGGAAGAAAGCGAAAAATTTGACTTTGATTTTTATGCGTTTCCCTCAGAGCGCATCATCAACAGGATCATGCCCGATTTTGTGGACACAAAGGTTGAGGTCATTCTGGATGACAGAGATCGGTCTATTGTCATTCCATCGCTGCCAGAGATTATTCACGGCAAACTCTCTTATGACCTGACCGGCGGGAGCGGAACCTACCATATTAGCCTGCAAGAAGGCGTCTTTCTCTCTTTACAGGGAGATAACAGCGAGACCCGCTGGGTGCTGGATGCCCGAAATATCAGCGATGCGGATAATGCCACGATTGAGGATAAAAAACTTCACACTGGCAACATAACAATAACGCTCCCTGAAGTGCCGTGTAGTATTTCTCTGATAAATAACAGCGGGGTATTTTCTTTTGCGCAAAACGAAGCGCATGAGTGGCAGAAACAAGAGGTTGTAACCAACGCTAACGCTTTTAAAAACCTGCAAGGGTTGCATGACCATCTCCGGCAGTTAAGCAATGCTGAGCATCACAAGACGCCCTTTGTAGCCGTAGAGGACTATCTGCCCTCGCCACAAAGCGGCCCTGTTGGCCGTGCTTTCTATGAGACTGGTCGCGATCGTTTCATTTACACTAACCGGCCTGATAAAGCAGACTTTCTCAGCCAGGCAACGCTGGCAAAAGTTGAGGGTGATAAAGCGTGGTTTTGCCAGGGTGAAACGCTCTGGCAGGTCGACATCACCAGCGGGGAAATCCTGACGGAGTATCTGCCGATGAAATCTGACATTAGGACAGTGAGCAGCTATGTGATGCAGCGTGATAACCAGCTCCTGTTCGTGCTGGAAGCGCTGGGCGATGAGGGCCCTGTTTCATATACTTATCAGGTGGAAGAGGCAGCGCTGAAACTGGTGGCGGTTGACGGGCATACTGACCTACTGAGCTATATCGACGGCATTACAGAGAAAGTGCTTTCTGAGATGACGCACCCGTCCGACCCCGAAGGAAATATAGCGCCTAATGATTGGGTGACTGGCATTCTCAGCGCGCCGGAACATCAGATAAAAGGGAGCATGGCTAAGGTAGTCAGTTATTCGGGTCAGACAGAAGGTGTAACGAAACATTACTGGATGAAGATTGACGGAAAACGGATCACAGATCTGATCAAAATGAATCGGATCGATGCGGATCAGGAGGATGCTGACATCCTGGCCGCTCTGAAAGAGAAAAACCCTCAGCAGCCCGCCCTGCTGTCGGATTTTACCCTCGCTTTCATTACGGACGGAGATCAACCCGGCTATTATTTCTACAGCCATCAGCGGCAGCGGCTCTATTTTCAGCCCGGTAACGGCCTCTCTGAGCAAAAGGCTCACATGGTCAGGAAAGATATCCGATCCCTCTTCTTCACAAGCAGCCAGACGAGCAACCAGCAGCTGATTGCCCTTACTGATGACGGAACACTCTGGCTGGCAGATAATCAGGGCACGCTCCGTCTGACCGGGGTAACCGCCGCGTGGCTGCAACCTCATCGGGAAAATTTAACGGCAGCACTGCGTCAGCTGGCCCGGGATAATCCCGCCCGATTCAGCACCCTGCTGCTTCAGGGGGTGAAAGAGCGCAACGGAAAACCGGTTACGGCATGGTATGACAGCGTGGCGGATTGCATCGTGCCGGGCGGAGCAAATCTCCCTGCCGGCGACAACCTGACCTGTCATGGTCTGAGCACTGACCGGACGCAGGCGTGGATTTTTGACAGCGACAGTCAGCAGTTATACCGCCAGCCGTTGGCCGCTCAAACGGCCATAACACTCAATGAAAAGACACTCAATGAAAAGACATTCAGTGAAAAGACACTCAGTGAAAAGACACTCAGTAAAAATGGGGTGCTCTCAGCGGAGATTTTCGCCGCAGAGCCCTGGCCACAGGCGGATCAAAAATACCAGAGTGTGATCCGTCAGGGCGATAAACTTCAGCTGAAAACCGCCGACGGAGCGCTCTTACTGCTGTCAGCAGACGCCGGTATGAGCGACCGGCCGCTGCTGATTGCCTGGGATGTGCAGGATCGCACCGAGGATGACATCGTCTCCGCCATTGCGTCACTCAAAAATAATGCTGAATTACCGCCAGCCGTCCGACTGATCGCTAAGCCAGGTCAGCCCGCAGCCTGGTATCTGCCCGCGGAAGAAAAAGTGCTCCGTGCCGCCACACTTAATGCGGATCATAGTCTGCACTACCTGGGTCAGGTCGCCGGGCAGCAAGCCAGCTACGTCCATGACCAGACAACCGGAGCGCTCTGGTCGGTCAGTGACACAACTGCCACCCCGGCAGGAAAGTTCACATTTGCTAACCTGACCCAAAATGGAGTGGTGTTACAGCGGGATGATAGTGCCCCTCGCGGTGAAAAAATTCGGCTGCCAATACTGGCAGGTAGTGACCATCTGGCCATTACCGGGCGCTCAGAAGAGGCCTATTACTGGTTTAACGAGCCAGAAAGACTCGCTCACTACCGCTATATCACGATAGATGATCGGGGTAAGCATTCAGTCATTCGGTTTTCTGACAGCAGCATCGCTGACCTCTCACTCCAGCGCAATGGACAGGATCTCATCCTCTCCTGTAAGTCTGCGTTATCAGATACCCATATCCGCTTTGTTAATATTAAAGAGGCCGCAGAGCGGGGGATGAATCTTGAAATTGGCAGTTTAAATAAGTTCAGGATCAGCGACTTACTTCAAAGCATGGACGAATTTCCGAACACCCTTCAGTTTGAATTTCTACAAACCGAAGGTAGTCTCACGATAGAACCGGCTCCCCGTAAAGGAGAGAAGGATTTGTCGCCTGGTGAAAGTGAGCAGGAGAGTCATGAGCACCTGGAGGAAAAGAAGGAATTGCTCGTTTCCAGCCAGAATTTACCAAAAAACAATGAGATGCTGGCTCAGTCCATGGCAACCTTTACATCCAGTGAAGGTATCCAGGGGTCTGGTCAACTATCACAATCATCACGCCCGCTTCCAGCGGATCACAGAGTGTTGATCCAGCAACTTCAGTAACGAATGTTTTTCATCACAAACTTTCCCTGAGCGTCAGGGAAAGTTTTTTCATCATCGGGGTTATCTGTACAAACTGGACGTCACTTTTTTCTCTTTCTTCGCTATTGCCTGTCTTAAGGCCTTTAAACTACTTTGTTAATAGTGCCATATCGCTGATACCATGGAACGCCGGGCATTTTTGGTAACGGATAATTTCCGCACCATCTTCACCTCAAAGGGTACTCCAGCCGACGAAGGCGGGAGGGGAATTTGAATGAGGCTGAAAGCCTCAAGGAACAATCAGCCACGTTGATTCTGAATGTATTTCTTAACCACTTCCAGCGGAGCACC
>CANJWD010000046.1 GCA_947478475.1 Enterobacterales bacterium
ATTCTGATATTACAACCGCAACGTTCACAACTATTGCTAATTTTATGAAAAAATATGATCTTGTTAGCGATGTATATGAATTATCATATTGATTTTAAAAATTTTATAGTGAAATTTTATCCAAAATGGCCCTGTTATAAACAGGGCCATTTTTTAATGCCATGCCGGGGTATCAAACGGCTAACAGTTTGCGGATAACAGCTTTTGGCATGCTGCAAAAGTGTAGTGGTCAAGTAAAATTAGTCACCGTATTAAAAATATTCCAGAATAAGCGCTCTGATTCATTCAAGTCTTCCTTCAAAGTAAAATCAGATTCGTTATCGTTAGTTCAGTAGATGCAACACCTTTTATCCCGCACTCAGGTTATACAACGGCCGTGAACGGGCGCTGGGACAGAGGCAGCGATTCTGTTTGGTCCGTCATTTAATCCGTGTACAATGGCGTTATTGTACCTGTCTGAGGCAAAACTGTGATTGAGAATTTGCGTAACATCGCCATTATTGCGCACGTTGACCATGGAAAAACGACCCTGGTCGATAAGTTGTTGCAACAATCTGGCACGCTGGGGGAGCGTAATGACCCGACAGAGCGTGTCATGGATTCCAATGATTTGGAAAAAGAGCGCGGCATCACCATTCTGGCAAAAAATACTGCGATTAACTGGCAGGGTTACCGTATCAATATTGTAGATACCCCAGGACATGCTGATTTCGGTGGTGAAGTTGAGCGTGTGATGTCGATGGTTGATTCGGTGCTATTGCTTGTCGATGCGATGGATGGCCCGATGCCACAGACCCGTTTCGTTACCCAGAAAGCCTTTATTCATGGCCTGAAGCCCATTGTGGTTATCAATAAAGTTGACCGTCCTGGCGCGCGTCCGGACTGGGTCGTTGATCAGGTGTTTGACCTGTTCGTGAATCTCGGTGCTACGGATGAGCAGCTTGACTTCCCGATTATTTATGCCTCCGCTCTGCTGGGGATTGCGGGGACTGACCATAATGCGCTGGCCCAGGATATGACTCCACTGTTTGAAGCCATCGTGAAATATGTTGAAGCGCCTCAGGTTGAGCCTGATGGCCAGTTACAGATGCAAATTTCCCAGCTCGATTATAACAATTACGTTGGAGTTATCGGTATTGGCCGCATCCGGCGTGGTGTTATTAAAACGAATCAGCAGGTCACTATTATCGACCATCAGGGTAAAACGCGTAGCGCTAAAGTGGGTAAGGTGCTGGGCCATATGGGTTTGCAGCGTATCGAAGCCGCTCTGGCGGAAGCGGGTGATATCGTTGCGGTTACCGGTTTGGGTGAATTAAATATTTCAGATACCATTTGTGATGTGAATCGTGTGGAAGCACTGCCGCCACTGACGGTTGATGAGCCGACGGTAACGATGTTTTTTTGTGTGAATACGTCGCCCTTCTGCGGCAAAGAGGGCAAATATGTGACCTCCCGCCAGATCCTTGAGCGTCTGAACAAAGAACTGGTGCATAATGTGGCACTGCGTGTTGAAGAGACGCAAGATCCTGATGCGTTTCGGGTTTCTGGTCGTGGCGAGCTCCATCTCTCTGTGCTGATAGAAAATATGCGGCGTGAAGGTTTTGAGCTTGCCGTATCCCGTCCGAAGGTTATCTACCGGAACATTGACGGCCGTGAGCAAGAACCGTTTGAACAGGTGACGCTGGATATTGAAGAGCAGCACCAGGGCGCGGTGATGCAGGCAATGGGAGAGCGTAAAGGAGATATCCGTGACATGATCCCGGATGGTAAAGGTCGTATCCGTCTCGATTATGTGATCCCAAGCCGTGGTTTGATTGGTTTTCGTACCGAATTTATGACGATGACATCCGGAACCGGTCTGCTTTACGCTACCTTTAGTCACTACGACGATGTGCGTGTGGGGGAAATTGGTCAGCGTCAAAATGGTGTTTTGATCTCGAATGGTCAGGGTAAAGCCGTTGCTTACGCTCTGTATAGCTTGCAGGATCGGGGTAAATTATTTCTGGGCCATGGCGCTGAAGTGTACGAAGGTCAAATTATTGGTATACATACCCGCTCTAATGATTTGACTGTCAACTGTCTCACCGGTAAAAAATTGACCAATATGCGTGCGTCCGGTACCGATGAAGCGACCACGCTGGTTCCCTGCATCAAAAAAACACTGGAACAGGCACTGGAGTTTATTGATGATGATGAGTTAGTGGAAGTGACCCCGCAGTCAATCCGTATTCGTAAACGTTACCTGACTGAAAATGATCGTAAACGTTCCAGCCGTGGCGGCGGCAAAGAGGGCTGATTTTTCTGTAGCCCGGTTAAATGCGAGGCCCTTTAAGATCAGGGAGAACCCATATGTATCATTTGCGCATACCTAAAACCGCACAGGAGCTTAATGATTATTATCAGTTTCGCTGGTTAATGTTACGCAAGCCGCTGCACCAGCCCGTGGGATCGGAAAAAGATGCCTATGATGCGCTGGCCCACCACCAGATGGTGGTGGATGAGCAGGGTAAACCTGTGGCGGTAGGGCGTTTGCACGTTAATGCAGATAATGAAGCCGCTATTTGTTTTTTGGCAGTAGAACCCGGCCACCAGGCTAAGGGGTTGGGGACATTGCTTGCGATGACACTGGAATCTGTCGCGCGTCAGGAAGGGGTAAAGCGCGTGGTATGTAGCGCCCGCGACAACACGGTTGGCTTTTTTACCAGGCTGGGTTTTGTTAATCACGGTGAAATTGCCGCACCTCAGGCTGTCCTGGTGCGCCACTTCCTGATGATAAAACATGTCGCAACAATGGATGATATTCTGCATCGTCCCGACTGGTGTATTCAGCTACAGCAAGCCTGGTATGATCATATTCCGCTTAGTGAAAAAATGGGCGTGCGTATCAGCCAGTATACCGGGCAGCGTTTTATCACCTCAATGCCTGAAGCGGGCAACCAAAATTTTCATCATACCGCGTTTGCGGGTAGTCTTTTTTCACTGGCAACACTGACCGGATGGGGCCTTATCTGGCTGTTATTGCGTGAACGTCACCTTGGCGGTACGATTATTTTAGTTGATGCTAACATCCGTTACAGCACCTCTGTTATTGGGCGGCCATGGGCGGTAGCGGACCTTAATTCAGTCAGCGGCGACCTTGACCGCCTGGCACGTGGCCGCAGGGCCCGTGTACAGCTTGAAGTGAGTCTGTTGGGGAACAAAAAAAAGGGTGCAATTTTTGAAGGTTCTTACCTGGTACTGCCAGCCTGTTCCACGTCCCCTTCAGAAGACACGCCCGAGCGGTTTCCATGACGTACTAAACATGACGTACTAAACATGACGTACTAAACATGACGTACTAAACCGCTGCGCTCACTACAAGATTGCAATGTTGCAACGTTGCAATCTTGCACAGCATCTAATGACGCCGGCCGTCGTCATCTTCATCAAAGAAATTGTGATCACTTTCCTCGGTATCGTCCTGCTCTTCATAGTAGGTGCCCCAGCCGTCGTAAGTGACACCGCAGCGTTCAGCTAATGTTACCAGCTGTTCTACCTGAGCATCGATCAGGAGCGGATTAAGCGATACTTCGCTGGTCACATCACAGCACATGATTATCGGTCCCTCTTTTGTTTCCAGCTCTTCGGCATCAGTCACTTCATAACCCAGTTTGAACGCTTCCGTTGCCGCATGCTGCAACAGATCAGACTGTTGGGCAGAAAGGTGATGTTCAATGGTATACAGCGCGTCAGGATCGCTGCCATCTTCCAGTAATTCTTCGATTATCAAACGGGTTTCTTCGCGTTGTTCATCCAGTACTTCTCTGTTTGCCATGCCCGTTTCCTCAATCAGTCAGCGCCATAGTCCACCATTTTTTCATACTGTTGGCAATGGCTCCACCCTAAACATAAAAAAACTTATCCGGGATTTATCCGGAATAGTACGATTATTTTAGATCCGAAGAGAGGAGCAACGATCACAGGTCTATTTCAGCTGTATTGCCTTTAGCCTGTAGCCAGTTGCGGCGGTCTTCAGCACGTTTTTTTGCCAGCAGCATGTCCATGATCGTTAGCGTTTGTTCAATATTATCGTTATCTACCGTCAGCTGCACCAGACGCCGGGTATTAGGATCGAGCGTGGTTTCGCGTAACTGTAGCGGGTTCATTTCACCCAGGCCTTTAAAGCGCTGGACGCCAGGTTTTCCGCGCTTCTGTTTTAGCTGTTTCAGCACCGCATCTTTTTCGTTTTCATCCAGCGCATAAAAGACTTCTTTACCCAAATCAATGCGATAAAGTGGGGGCATTGCGACGTAAATATGCCCCGCACGCACCAGTGCCTGAAAATGGCGGACAAAAAGTGCACATAACAGCGTTGCGATATGCAGGCCATCAGAGTCCGCATCAGCCAGAATACAGATCTTTCCATAACGTAATGTGCTCAGATTCTCACTCTCTGGATCGATGCCAATGGCGACCGAAATATCGTGAACTTCCTGCGATGCCAGCACTTCATCGGAAGAAATTTCCCAGGTATTAAGAATTTTTCCTTTTAATGGCATGATGGCCTGATATTCACGACAGCGTGCCTGCCTGGCTGAGCCGCCGGCAGAATCCCCTTCAACCAGAAATAACTCCGTCAGACGTAAGTCCTGCGACGTGCAGTCGGCCAGTTTACCGGGTAATAGCGGGCCGCTGCTCAGCTTTTTACGCACCACTTTGCGAGTGGCACGCAGCCGCTGTTGGGCGCGGGTGATCGCCAGGCTGGCCAGTTGCTCTGCAATCGGGACGTTCTGGTTGAGCCAGATAGTCAGTGCGTTTTTAATAACCCCGGCAACAAATGCTGCGCACTGGCGTGAAGAAAGGCGTTCTTTGGTCTGCCCGGCAAACTGAGGATCCTGCATTCTGACAGAGAGTACATACGCGCAACGATCCCAGATATCTTCTGCAGAGAGTTTAACGCCGCGCGGTAAAAGATTGCGGCATTCACAAAATTCACGCAGGGCATCCAGCAAGCCCTGCCGCAGGCCATTAACATGTGTCCCACCCTGCGGGGTCGGGATCAGGTTAACGTAACTTTCGGTCAGTAGTTGTCCTCCTTCCGGAAGCCATACTACTCCCCAGTCTACCGTTCCCGTATCAGTGATAAAAGAACCGACAAACGGCACGGGTGGCAGCAGGATAAAATCGTTTACCGCTTCCATCAGATAGGCGGTCAGCCCGTCTGCATAACACCAGTGCTGCTGCTGGCCGCTGATCTTATCCTGAAGAAATATCTCAATGCCAGGACAGAGCACGGCTTTGGCTTTAAGAAGGTGGATCAGACGGGGGAGAGAAAAATGGGGGCTATCGAAGAATGATATATCAGGCCAGAAACGGATGCTGGTACCGGTGTTGCGTTTGCCACAACTTCCGATAACCGTTAGCGGCTGCTCTTTTTCCCCCTTTTTGAAGGACATGTTGTAGATTTTTCCGTCACGACGCACCGTTACCTCAAGGCGAAGGGAGAGCGCATTCACCACTGAAATACCGACACCATGCAACCCGCCGGAAAATTGATAGTGCTGACTGGAGAACTTGCCGCCCGCATGCAACCGACACAAAATGAGCTCTATGGCCGGGATGCCTTCTTGCGGATGAATATCCACCGGTATGCCACGGCCATTATCGGTTACTTCCAGAGAGTGGTCGTCGTAAAGAATAACATCGATGCGCCGCGCAAAGCCTGCTAACGCTTCGTCAATGCTATTATCAATCACCTCCTGAGCGAGATGATTGGGACGCGTCGTGTCGGTATACATTCCCGGCCGACGGCGCACCGGTTCCAGACCGCTGAGTACTTCAATGGCATCAGCGTGATAGCCCGATTGAATCATAAAGTCAGTCAATAACCTCTCACACTCATAGCCGGGCAGAATTCATCGCTGCGTAAACGATGGACCTGGGTGTTAATAACACCCGTGGGTAGTAAATCAAGATAACGCCATCCAGGTGCCGCAGTATCAAGCGTAAAATGAGTACAACGTGGCTTAAATTGTATGCAGGTCGACGGGCAGGCCAGAAGACGCAGACCATACCAGTCATCATCCAGTTCCTGATGAATATGCCCGCACAGCAGAGTACGGACCCTGGTATGAGCGGCGAGCCCTGCTGCCAGCCGCTGTGCGTTACGCAACCCGTGTTTATCAAGCCACTGGCAGCCCGAAGGCTTAGGATGATGATGTAATAGCACCAGGGTATGACGCTGTGGCTGTATGCGTAAACAGTGTTCCATCCATGTTAGCTGAGTATGCGCTAACTCACCGTAATCGACGCCGGTTACCTGGCTGTCTAGCAGAATTATCTGCCAGTTATCGCCTAACAGAAGGTGTTTTTCCGGGAGAATAGCTGCCCGCGTCAGGACATCTTTCATAGGCGCTGGCAAACGCGTGACACCACGGGAAAAATGCTGATAGGCCACTTGCGAATGATCCTGAACAAGATCGCCCGTGGCGACAACTAAATCCAAAGGCTGCTGTCGCGCAACAATTGCATCAAGCACTGCCTGATAGCTGCGCCAGGTGTTGACTCCCAACAGGGTTTGATGCGTGCCAGAAAAAAGGTGAGTATCCGTTATTTGCAGGAGCCTAATCAAGTCGTTATTGACTACGGGCAATTTAAATACGCTTTCCAAATGGTATCCTTGTGTTACCGGTCGTGAAAGAATTATCTAACGCGCTCTATATCTAACGCGCTCTATAGTATAAAAAAAAGCAGATTACACTGTACTTTGTTCGTGTAAACAGGACTATTAACATGAAAAAACTAGCATGAAAAAACTAACATGAAAAAGGTAGGATTTATCGGATGGCGCGGCATGGTTGGCTCGGTACTGATGCAACGCATGGTCGCTGAGCGTGATTTTGACTGTATCAGCCCATACTTTTTTTCCACTTCGCAGCCTGGCCTGGTTGGCCCCTGTTTTGGCACACAAAAAACCGGTGTATTACAAGATGCCTGGGATCTTGATGCACTGTGTGAGCTGGATATTCTCATCAGCTGCCAGGGCGGTGTTTATACTGATAAAATTTATCCTAAATTACGCCAAACTGGCTGGCAGGGTTACTGGATTGATGCAGCTTCCGCGCTGCGGATGCGGGATGATGCGATCATTATTCTTGATCCCGTAAACCGTAGTGTGATTGAGCAGGGAGTGGATCGGGGAATTAAAACGTTTGTGGGTGGCAACTGTACGGTGAGCCTGATGCTGATGTCGCTGGGCGGGTTATTCAGTAACAATTTACTGGAATGGGTCTCGGTAGCAACGTACCAGGCTGCCTCCGGGGCGGGAGTTCAGCATATGCGTGAACTTCTGACACAAATGGGGCTGTTACACGCGGCGGTAGCCACGCCGCTGGCAAACCCGGCAGCGGCTATTTTGGACATTGAACGTCATGTCACGGCGGTCATGCGCAGCGACGTTTTTCCGACGGCGCATTTTGGCGGCCCCCTTGCTGGCAGCCTGATACCGTGGATTGATAAAGCATGGGATAACGGTCAAAGTCGTGAAGAATGGAAAGGGGAGGCGGAAACCAACAAAATTCTTGATACTCGCCCTATTATCCCGGTGGATGGAATATGTGTGCGTGTCGGTGCCCTGCGTTGTCATAGCCAGGCGTTTACCCTAAAACTGAAAAAAAACATTCCGTTGCCAGAGATTGAGCAGATACTGATGGCTCATAATGAGTGGGTCAGTGTCATTCCAAACGATCCTGAGTTAACCCTGAACCAGCTAACGCCGGCCGCAGTGACCGGTACGCTTAACACGCCGGTAGGTCGTTTACGTAAGTTGAATATGGGCCCGGAATACCTGTCTGCCTTTACTGTCGGTGATCAGTTACTCTGGGGAGCGGCAGAGCCGTTACGGCGGATGTTGCGTATTTTACTCTGATTATTCCCGCCAAAATGTAGGAGTAAATAAAACCAATAAGGTGAATACTTCGAGGCGGCCAAAGAGCATCGTGACAATCAACACCCACTTGGCCGCAGCATTCATTGATGTAAAATTATCTGCAACGGTGCCAAGACCAGGACCCAGATTATTTAACGTAGCCGTTACCGCTGCAAAGGCAGAAAATTCATCAACACCTGTAGCTATAATAAGTAACATGCTGACAATAAAAACCAAAGCATAAGCGGAAAAAAATCCCCAGACAGACTCAAGAACTCTCTCCGGTAACGCCAGATGGCCCAATTTTATGGTATAGACGGCGTCAGGATGTACCAGCCGTTTCAGTTCACGCGAACCCTGCAGGAATAGCAATAAGATACGGATCACTTTTAGCCCCCCTCCCGTAGATCCGGCACAGCCGCCAATGAATGAAGCGCACAACAATAAGATAGGTAAAAAGAGTGGCCATTTAGATATGCTGTCAGTAGTGAAACCTGCTGTGGTCGTCATAGACACAACCTGAAAGAATGCCTGATTTAAAATTTCCGCGCCAGAATCGTAAACGTGGTGCTGCCAGAGCAATACGGTACAGACAGCAACCAGTGTTAACTGAATGAAAATAAACATGCGAAATTCCAAATCACGCCAGTACACGTTTAAGCTACGTCCGCTAAGCAGGGCAAAGTGCAGACTAAAATTGCAGGCAGAAATAAGCAAAAACACGCTCGTTATGGTGTTAATAACCGGGCTGGCAAAATAGCCAATACTGGCGTCATGAGTGGAAAAACCACCGATGGCTATCGTGGAAAAACTATGAGATATCGCATCAAAAACAGACATTCCTGCTGCCCACAATGCAAGGGCACAAGCAATCGTTAACAACAGGTAGATCAGCCAAAGCGTTTTTGCTGTTTCCGCAATACGAGGCCTCATTTTATTATCTTTTAATGGCCCGGGCATTTCTGCGCGATAAAGCTGCATCCCCCCAACCCCTAAAATAGGCAGAATGGCCACTGCCAGGACGATGATTCCCATTCCCCCCAGCCACTGTAACATCTGACGGTAGAACAAAATGGCTTTAGGCAGTGAATCCAGGCCGGTGAGCGTAGTGGCCCCGGTAGTGGTCAGCGCTGAAAAAGATTCAAAGAATGCATCCGTTACAGAGAGATCGGGTTTTTCGGAGAACAGAAAGGGCAAGGCTCCTACACTGCCCAGTACGGTCCAGAATAAAACAACAATTAAAAAACCTTCCCGCGATTTTAACTCGTTTTTTTGTTTTCGATTAGGTAACCAGAGCAAAACACCGATGATAAGTGCAACAAAAAAAGTTTGACCAAAGGCCCTCCCCGCATCGTCACGATAAATCAATGCCACCAGTCCAGGAATGCACATTGTTCCTGAAAATAAGATAACAAGCAGACCAACAATGCGGGTTATCGCGCGAAAATGCATTTAATTATTTTCCTTGAGCGTCATTCAATCGTTTCATTCAATCGTTTCATTCAATCGAATGGAAGAAATTATTATTCAAGAGCAGGTTAAACACACCATAGCTTATGGTTACGTAATTTGGTTACGTAATGTGGTTACGTCGGGAAAATCGGCTGCCGTTAATGTCGAGGTATTGTAAAATAGTTGTAATTCGCGAATAAAGCATGCAGGCCGGACTGCGAGCCCTTGCTTTAGATATAACAGAACCTGGCCGCGTACTTGTTTCAAAAAAGCAACACGATCAGGTTCGCAGTTACCATTGAGATTGTCGCAACTCACACTGAACGGGAAACCCGCTGCCATACAAAATAACCACTCCAGCGCCTGCGGTTTTATCTCTGCCATTTCGAACTGCCGCTGTGAGGCGGCATCCCTGCCATCAGGATGGTACCAATAACCAAAATCAATCAACAGGCGCCTGGCATGTCCGGCGATACACCAGTGAGCAATTTCATGTAATGCACTGGCATAAAAACCATGGGCGAAAATAATCCGGTGGTAAGGTATTGTTGTATCGGCAGGCAAGTATAGTGGTTCACTATCACCTTTCACTAAACGTGTATTATAGTTACCGAAACAGTGATTAAAAATAGTAATTAATTGGCTATAGTGATGCAGCATAAAATTTTTTCATTGGTGAGTGACGCGCCGGACGACATGAACACCGTTCTTGCCGTGCGGCATTCGATCACGATGTTTTCAGACGACGAGCCAGAGTGACAGCAATTGCAACAGGATACACAACTTATTGAGCAAATACTGGCAATTTACCCCTTGCAAAAGATAATCGAAGTTCTCAGCGCAGCCGGTAACGGTGCATGGACGCGTGAATCATTCAACCGCTGGTATAAGGGTAAAGGCCGGCAAAAATCTTTAACCCCGGAACAACTGCCTCTGCTGCAAGGTATGCTTCCCCGGCAACCCAGTAATCACCCCAACTATAAATTTCGTTTTATTGATTTATTCGCCGGTATCGGGGGTATTCGTAAAGGGTTCGAAGCCATTGGAGGCGCTTGTGTATTTACCAGTGAATGGAATAAATATGCGGTACGGACGTATAAAGCCAATTGCTATTGCCCGCCTGTTGCGCACATATTCAATGCTGACATCCGCGATGTTACCCTCAGTGGACGCGCCGATGTATCTGATACCAAAGCGGCTGAGCATATTGACAGCACTATTCCCGATCATGACGTATTACTGGCTGGGTTTCCATGCCAGCCTTTTTCCCTTGCGGGTGTTTCTAAGAAAAATGCCCTGGGGCGCGCTCACGGATTTTCTTGTGAAATACAGGGTACGCTGTTTTTTGACGTCGCCAGAATTATCGCGGCGAAAAATCCTGCTATGTTCGTACTGGAAAACGTCAAAAACCTGAAGAGCCATGATCAGGGAAAAACATTTCGTATTATCACTGACACCCTTGATGCGCTCGGTTACGCGGTTGCTGACGTGCATGCCAGTGGTGCGGATGATCCCAAAATTATTGATGCCAGACACTTCCTGCCTCAGCATCGCGAACGTATTGTTTTGGTAGGGTCACGCAAAAATCTTAATATTCATCACGACCTGACACTTAAAGATATCAGGCACTATTTTCCTGCAAAGCGCCCGACACTCGGTCAGTTGCTTCAGTCCGCAGTCGATGAAAAATACCTGTTGACACCGCAGTTGTGGCGATATTTGTACCTTTATGCGAAAAAACACCGCGCCAAAGGCAATGGCTTTGGTTATGGCCTGGTTGATCCGGCCAACTGTGACAGTATTACCCGTACATTATCGGCCCGTTATCACAAAGATGGCTCCGAAATTTTGATTGACCGTGGATGGGATAAGGCCATAGGCGAAGCTGATTTTTACAATATACACAATCAGGCAAGACGCCCGCGTCGCCTGACGCCGACGGAGTGTGCACGCTTAATGGGGTTTGAAATACCAGGGGGGGAGCCTTTCCGCATCCCGGTCTCTGACACGCAGGCTTACCGACAGTTTGGTAATTCCGTTGTTGTTCCTGTCTTTGCGGCGGTGGCTAAATTACTGCTACCTTTTATCGAGCTGGCAGTTTCAGCCAAAATGACAACGAAGAAATGACAACGAAGAATTGAGGTGATCTTAATTCATGGCTGACGTCCACAGCGGCATTATTCGTAGTAAAAATATGCGCGCCATTGCCAGTGATAACACCGTTATTGAGCAAAAAGTTGCCGGCTTGCTTGATCAGATGGCGGTCGGTTACCGTGTTCAGGCAGCGGAACTGCCCGGTAAACCCGATTTTGTGCTTGATGCCTATAATGCGGTCATTTTTGTACATGGTTGTTTTTGGCACCAGCATAACTGCCATTTTTTCAAACTTCCCGCCACCAGAACGGACTTTTGGCGCGATAAAATCAACAAAAATAGTGAACGCGACTTACGTAACAGGCAAAAAATTTCCATTTCAGGATGGCGTGTGCTAATTGTCTGGGAATGTGCGCTACGTGGCCGGCAAAAACTGGCAGAATGCTGCTGCCAGCAGCGCATCGAAGAGTGGTTGTGCGCCAGCGCATGTAACGCCGAGATTAATACTCAGGGAATACATCAGCTGCCAGAACAGGCTTGATGACGGATTAAGTTTTATTCCTTTAAAGAGATATTCTGGAATAAATAGATATTCCGGAATAAAGAGATATCCCGGTTTTGTGCCAAAAATCCTATATATCATGTTACTATGCAGAAACGGCCGTAATATTGTACAACTATTTCATTTTACGGCTTTTTTTCCTGACGATGTGCTGTCATCTGGAAAAAATGCTGTTAATAAATCAAAGATAAAATATGAAGATATTATTACTTTACTCTGGTAAAAATGGACAAACACGGGCCATCGCTTCTTACATCGCTAATATATTACAAAGTGTTGCTGTTTGTGATGTGATAGATTTATTGGATGCTGGTTCTGTAGACCTTAAGCAGTATCAGCAGGTTATCATCGGCGCAGCGGTTCATTATGGGCATTTCAATGTAAATTTATTCAGATTCGTCAATCAGCACATTGAACAACTGAGCAATATGCCGAGCGCTTTCTTCGCTGTAAATCTTACGGCACGAAAACCGGAAAAAAGATCTCCGCAAACTAATAGTTATGTGCGTAAATTTTTCTTGCATACTCCGTGGAAACCACAGGTCTGTGCCGTCTTTGCTGGGGCATTATGTTATCCCTGTTATGGATGGTTTGATAGAGTGATGATTCAGCTCATTATGCGGATGACTGGTGGTGAAACGGATACGACGAAAAAAAAGGTAGAATACACGGACTGGCACCAAGTGGATGACTTTGCTAAAAATTTAATGATATTACAATGAGATAAATATTTAGTTCATGCATATCGAAGCGGCCTTTCTCCCGGTGCAGAAGGATTAATCGGATCCCCCTGTTGCTAAAAAAGGCTTGCGTGGGGAGAAGAAAGGCCTATAATTCGCGCCTCCAGAGTAGTAAGGCTGGCAGGAAAAAGTTCTTTAAAAATATGGTCAGACAATGTGTGTGGGCAGAGAGTTATTGCGGGTACGTAATAAAAA
>CANJWD010000047.1 GCA_947478475.1 Enterobacterales bacterium
AACGCTGTCAGGCCCGCACTGGCCGGGCGCAAAGAAATCATATTTTCCTCGCCATCGCAGCGTGGTTTGAGCAGCATAAGCGTCGCTTGTCTCAAAAAATAACGTTTTACCAACAAAACTGGGCTGTCATCAAAAACGCCATTACTGACTACATCAGATCATTACTGGCTCATCCCGGTTAGCCCGCTGCGAAACTCGTGACATTGAAAAATTCCTGCTGATTTTGAGCAGACAGCTTTTCTATCCCCCGGGGGGTAAAATGCTCAAGTAATGTGGGTGCAAACCCTGCATTGTGGTTTATTGCGGCGCGCTGTTGGAGATAAGCGAGCCAGGCATCGGCCTCGGTAGCACCATTTCCGAGGCGCGTAGCGATTTCGGTAAAAAATGCGCGTCGTTTTTCTTCCGGGAGCCGGGCGATGACTCCGGAAGAGACGCGGTGTAACGCGATAAGTTCATTAATAGTGCATACTTTTTCAAACGCCATGCTGAGCATGCCTTCGCCTAGTGCACTGTTATGCGTATTAAGATACTCAACTAAGTAGTTAGTACGTCCATGCGGACCTATCAGCATGGTATCTTCCATACTGATTTGATTAAAAAATGCCCGCTGCTGTTCTAAAGTCGCTGCATGGAGCACCTAGGGGGAGAGCCCTGTTAGTGCTCTAAACTGATTAAAGAGTAAATCTTCGGTTTGAGGAGAGATCAGCAGAAGTTGTGCTAATAATTCTTTTAAAAAAGGGCTGTTGTGAATTTGGTTAACATGCCTATTAAGGTAGTCTGTGCTAAGCGTTACGCGTTCAACGTCTGAAAAAAAACGGCTTTGGGTCTCAGGAAAATGCTCTAATACGTGCAGATTCATTTTTTGGTTAAACGTCATGTTCGGCAGCAGGGAGGCCAGCAGAGCGTGTTGGTGAGGCGTCAATGCAGCCCCTGGGATCAGCGTTATTAGAAAGCCATCGATTAGCAAATTTTTCAGGCTTCTCTCTGTTGCAGCGAGCTTCGCAGAAAAATCTTTCATATCCTTTGGTGTCATGGATGATAATAAGCTCGTTAGCTGAGCTTGATTCATGCTTCCGAGAAGGCTAATCGGGGTATCGGTTTGCTGAAAATCTGCCCAAGTGGGTCTCTTAATCTCTTCTGGTTCTGATTTTTTTGTCACCCAGAACAGATCATCGAGTTGCCATAAGGTTCTTTCTGAGGCTGTATCGGTATTAATTTCCTGTGCTGTTAAGAAGTGACGTTTTATTGTTTGCCAGACAGGTAATCGTGTCATCTGCAGGGCAAAAAATATTTTTAATTTGAAGGTATCGGGCTGTAACCCTTTTACCTGATACTTTTCATCAAAATAAAAAAGATAAGAGATAGGGATCTCACCATAATTTGCTATTAAAGCGTCACGTATTTGATCTGCATAAGCATAAGCGTCACGATCACCGTTTGTTTCCATTGCTTGCCAGGCTTCGGTAATGCGTTGCAAGCAGTTATCGGCTAATATTTCAACAAATGAAGAGGCAGTCAGTTGTAATTGAAGACGTTGTAACAGACGCTCTCTGTCTGTGTTATCTGGCCTATACCAGGAGGCGTTTATATCTGTACGACGGGTTAACGCTAAATTAACACTGACTACATTCCATAATTCATTAACAACATGAACATTATTACCAGCTAGCCAATTATTTGCAAACTGATTGGCCGCTTCTCGAGATCCGCCAACCTCTTGTAGATAAATGCGGCTTAATTTGCTAACAATAACGCTTTTATTTTCCTGGATATATTGTATTAAATTTGCCTCAATAATGCGCTCTCGTATAGCCTCTATTTTAGTCGCAAAATTACCACTGTTTTCTGCAAACTCTGCTGCTGTTTCTGCTAAATAAGTGCATACTCCAGGCGTACATAAACTAACTTCTTGAGCCAGCTGATGAAGGCGAGACAGTTGGTTTGGGTTTGATAACGACGCTTGAATTCGTTCTACTGAACTTTTTGCCAGGTAGAATTGATGGGCATCAGCATTTGCCGCAGCGAAGATTCTTTGTTTAAGATCAATTAACCGCGTTTTTATATCGCTTTTCTGCTCTGCGGTTATTTCACTTGTTACTGGCTGAGCCTCAGAAAACGCAATGATGGCATCAATGGCTTGCTCATATTGGGTTTTAAAAGTTTCATACTCCGGCAATTGCTTAAAAAGCGTAACATCTTCTGCTGTAGTGCCTATATAGACAACTTGAGCTGTTGCAATTATGCGGAATACTGGGGTGGAATCTGGCATGTGTGACCATCTCTTCTGAAAGAATAAAAATTTGACAGGGTAAAATTTTGCAACCGCGCATATTAAGGGGAAAGTTGGTTAGTTTGGTATAAAGAAGCGCTCATTAATTTATAGATAACGACAGAACATTAGCCCGCCTGCGGCGTGAGCGTGGTACCTGCGCCATACAACAGCACATCCTGCCCGACTGCGGACTGGCAACACATCACTTTTACTATGCCCCACCTGCTCTGGCCGTTCTTCAATGACAACTGGCCGCTGCTCAATGAGCTATTCCGTTGTGCCACCCGCGCCATGCTTCACCGGGCACAAAAAATGGGCATTGAAACCGGCATTTTCTGCGCCCTGTTGCCACGGGTTTATAAAGCTCTGGAGATGGAAGAAAGAAAAAAACCGGAAAATCCCGGCTTTGCCGTGCTGATGAAAGGGTTTCTGGGCACGGATCCATATAAATGTATTCCGTGTTTTGTTCGTCGTACACACCTTAGATTACCGGCAGGGTCAACGGCCAGCCGCCATGTCGTTTCCAGCGATTTACTAAATCACAAAATAACGCTGCTGTTTGCGCGGTATCATACAGGGCCCCGTGGGCCTGGTTGCTGTCGAATGCAATTCCAGCGGTGGCGCAAGCTTTGGCTAACACGGTCTGTCCAAGCACCAGGGCGCTTAGTGCTGCGGTATCAAAGGTCACAAAGTGGTGGAAAGGATTGCGTTTTAAGCCTGCCCTGTGAGCGGCTGCCATCACAAAATTATGGTCGAAGCTGGCGTTATGAGCGACAATAACGGCACGGTTACAGTTTGTATCTTTAACCCCTTGATTCACTGTTTTAAAAATCGCCCGCAGTGCATCATATTCGCTGACAGAGCCGCGCAGCGGATTCTCCGGATCAATACCATTAAATGCCAGTGCTTCAGGTTGCAGATTCGCACCTTCAAAGGGTTCAATGTGAAAATGCAGCGTATGTTCAGGGCACAACCACCCCTCGTTATCCACACGCAAAGTTATGGCGGCTATTTCTAATAGCGCATCAGTTTTGGCATTAAATCCTGCGGTTTCAACATCGATGACTACCGGATAGTAGCCACGAAAACGGCCACTCAGCGTATTGGGATCGCTTCTCTCAATTTCAGCCATTAGTTTCTTAATTTGCGTTAAATTACAACGGGTATTATGTCAGACTCTATCGTGAAATCCAGCAATGAATACACATTCCGGTAGTACGCTCACAGAACAGATATCAGCTTAAATCAGGGCAGGGGAAACAAACGATCCGCTAAGAATCTGCATTCGGCCACCGTTTTGTTGGGGCAGAGCGACAGTGAGCTGCTGGCGATTATAAGTTCAGCTACTCCTCATTCAAACTCATATACAGACGATCTCCAAGTGGTTTAAACAGATAATTCAACAAAGTACGTTCCCCAGTGCGTACAAAGCCTTCCACCGGCATGCCGGGTTTGATGACCAGCCCGTTCAGGGCCCTGATATTTTCGTTATTCACTTGTATATGCAGCAGATAATAGGGATCACCCGTTTGCTCATTAAGCAGTCTGTCGGCGGAAATCAGCACAACCGTGCCCTCTGTTTTCGGCGTGGTACTTTGATTAAACGCGGTAAACTGTAATTCGACCGGCATGCCAGGACGCACCTGATCCACCAGCTGTACAGGGATCCTGGCGTCGATCCGCAGAGGCTGATCACTGGGCACAATTTCCATCATTTTTTGCCCGGCAGCAATAATGCCACCTTCAGTAAACACTGACATTCCAACTACCGTACCTGCAACGGGGGCGCGTAACTGAGTATTAGCCAGCATAAATTTCGCTTTAACCAGCTGTGAGTGCACCTGGTCAATATGGGTCTGCGCATCGCTCAACTGCATATTAAGCTCTTTTTGATAGCTTTGCTGTAAGCGTTCACCCAGTAATTTTTGCTCCAGTATTTGATGCTGTAATCGATTGATCTCACCGCCAGTTCTGGCGAGACTACCCACCACTTCGGCATACTGATGCTCGGCTTCCAGCACAGTATTACGCGCTATATGACCTTTTTTTGCTAATTTTCGTAATCCGGTTAATTTTTCCAACAGCATGATTCGCTGTGCCTGTGTGCTCTGAGCTCCCTGCTTTTGTGCCTGTAGCAGAGCCGTTAAGCCGGTAATATTTTCCTTAATGCCCGCCAGCTCCAGTTGTAATACCTGTTGCTGACTTTCCATCAGTTGCTGTTGTAACCTGAGGATTTCCGGCACCCCAGGCCGGGCCATTTCCAGTTTCAAAGCTGGTGTGGAAATTACGATTTTCTCCCCCCGTAGTTGCGACAGCAACCGTGCCTCACGGACCAGTAATTGTTGATATTGTCTGAGCTGAGTGTCGCGCTCCGCCTCTGTTTCAATGGCATTTAGCGTCAGCAATACCTGGCCGACCTCTACCTGAACACCGTCATGAACCAGAAGACGCTCAACAATACCGCCATGCTGATGCTGAATTGCCTTGCGATTTCCTGCTACGACTACGCTACCGGACAGCAATACGCCTTTATCCAGCGGTGCCAGCATCGACCACAACAAAAATCCACCAAACCCAATAAGCACCAAAAACCAGCCTAAGCACATCACGGGTTTTTCATCATATTTTAATGTTCCCGCTACTATCAACGG
Source organism: Enterobacterales bacterium (assembly GCA_947478475.1). GTDB lineage: Bacteria > Pseudomonadota > Gammaproteobacteria > Enterobacterales > Enterobacteriaceae > CANJWD01. The sequence continues at coordinate 4,924 of CANJWD010000047.1, forward strand.
TGCTGCATGATATTCATTTTGTACTGGCATGCCTGTCCTTAAATTGACTATTTTTGAGGCGCTTCCTTGTAACATTCACACTGCCATCTGTTCACCCGTTGACTGTTCCGGTGGTCGCTGATGTGGTAACTCCCTGAGTAATTGTTGTGTCGGGCCAAAACAGGGGGGATGACCGGGTTTGAGGATCAGGAGTTTGTCAGCATGTCTAACCAGTGCCGGGCGGTGGGTGATTACAATCACCGTGCAGCGCTGTTTTTTTAGTTCATCCAGCGCACCGGATAACGCGCTGTCGCCTTCGCTATCCTGGCTGGAATCAGGCTCATCGAGCACAATAAATCGTGGGATACCATAAACAGCACGCGCCAGAGCAATGCGCTGTTGCTGCCCGCCAGACAAACCACGGCCAGCTTCACCCAGCAACGTGTCATAGCCGTGCGGCAGGGACAAAATCAGTTCATGTACACCTGCTATTTTAGCCGCCGTAACAATTTTCCCGGCATCATTTATATCAAATATACCAAAACGGGCAATATTCTCTGCCAGAGTGCCGCTAAATAACTGAAGATCCTGTGGCAGATAGCCAATATGGGGACCGGTGCTCTCTTTATCTGCCTGGTGTAAATCAGCACCATCAAGGCGTACACAGCCCAGAGTTGGCGCCAGAGCGCCAACTAATAAACGCGCCAGCGTGGATTTTCCGGAACCCGAGGCACCGACAATGGCCAGTGTTTCGCCTCTCTTCAGTGAGAAGTGAATGTCGAACAAGAGAGGCGGCAGAGAGTAGTCTGGTCTGTACAGCAAATTTTCCACACTTAATTCTCCGACCGGCGCCGGTAACGGCATGCTCTTCCGGCGGGGAGGATAGTGCTTTAACAGGTGTTGTAAACGCTGCCATGCCTGTTTCGCACTGCCTGATTGTTTGCTGACCGCGATCAGCTGATCGATCGGAGTAAGTACCCGACTAACTAAAATTGAGCCGGCAATCATCATCCCGGCCGTAATTTCACCCTTAACGGCCAGCCAGGCACCCAGCCCCAATACCAGTGACTGCAACATCAGGCGTGCAACTTTCGACCAGGCGCTGGTAACCGACATTCTTTCACTGGCTATATTTTGCTGTGACAAAAAGGCGTGATGATGTGTCAGCCAGCGATTGCGTAGATTAGCCAGCATCCCCATCGCCTCAATGGTGTCGGTATTACGTAAATGTGCAACGGCCTGATGAGTCGCCAGTTGTGCCAGGCGGTTAGCCTCCGCCAGCGGCCGGCGTGTGTAACGCTGGTTCAGCCATGCCAGAGCCACCAGAAACAGCGCGCCTGTCAGGGCCAGATATCCCAGCCATGGATGCAACAGGAATACCGCCGCCAGAAACAGCAGGAACCATGGTGCATCGAAAAAGGCAAACAGCGCACTACCGGTAGCAAACTGACGTAAAACAGTCAGGTCGTTCAGGGCCTGAGCAGCCTGTGGCGCCGATTGTAGATTGTGTGCAAACGCGGCGTTAAACACGCGCTGGTTAAGCGATAAATCGAGACGCGTGCCGAGACGGATCAGCAGCAGGCTACGCACCCACTCTAATACGCCAATAAACGCGTACAGTCCGACAACCAGCACTGTCAGCATTAAAAGTGTCATCGGGTTGCCAGAGGATAAAACGCGATCATAAACTTGCAGCATATAAACTGAGGGTGCCAGCATCAGCATATTAATGATAGCGCTAAATATGCCAATGCTATACAGCCCCTGTTTGTACTCTTTTAGCGTGACTAATAACATATTACTGCTGCCCTGATTTTGCTGGCTGTCCATGGTTTTACCATAAAACAATTTTTCGTTTTTATTGCAGTCAAACATCAACCGAAGATGGAATGTTCCTGGATATACTCATCGGTAAAGCTGTTTATATCATTTACTATATCATTACTATTATTACTGGCACTAAATCCCTCTGCGTAATGCGCAATTTTATGATCGAGTGGTGTTAAGTCAGCATGACTAATTTTATAATCTGTATCGTGTATTTTTCTCCAAAGCCCTGAGACCACTTTTTTGCCTGCATATCCTTTGAGGTTATCATATAATTTGTATATATCATCATAATTTATGGATATATCTTTATCATGTTCGCTTTTATCTGAAACTATTTCATGCGATGCCACTTCTTGTTTTTTTACTATTTCAATCTGTTGTTGTTTCTCAAAAAATTGCTGGTAATCCGTATATCCTCTGTTAGTATCACCAATATCGCCTTCGCTTTGGTCAAAAGTGATTTTTACATCTGCTATTTCTTTTTTTTCGTTTTCTTTTATTATTTTATTGTTCTGCTTTTCAAGCATGACATTAGGGGATACTGATGCAAGAAAATCATTATAGCTATAGTTATAATCCACAGAAAAAAATATCTCTCCTTTAAAATTATGAAAGTTATTGGATAACATACCGATTTCGTCGCCTGTTTTGCTGTATGCGCCACTATTATCTTGTTTACTTTCATATAATCTTACTTTTGTCATATAGCTTTGATCATTTATCCTGAGTACCTGACCATTGGCATCCTTTTTTATATGATAATCCTCTTTATCATATTTGAGCATAAACAGTGTGTTTTCGCTATAGTTAGAAAAATCTGTCAGCCCGATATTAACATGCTGGTGTGCATAGTCTCTTTTTTCATACCGATGCACGAAGACAGGATCAATATATTTATGCTCATCATGCATATTTTTATAATCATCGTGTGTAAATTTAAATTCATGACCATTTTTATCCGCAGGCGCCAGTTTCCATAAACCATCTTTTTTTACTAATTTTAAATGTGTTATATCATTAGGCAGCTGATAACGTATATTTTTACCATGGTCATGAATAAATAAATTTCCGTTATTAATAACATGTCCTTCGGAATCGCGTCTCTCTTCGGTAATATAAAAACCCATATTTTTGAAGGTATAAATCTTTGCTCCTTTTAATGTCACCATCGCCTGATGTACGTCATCATCGGTCCTGTCGCTACCTTTTGTGTCCAGCAGCTCTGCTTTTTCTAAAATATAATCGTTGCGCTTTTTTTCATCAGAATACTTCGCTAATGCTGAATCTTTGTGGCTGAGAGTTTTAATATTATTCTTAAGAAGCAACTGTGATAAATCTTTATTAAGGTGACTGATTGAAGGATTTAACAGTTCATTTTCATGTAAATGAGGCTGATTAAAATAAGCATCACTATTAACAGGACGACCATCGATAAACGAAGTTTTATATTGGCCATTTTTTTCTGTTATTTCTGTTACTGCCAGATAGGCGCCACCTTTATAACTGGAAGACACGTTATATAATGTATCACTAAATATAAAATAATCCTCAGTTTCTCCTGAAATCTGCCTAAAATATCCCGATTCACTTAATAACTCCCCGATCTTTTCATTTTTATTATTAAATAAAGAAAGTGCACTGAAATCTCCTGAACCTAACCCTTTTATAGTAAAAGTTGTACCTTCAGATAGCTCAATGTCTTCTGTTGTTTTTGTTAATGTTATTATTAAACGCGGATCAATATAAGTGAGATCTGTCAGGATTTTTTCTGCTACCGCTTTATCAGAGTACTTTGATAATATAAACTTGGATTGCTCTTTATAATTGCTACTATCTTTATAAGCATTACCATTGTTGTCAGAATATATTAATTTGTAATCTTTATTATTATCTTTTATTACTTTCAATGTATTGTATTCTTTAGGTATATCCATGTAATCATTAGTCGCTCCATTATATGAGCGGAAATACCCATAAAATGAATAATGCTCTGTCGCAGAAAAAATGCCAGCATCTTTTCCATCCATGGTTTTTATTTCGGCTTTATAATAAGAAATATCTTTAATTTCATTACCTATTATTTCTTTTTTAGTCCCTATAAAATCTCCCCTGGTAACCTGTAGGGCATTGATTGCTTTCATGGCAGTCACTGTATTTTTACTGTCTAACCAGTTTTTAAAGTCGTCATTTTTATCCTTTATTGCAGTCAGAAGTTTTTCTGATGTATCTGCATCATTTTCCCGCAAAGTCATTAAATATTTTTTTATTAATTCCGGCTCTTTTTCCTGTAAATACATCACTAAGGCATGGCCTGCCTGATAGATTAATCCGTCATCTGAATAATCTAATGCTAAAATTTCCTGCAAATTTAATCCGGCTAATTGGGTACTGTCAATACTGTGTCCCTGAGAAGTAAATTTTTCCACGTCATGATATTGCAGACACTCTGCAATACCTTCACTGAGTACGTGAGGCATTGCATAACCGGCATGATGCGCTAAAGCATGAACAAATTCATGCTTCAGATTATGAATATTACCTTGCTGATAAACATATATTGTATTGGTCGTCGGGTCGAAACGACCGCCTTCGTCCCCTGTTCCAAACTTAAATTTATTACCCAGATTTTGGTAATCTTCTCGATCATTAAAAATATATATTTTTAATGTTTTTTCTGTATTAAATTCAGGTAAACCAGCCAATTTTTTGAAATGAGTAATGATTTCATTCAGTTCACCTGGAATGGTATTTAATTTATTTTTTATGTTATTGTAGTAAATTTCTGCCTTGATATTCAATTCATCGAATTTAATAATTTCTGGATTTAAAAAACCGCTTTTATTTTTGAAATAATGTTCTTTCGTTATTTTGTTATTCATATTTCTGTCTGTCATATTTTTGTCTGTCATATTTCTATTTATCATATTTCTATTTATCATAATAAAATTTAAACCTGTTTAAAATCAGTATGGATAACGACGGTTACATTTTTATCAACGTTTGTATTAAAAAATAACTAATTCTTCTGTATCTTAATATCAGCATTATCCTAAATAACACTATAATTCGCTAAGTTAAGGGAAATTTCAATTCAAACATACATTACAGTGATCCTGATGTTGTGACATCTCTTGCAAAACGACAATCAATTATTTGCTTTTTTTTAACATAATTATCACACTCTCTGCCAGCAGATGATGCAGGATCCAAGTAAACTGCTTTTAGGAGACCCACTATGCTCTACCAAAGCGAAACATTACAACTTGACTGGTGTGAACAGGGAATTGCTGAGCTGAAATTTAACGCTCTAGGCGCTGTCAACACGCTGGATACCAAAACCATTGTCAGTCTGGGCAATGCGCTCGATGTGCTGGAAAACGAGAGAGGGCTTGAAGGATTGCTGGTCTGTTCGGCAAAAGCTGCCTTTATTGTCGGCGCCGATATCACCGAATTTCTTTCCCTGTTTCATGCACCGCAAGAAAAGCTGTATCAATGGCTTGGCTTTGCCAACACGATTTTTAACCGTCTTGAAGATCTGCCGCTGCCCACAATTTCCCTGATTAACGGATATGCATTAGGCGGGGGATGTGAATGCGTACTTGCCACTGACTTCCGCATAGCAACGCCTGATGCCCGTATCGGTTTACCGGAAACTAAACTGGGTATTATGCCAGGATTTGGCGGATCGGTGCGTCTTCCCCGTTTGCTGGGTGCTGACCGTGCATTAGAAATGATTGTAACCGGCACAGCGCTTAATGCAAAAGAAGCATTAAAAGCGGGTCTGGTGGATGCCATCATCGCACCGGATACATTGCGTGCGGCAGCAGTGACTATGTTGCAGCAGGCCGTTAAGGGCAATCTGAACTGGCAGGAGCGGCGTCAGCCAAAACTGGAGCCGCTGAAGCTGAATGCCATTGAAGCCAGTATGTGTTTTAGCACCGCGAAAGCGATGGTGTCGAAGATTGCCGGGGTGCACTATCCTGCACCAATGGTCGCGGTAAAAACCATAGAAGCAGCGGCCCGGCTTGGGCGTGATGCCGCGTTAAAACTGGAAACCCACAGTTTTATTCCTTTAGCGCAATCTGCCGAGGCGCGCGCTCTGGTGGGTATTTTTCTCAATGAGCAATATGTAAAAAGCAAGGCCAGGAAGCTGGCAAAAACAGCGGTTATCCCGCAACGGGTGGCGGTGCTGGGTGCAGGAATTATGGGGGGTGGCATCGCTTACCAGGCTGCACTCAGTGGTGTTGCGGTATTGATGAAAGATATTGATGCCAAATCGCTAACTCAGGGGATGAACGAAGCGGCCAGGCTGCTGAACAGGCGGTTAGAGCGCGGTAAATTAGATGCTCTTAAAATGGCCGGCATACTGGCGACTATTCAGCCAACACTCAGTTACGCAGATATCGGGCACGCAGCGGTTGTCATTGAGGCGGTCGTGGAAAACCTGGCAGTGAAAGCGGCGGTGCTGGCTGAAACTGAAGGGCTCATCGATAGCAGTGCAGTACTGACATCAAATACATCGACAATTTCTGTCAGCGAGCTGGCAAAATCGTTACAACGACCCGAAAATTTTTGTGGCATGCATTTTTTCAACCCGGTAGGTAGCATGCCGTTGGTTGAAATCGTCCGCGGTGCAAAAACATCAGCGCAAACCATAGCAACGGTTGCGGCTTTGGCGGCACAGATGGGTAAGATCGCAATCGTCGTGAATGACTGCCCGGGCTTCTTCGTTAACCGAGTGTTATTTCCCTATCTGGCGGCTTTTAATCTGTTAGTACGGGATGGTATCGATTTTCGGCAGATAGATACCATCATGGAGCAGCAGTTCGGCTGGCCAATGGGGCCCGCTTATTTGCTTGATATCGTTGGTATTGACACCGTTCACCATGCAGCAGCCGTGATGGCAAAGGGTTTCCCGGAGCGTTTAACAAAAAGCTACCGTAATGCGGTTGATGTCATGTTTGAAAATCAGCGTTTCGGTCAGAAAAGTGGTCTTGGTTTTTATCGTTATACCCGTAACAATAAAGGCAAATTGTGCAAAGAGCATGACGAACAGGCAGATAATTTACTGGCTGACGTGTGTAAAAAAAATCAACCTGTCAGCCCGGAAGAGATTATTCCTCTCCTGATGATCCCCATGATTAATGAAGTCGTTCGCTGTCTGGAGGAGGGCATTATCGCCAGCCCGGCAGAAGCCGACATGGCACTGGTGTATGGCCTTGGCTTTCCCGCATTTCACGGTGGGGCGTTGCGCTGGCTGGAGACGTTCGGCAGCAAAAATTATGTCGCAATGGCACAGCGCTATGCACATCGCGGGCCGCTATATCAGGTTCCTCCAGGGCTGATAATAAAAGCCAGAAATAACGAATGCTACTATCCACCTGCGGCGATGCTTCAGGATTTCTCTACCGGCGATCTCACAACTGGCGATCTCGCAACCGGTAATCTCGCATAAGGCTTAAACATCATGGAACATGTAGTTATTATTGATGCTGTGCGCACTCCGATGGGCCGCTCGAAAGGTGGAGCGTTTCGTCAGGTACGTGCCGAAGATCTCTCCGCCCATGTCATGCGGGCGCTACTCAGTCGTAATAGCGCACTGAATGCAAAAGAAATCGATGATATTTACTGGGGATGTGTGCAACAAACACTGGAGCAAGGCTTTAACGTCGCGCGGAATGCTGCGTTGCTGGCCGAAATACCTCATACTGTGCCAGCCGTGACGGTTAACCGCTTATGCGGTTCTTCCATGCAGGCGCTACATGACGCAGCGCGCGGTATTATGGTGGGCGACGCGCAAGTTAGCATAATCGGTGGCGTAGAACATATGGGTCATGTCCCGATGGACCATGGCATTGATTTCCATTCTGGCACGAGTTTCGCAGCGGGCTAACCGGGATGAGCCAGTAATGATCTGATGTGGTCAGTAATGGCGTTTTTGATGACAGCCCAGTTTTGTTGGTAAAACGTTATTTTTTGAGACAAGCGACGCTTATGCTGCTCAAACCACGCTGCGATG
>CANJWD010000048.1 GCA_947478475.1 Enterobacterales bacterium
ATTAATATTAGTTTTCTCTATTTTCCTGACTGCTAACAAAATTATTTTACCAATTCAGGTAATGCATTATATGTTGTTAAATAATGGATTACCTTGATGAATAATGTATCGAAAAAAAATACCACGTTCATTTTATATTTTTCTGTGCCGTTAATGCACGGACGAAATGTCATAGACGAAATGTCATGAACTGTAAATACAAAGTAGAGACACAATATTATGCTTATGCAGCTCAATTTTATGCCAGAATGCGAAAAAATTGATATTCTTCAATGGTCAGTATCGCCATTTGAAGTAATGAGTTATCCATATGAAGGGCTTTATTTAATTCTTGAAGGCGAACTCCTCCTTCAGGACTGTACAATGACCTGGCATCTTAAAAAGCAGGATATTGTTTTTTTCCGTCGCGGCAATCATGTGATAAGCACCAACGGAGAACCCTGCCGCTTAATACATATAGAACTTACCACAACTTTTTTACAAGGATTTATCCAAAAATTTTCCGCGTTACTCAGCGATGTTGCACAACAGGAAAAATCTTGTGCAAATATTATTGCTTTTGATGCCTGCACATTATTACATGAATCTGTGACAAATCTGGTAAATTTATCCTCTCACAACTACCCATCTTTTTTAGCTCAGTTACGCATTGAAGAATTATTAGTGTTGCTTGCTTTCAGTATTCAGGGGCCAGCGCTGATGGCGATATTACGTCAGCTCAGTAATCGCCAGGTTGAACGCTTACAGGCCTTTATGGAAAAAAACTACCTTAAGGAATGGAAACTCAGTCAGTTTTCTCGTGAATTCGGTATGGGGCTGACCACTTTTAAAGAATTATTTGGTGAAATTTACGGTTTATCGCCCCGCGCCTGGATCAGTGAAAAGCGGATTTTATTTGCTCACCATCTTTTACTGAACAGCAACATGAATATTGTCGACATCACCATGGAGGCGGGATTTTCCAGCCAGTCCTATTTTACGCAGAGTTATCGCAGACGTTTTGGCGGCACCCCCAGCCGGGCAAGACTACAACGAAGAATAGCCACAGCCTAAAATTTATTGACCTGTTTTTATAAGTTTCACCGTCGCGGCAAGAGTAACATAGCGCCATTTGGAGTTAAGGACTTGTTTATTCACTACAGGTGATGATTTGAAAAAAACAGGAGACGCAGTCACTGCAAATAAGCGGTTAAACGGCGTTTCTGAATGATGTAACGATCAGTTGATATTCACGATATTCACACTTTCGCATCAAAACAGCTGCCGTCAGCAAATTAACCAGTGGCTATTGCAACGGAAGTTGTGCTTCAGTCAGGACATCTTTTACTGGGTCAGGACATCTTTTACTGGCAATCCTAATCCCTGGAGTGCCGACCGGAAAACATCATGAAACAAATTTTAAATCAGCTGGCCAGATGCCTGGGGAAAGCTCCTTTTCTCGCTGATAACGAGGGAAAATATCACGTAACTATCGATGGCGAAAGTCTTTTTCTTTGTCATATCGGCCATTGTCTTGTCGTGCGCAGTTTTTTGGAATTGCATTGCCAGCCGAACAATACACCCGTACACGATTTGCTGAAATTACTACTATGCCAGGTTACCAGCTGGAGCCGGCAATACCCACAGGGGCTGGTATTAAATCATGATGGTCAATTATTACTTGAAGCACGAGGAGTACTCGCTTTGGTGGATATTTCATGGCTGGAAAGAACACTGGCCGCACAAGTGGGGATACTTGAACAGCTCAAACCACAGCTGCTCGAAGCAAAAAATCATCACCCACGGAATCAGGCGATATGGCGTCCTTAAAAATTTTTTGGCCACCTCTGGCAACACTGTTACTGGCATGGTGTTGTATGGTGACACCGGCTCACTCAATGGAGCTGGACTGGGTGCCAGTACCCTATAGCTTTGTCGCAGAAGGTGAAAGTCTGAGCAATATTCTTATTAATTTTGGGGCTAATTATGATGCTTCAGTCATCGTCAGTGCTCAGGTTAACGATGTCGTCAGCGGGCGATTTGAGCAGGATGATCCTAAATTGTTATTACAGCAACTTTCTTCGCTGTATGGCCTGATTTGGTATTACGACGGGGCCGTGCTCTACGTATTTAAAGCGACGGAAATGCAGTCACGTCTGTTGAAGCTTAATCAGGTAAATGAAAGAGAGTTAAACCGGGCACTGAAACAGTCGGGGATCTGGGAGTCACGTTTTGGCTGGAAACCAGAAAATGGTGGTAAAATCGTCTACATATCAGGTCCGTCGCGCTACCTGGAACTGGTTGAACAGACGGCACAGGCGCTGGAGCAGCAGCATGTTTTACGCAGTGAAAAACAGGGTGATTCAGCAGTAGAAATTTTTCCGCTGAAATACGCTACAGCGGTGGACAGAACTATTCAGTACCGTGACAGTACCATCGACGTTCCCGGTGTGGCGACCATTCTCTCCCGCGTACTCAGCGGCGCTAATATCACTACCGTGGCAGACAAGCCGGTTGATGGCCGTGCGGTGCCACAATTCGGTGGAGCAATAGTACAGGCCGAACCCTCACTGAATGCCATTATTGTCAGGGATAATAAAGAACGGCTGCCGATGTATCAGCGCCTGATTACCGCACTTGACAAACCTTTGGCCCGGATTGAGGTCGCCTTATCAATAGTGGATATCAGCGCGGAAAATATTGCTGAATTAGGTGTTGACTGGCAGTTGAGTATTAATGCGGGTGCGGGTAAGCGCGTGGATATTCGTACCTCGTATCAGCAAAATGCAGAACAAAAATCGTCTGATATTGTTGGAAGTTTACTGGATCGGCGCGGTCTGACTCAGCTGCTGGCTCAGGTCAATTTACTGGAAAGAAAAGGCAATGCACAGGTCGTATCACGCCCAACTTTGCTGACCCAGGAAAACAGCCAGGCCATCATTGATCATAGCGAAACGTATTATGTCAAAGTGCAGGGCGAGCGGGTCGCGGAACTAAAATCGATCGATTACGGCACGATGTTACGCATGACGCCAAGGGTTATTCAGCGCGGCGCACAGCCGGAAATTAACCTCAGTCTGCATATCGAAGACGGTAATCAAAAACCCAATAGCTCAGGTCTGGATGGTATTCCTACCATCAGCCGCACGGTAGTGGACACCATCGCCCGTGTCGGGCACGGACAAAGCTTATTGATCGGCGGCATTTACCGCGATGAGCTCAGCAAGTCGGTGCATAAAATTCCGGTGTTGGGTGATATTCCCTATCTTGGTGTCCTGTTTCGCAATTCCGCTGATATCGTCCGTCGATCGGTGCGCCTGTTTATCATTGAACCACGACTGATCGATGATCGTGACAGCCTTGCACAATATTTAGTGGTCAGCAATAGCAGCGATTTGCGCCAGAGCCTTCTGGATGCGGATGACTATTCCAATCAAAGTATTAGCCTGAAAAAAAGACTGAAAATAGCACAATGCCTTCCGCTGGAACAGGCAAAAAATGAGCAGGTACAACTCAGCCGGCAGGATAAATCTTCTGCATTAGTGGCTTGCCAGCAAGGCAGTCAGCATGGCTGGCGTGTTAAGCAGGGAGCGTGCACTATTGGTGATAATTTTTGCCAAAATACTGGCCGTAAGCTATCGCCATGAGCTGGAAAATTCGCTTTTACAGCGGGCTGAATCAGGGTGTTGAGATTTCCCTGGAGCCGGGGCCCACTGTGCTGGGATCTGATCCACTGGTGGCCGATTGGGTGCTGATCGATGAGGGAATCGCTGCAGCACATTTGACCATCGATGTCAGTGAAAACGCAGTGATCCTTGCCTCTTTTGCCGATAACATCACTCCCTTCCAGAACGGTTCTCCGCTCATACCTGGCAGCACCCTGCAGCCGCTTTCCTGCCAGATAGCCGGGCCATTGATATGGACGTTTTGTGCCACGGAAGACGCTTTCCCTGAACAGTTAGTGCACAAACGCACGGACACAACAGGCACTGCTGTACGAAATAAACCAAAAGTTCTCGGTTACACGCTGGCCGGATTTAGCCTGTTATTACTACTGATAACGGCAGGTTTGCTCAGTGAAAATGTATGGCGGGGTAGAAATGGCGATGACTCTGCGGCAGAGGCTGCAATAATAGCCAGTTTTCTTAAAGCTCAGCGATTTAATCAGATAGAGATCGATCCTCAGTTGAATTCCGGCGTGCTGCGGCTGCACGGTTATCTTGAAGATGATAAGAGTCGTATGTTATTGCAGCGTTTTTTAGAACGTGAAAAATTACCCTTCCTGCTTGATATTCGAACTCAGGAAGAAATAAAACAACAAGTTGATTTTATTATACAAAAATTCGGCTACGAGCACGTTATCGCATCGAATACCGCTAAAGCAGGCTGGATCCTGCTCAGTGGTCAGGTAAACAAAGAGGATGACAACTGGCGTCAGATAGAGACAGTGCTTAAACGTGATGTGCCTGGATTATTGGGGATCGAAAACCAGGCCAGGGTAACCGGTGAACATTTAGTACGCCTGCAACAGCTGTTAGAACGTTATTCTTTAAAAGAACATCTGAAATACCAGGAAATGGGTGAGCGTATTGAAGTTCATGGCCAGCTTAACGATGCCCAAAACGCGCGTTTTGCTCTGTTGCAAACGGAGTTTAACCGTGATTTTGGAGGAAATCATCTGCTGGAACTTATCGCACCGGCCAATAAAAAGGCACTGGTGTTTACGGTGAAGGCGGTATCGATAGGCAAAGTTCCCTATGTGGTACTGACTGACAACCGCAAGTACACGGTGGGCTCAACAACCCCTGAAGGGGTCAAAATAGTTGCTATCCAGCGCGACCGAATCGTACTGCTCCGGGATAAACAACAGTATCTCGTTAATATAAAAGGAAACGAATAGCATGATGACCGTGCTGGAGGAACAACTGACTAGTGGTGATCCACAACTGATACAAAACATTGCACAGCAGCTTGAAGAACAGCGCATTGCCTGTCGGCGCCAGCTGGCGCGCGGCGCTGAACCGGCACGGTATAAACAGTGGCAGCAGCAAGCGGATGCTATTGCAGCCGCCCAGAGTATTTTTAACACACTGAGAGGAAAGCAATAATGGCAGAGATATTTACTTCACAAGGCAACAACAGTAATACCCTGGACAGTGTTGCAACAGCACTGGCACCCGGGGCAAACAAAGCAAATAAGGATGTTAATGACGCGATAGAGCTACTTAAAAAAACGCCGGACAATCCAGCGTTACTGGCAGAGCTGCAACATAAAATAAATAAATGGTCGGCGGTCTACGGCATCAATTCAACTGTTACCCGCGCCATGAAAGATCTCATGCAGGGTATCTTACAGAAAATTTAATAATGACCATAAAACTGAAAAAGCTACTGGCTGAACTGGCTTTGGCGGGGACCGGAAACCAGCTGCACACTGAAGCCGAAACGATAGCGCAATGGCTGGATGAGACGGAACAGAGCCATGAAGCTGCACTGATGATTCGTTTGCAAAACCTGATGAATCAGGGCTGCTACCAGGCTGCTATGAAGTTACCCGGGGCCGGGCAGTTCCCCTCACTGGCGCCATTACTGGCATTTTGCGCATGGCGCCTCGGCCATGGCAGCGAGTTTGACTCCCGAATAGCGCAACTTTCGGCCAGTGACAACCCATTATTTATCCGCTTTGCAGCGGGCATGCGGGCACTGGAGGTGCTATGAAGCCGCTGGATCCACGGCGTACTGCTCAGCCGGTCGCGGCGCTCACTACGGAGAGCGAAAGGAGCATCGCACCGCCGCCGGATCAATTGGTGGAAAAGTTTAACACTGCTATGGCCGCCGCCGGAGAACGCAACAGAGTATCGTTTCCGACGATAACCACGGAAACACAACAGAGGCAGACACCAGCGCTGGATGACGTAAAAAAGCTAATGCAACAGAGCATGCTGAATAACTGGATTCAGTATGGCGCTAAACCAGACATTGAGGAGTAACCGTTATGGAAGTCACGGGGCAGGCGGCAAACACCATACTCACCGATCTGACAGAGATCGCTATATCCTCCGTCGATCCGGGCCAGCTGGTACGTTTTGAGCAGGCCGTGCAGGCAGCTCATCTGCAATCCAGCGAGAGGGGGATCGGCTCTGACATCGTGCAGTCGATCAGTGAGTTCCGGCAGGACTATCACACGGCACAGCGTAATCTGAACGAAAAACTAAATCAGCCGGAGATAACGGTAGCACAACTCATGGCAATACAGCATGAAATGATGAAACATCATTTGGCTGTGGACCTGCTCGCTAAAACGGTAGGGCGCACTACTCAGAACGCAGAAACGCTACTGAAAATGCAATAAGAAGCCAAATAAGAAGCCAAACAGGAAGCCAAAAGAAGTGAAAAAAGGCTACGCGACAGGCTGCATACTAATAGCTCTGCTATTGATCGGCTGTAAAGCAGAACTCTATACCGGTATCAATCAAAAAGAAGGTAACGAAATGCTGGCACTGTTACAGACAGAAGGCATTTCGGCAGATAAAGAGGCGGACAAAGAGAGCAAGGTTAAGTTATTGGTGGATCAATCCGATATTGCGCGGGCGGTAGACGTGCTCCAGCGCAAAGGTTACCCGCGTGAGCGGTTTTCTTCCATGCACGATATTTTCCCTAAGGACGGATTGATCTCCTCGCCGCTGGAAGAGCATGCGCGTTTAATCTACGCCAAAGAGCAGGAAATTGCGCACACACTGTCCGAAATCGATGGTGTGCTGGTAGCAAGGGTGCATGTGGTGTTACCCGAAGAGTGGGACAGTTTTGGTAAAAAACCGTCACCCGCTTCGGCTTCTGTCTTTATCAAGCATGCGTCAGATGTACAGATGAATATTTATATTTCTCAGATAAAACAATTGGTTAATAATAGCATAGAGGGATTAAGCTATGACCGCATCAGCGTGATTCTGGTACCATCAAGCCAGGTACGCCAGGTACCGCTGCCAGAGCGCTATGACACTCTGTTCGCAATTCAGGTGGCAGAAACATCCCGTGGCAGATTAATTGCCCTGGTAGCTTTGCTGGCAGGTTTGCTGATCCTCACTAATGCTGCTCAGTTTTGCTGGTTTAAATATAAGGAGCAGTGATCTGATGAGTGGTTTCCTCACACCTTATCAATTTCGTTTTTGCCCGGCGCGTTACATCCATTCAGATCATCTGCCTGATCGCTGGGCAGGAGCCATGGCTCTGATGCCAGACTGGCGATATCGGACGCGGAATAATGCGCTGCTGTTGGACAAACTGGCCCTGACTACTGAATATCTGCATCCTGGTGGTTTGGGAGGCCTTGCTCTGTATGATAATTATCATTTCAGACGCACAACTGTCTGGCTGGGGGCGATATTGCATGGCAGATCTATCCGTAACAGTATGTCTGCGCCTGTTTTGCGGCAGGTGCACACTGCTATTGGCGAACAAGGACACCGCTTTTGTCTTTCGGTGCTTGATTTATTGATTGGGGAATGGCCCGATGAATGGCAGTATCCGTTACCTGACGGCGAGCTGAGTGATTATTTTGCCCGCTGCGGTCTGAATTTTTGGTGCAGCGCACTACAGGATGCCGAGCCTGGATTTATTCAACGAATTATGCTGCGATTAGCAAAAGGTAGCGGTGGTATAAAAAGTAGCGGTGGTATAAGCGGTGGTATTGAGACGTGTCGGGTATCGCATCACGCAGCACTGGCAAAAGTTTTATGTCAAAAAATCGTAAAAAAAGTGAGTCCGGAATGCTGCCATTTATTGAAATAAAGAGCGATCGGATCACGCTGAGCGCTGAGCAGTGGCTGCTAAAAAAAACAGAGTATCAAAACTCTCTGACGGCCGCGGAACTGGTGAAAGCGGCTGAAGCCGAAGCAGAGGAGATAGCCCTTGCCGCCAAAAAAATATTTAAGCAGCAGAAGGCGCTGGGGTGGGAAGCAGGTATCGAAGAAGCCAGGGTAGCGCAGGCAACAATGGTACAAAAAACATTTCACCAGTGTCATCAGTATTATCACAAGGCGGGATGCCAGGTGGCCGACGTTGTACTACAGGCAGTGCGTAAAATACTGCATGACTACGACGATATTGAACTGACACTCAGAGTCGTGCACGAAGCCTTCTCACTGGTGAGCAATCAGAAACAGGTGATCCTTCACGTCCAGCCGGAGCAGGTAGCGGGTGTTCGTGATCAAATTGCCCGGGTGCTGAAAAATTATCCTGAAATTGGCTACGTTGAGGTGATAGCCGATGCCAGGCTGGACCATGGTGGTTGTATTCTTGAAACCGAAATCGGGATTATTGATGCCAGTATTGAGGGGCAGCTGGCAGCGCTGGCCAGTGCGTTAAACAGTGGCGACAGCAAGAGTGACATCCCATAGCGAAAGGCCCGGCTCCTGTTCGAAATCTCCTGCAATGGCTGATACGTTGCCAGATAAGTTCAGCATACGGGTTTTATTCTGGCATCAGGGAAACGCCGCCACTCCTGTAACAGCCGCCACCGCCTTGCGATAGTTCATCTCAAGGCTCTCCCTGCTGGTGGCCGATATTTCCAAATCATGCAGGCACCCGTCCACAATGCCATATACCCACCCGTGAATCATAACTTTTTGGCCGCGTTTCCAGGCAGACTGTACAATGGTTGAATGCCCCAAATTGTATACCTGTTCAATGACATTAAGCTCGCAAAACGCATTCAGACGCTGTTCGGCTAACATCCCGCCAAGCAGAGAACTGTGTTTGTACCAAAGATCGCGAATATGAAGTAACCAGTTGTCAATAAGCCCTAATTCAGCATTGTTAATCGCTGCCTCAACACCGCCACAGCCATAATGACCGCAAATAATAATGTGACCTGTCTCTAAAACATCAATAGCATACTGCACTACAGAAAGGCAGTTAAGGTCCGTATGAATAACCAGATTGCCAACATTACGGTGCACAAAGAGCTCACCCGGCGCGAGACCTGTCAGACTTTCGGCAGGAACTCTGCTGTCCGAGCACCCAATCCAAAGAAAGCGGGGCTTTTGTGCCTGAGCGAGGCGTTCAAAGAAGCCGGGATCTTTTTGTCTGACCGTGCAAGCCCATATCTGATTATTAGCAATCAGTTTCTCTGTCTCTTTCATATAAAATATATAGTCTATAAATGAAGGAAGTGGCGCATTATACTATGCATGATGCATTTTAGATTTTATTATCCGCGCGAACCCATTATCGCCTGATGTCATATCGCCTATGTCATATCGCCTGATGTCATTAGACGTTAATGGGCGCGCTGGCGTGTCAATGGGCGCAAAAAATTTCGAATACGTTCTTAAGCCAGACAGTTTAAGGTAGTTGACTAACTATGACCTATGCACTTGAATTAACACAAATAACAAAAATTTATCCCAGTGGCGTAACAGCGCTGCGCGGGATAGATTTACAGGTTGATGCCGGCGATTTTTATGCCCTGCTGGGGCCTAATGGCGCAGGTAAATCGACGGTTATCGGCATAATCAGTTCTCTGGTCAATAAGAGCGCCGGCAGGGTGCAGGTATTCGGTTACGATCTGGACAGGGAGATAGTGAACGCCAAAAGATTGCTTGGCCTGGTACCACAGGAGTTCAACTTCAATCCTTTTGAAACGCTGCTGCAAATTGTTGTCAACCAGGCTGGCTATTATGGGGTGCTGCGTAAAGAGGCGCTAATCCGGGCGGAAAAATACCTTAGCCAGCTCTCTCTTTGGGACAAGCGTCATACGTCTGCAATGCATCTGTCCGGTGGTATGAAACGCCGATTAATGATAGCCCGCTCACTGATGCACCAGCCGAAGCTGTTGATTCTCGATGAGCCTACCGCTGGTGTTGATATTGAGCTGCGTCGCTCAATGTGGGGTTTTCTAAAAGAACTCAATGCACAAGGCACGACGATTATTCTGACCACTCACTATCTGGAAGAGGCGGAAATGTTGTGCCGTAATATTGGTATTATCCAGAATGGTGAGCTGGTAGCAAACACGACGATGAAGCAGCTGCTGAGCCAATTAGAATCTGAAACGTTCATTTTTGATCTGGCGGCTCAAAGCGCGCCCCCGGTGTTAGAGGGCTATACTCATCGTTTCACTGACACGACAACACTGGAGGTGGATGTCAGAAGTGTACAAGGGCTAAGTAGCCTGTTCAGCCAGCTGAGTTTTCAGGGGATCCAGGTACAAAGTATGCGTAATAAGGCAAATCGTCTGGAAGAACTGTTTGTCTCTTTAGTTAATGGGAAAGGAGTTAATGGGAAAGGGGTTAATGGGAAAGAGGTTAATGGGAAAGAAGGCGAAGAGCAATGATGCGTTTGTATTGGATAGCGTTACAAAGTATCTGGGTTAAAGAGGTGACACGTTTTAGCCGTATCTGGACACAGACACTGGTACCACCGGTGATTACCATGTCGCTATATTTTGTTATTTTTGGCAGCTTGATCGGCCCGCGCATCGGTACCATGGCAGGGGTGGATTACATGCAGTTTATCGTCCCTGGTTTGATTATGATGGCGGTGATCACTAACTCTTATTCCAATGTTGCTGCCTCCTTCTTTAGCGCCAAATTTAGCCGGAATATCGAAGAATTACTGGTAGCTCCGGTTCCTGCTCATGTGATAATCGCAGGCTATGTGGGCGGTGGTGTTGGCCGGGGAATGTGTGTAGGGATCCTGGTAACGATTGTTTCTTTATTTTTTGTGCCCCTGCACGTTCACTCATGGTGGATGATTGTATGCACACTCTTGTTGACGGCAATACTGTTTTCACTATGTGGATTGTTAAACGGCATTTTCGCCAAAACTTTCGATGATATTAGCATCATCCCCACGTTTCTTTTAACACCTCTGACCTACCTTGGTGGCGTATTTTATTCACTCCAGTTGCTGTCGCCATTCTGGCAGGCAGCATCCAGGCTAAACCCTGTTATTTATATGATAAGCGGTTTGCGTTATGGCTTTCTCGGCATTACAGACGTTTCCGCAGCAGTAACCATCGGAGTACTGATGGCACTGGTCTGCCTCGCTTATTGCCTGTCATGGTATTTAATTGAACGCGGATGCGGGCTACGAAGTTAATCAGAGAGTGTGCTGACCCGTCCGTTTTTAAACACCGCTGCTGGCGATACCGATATTTTGCTTTTTAGCATGTTGCATTTTTATCGCCTCTGGCAAATTTGCGAGACCATGCAGTACCCAGTCCGCTGAGGCCTGTTCTTTTTCGGTAACCGGTTTTCCGGTCATGACGAGAACGGTGGTTCCTACGTGCGCTGCCTTTGCTGCCAGCATGTCCTCCTTTTTATCACCTGCCATGTAGGACGCTGCCATATCAATATTAAGCTCATGCTGAGCTTGCAGTAGCATGCCAGGCATGGGTTTACGGCAGTCGCAGAGAATTCGGTATCGACTTTCAGTGGCATCAGGATGATGCGGACAGAAATAGATGCCATCAAGGTCAATGCCGCTATCCGCCAGTGACCAGTCCATCCATTGTGTTAACGCCATAAATTTTTCTTCAGTGAACTTGCCGTGTGCGATACCAGCCTGATTTGTCACCAGCACCAGAATAAACCCCATCTGCTTTAATGCCAGCAATGCCTCTTTTACCCCATCGATAAACTGAAAATTATCTATTTCGTGAACGTAGCCGTGATCGACATTAAGCGTGCCATCACGATCTAAAAAAACAGCAGGGACAAGTCGGCTCACGTATTATCTCCTAATAATGACTACTGATTACTATTTATTACTACTTATTACTACTTTGGCGAGTATCTTACCAGGCCATCTGCCAAGAGAAGTGCACATAAATCCCATTGTTTATGCTGCAATATCGCTGACCGGCCCAGCGCCAAATGAAATGCACATAGATGGGAACATCAATTTAGGGTGAAATGGCGTCAATTTTTCATTCTAAGTTTCATCGATAAGGACGCCATCATATTGGGCGGTAAACATCTTACTCCGGAAGCGCGCTTTTACATTGAAAA
>CANJWD010000049.1 GCA_947478475.1 Enterobacterales bacterium
CCATAAGCTGTTCTAAGGTAAAATACCGTTGCCCAGTTTTTCGTATTTCTTTAATATAAACAGATAGATTCATCGTGTCCTCAAAATCACGTTTATCGTGATAATAATGACATTATTGCTTACTTGCGAGTTAAAGTCAAGCGACTAGAGTGTAAAATGAGTGCGTCATGTCCTTAAAATCACGAAAAAAGGTATTTTACGGACATGGATTCAGATTTTTGTGTCTAGCATGTCCTAAAAGTGACATATTTCGTTATTTTTAGGACATGGTAAGCTTATTTTGAATAACCGCCATATTATCGAAAACAGAGTCAATCGATAATAGCGCCATTTCTTATCACCACTCATGAGAATAAGGATGTAAGTTATTTTTGAAAATCATAGAAATCGATAATACTGAAAAGCTGCCATGTGAGCCACTGAACTGGTTAGTTTTATGGTATCCTATAGGAGCAAAAGCGATTTTTATTAAGAGGAGAACATCAATATGAGCAGCATAAAACGCATTTTTATCATTGGCCATTCAGGTGCAGGTAAAGGTGTTCTCGCCCAGGCGGTGGCTAAAAGTCTTGGTTGGAAGTTTATCAATGCAGACGTTCTTGGGTGTGCAGCTCACGTTGGGCGCACTCCGTCTGAAGTCTTAGGCACAGAAGGCGAACGCGCTTTTAATCGTTGCCTGACAGAAATTTTGTCCCATCAGATTACCAAAGAAAACATAGTGGTCACCACAGACGAAAGCATCATCTGCGATGAAAAAGCACGTGAGTTACTGAAATCAGAATTCACTGTTTACTTAAAAGTGAGCACCGCTGTGCAATTAGAACGTATTTCAGAAGGCGATTATCGGCCATTGCTACCGGTAGATAATTTTGCGGCCGTTATAGCTAAACTCCACGATGAACGAAACAGCTTATATGAACAAGCGGCAAGCTTTTCACTGAGCTCTGACGATGGTGATATAGAAGGACATGCAGCAAGTATCGTTAAGGCCATGACAAAATAGGTGATTCGATAATTATCGAAAACAGCGAAAATCGGTAATAACGTCATTTCTTATCACCACGGATGGTGATAATTGGTAGCATTATTATCGAAATTTGCTAGAATCGCTTTCGGTGAAGTTGACATTCCCTACCCAGTTTGGAGGTGGTTATTTTAAAGGATGCCAACCTCCACCATATTTTTTGAAAAATATATTTTAGTCAGACGTGGCAGCTTGTGGTGTTCTGAAATTCCCGCCCATGCCAGTTTTCCTTTCTGCAATAAATCAATGACTTCGACAGAGAATGGGTGCCTTCTTATCAATCATAGCCCAGCAGCAGGTTTATTGCCGCGCAACTGCCTTGCTATGTCAGCCAGACAGAAGCTAGTTTTATCTAAAAAAGGTTGTCAGTCTCATTAATTACAATGATTCTGATCACAATTATCCTGAGGCTGGGACGTTATGAAATATCACATTACACCGGTAACCATTTTTCGGCAAAATTGCAGTTTAATTTGGTGTGAAGAGAGTCGTCAGGCGGCCCTGGTTGATCCAGGAGGGGAAGCCCTTAAACTGATTGACGAGATTAAACGCCAGAATGTGGTGGTTACGCAAATATTGTTAACACATGGCCATCTGGACCATGTTGGCGCGGCGCAAGAACTGGCGGAATATTTTCAGGTGCCTGTTTATGGGCCAGAAAAAGAAGATATTTTTTGGTTAGAAAATTTACCCCTTCAGAGCCGCCTGTTTGGTTTGAGTGCATGCCGCCCCTTTAGCCCCACGCGCTGGCTACGAGACGGCGATGAAATTCGCGTCGGTAAGGCACATTTATCAGTATTGCACTGTCCCGGGCACACACCGGGCCACATTGTGTTTGTCAATCAACAGGCCCGCCTGGCACTGGTGGGGGATGTGCTGTTTAATGGCAGTATCGGGCGCACGGATTTCCCACACAGTGATCATGCTCAGTTACTTGACGCCATTCATACTAAGCTATTGCCACTTGGGGATGATATCCGCTTTATTCCCGGCCACGGCAGCATGTCTGCGTTCGGGCATGAACGTCAAACCAATCCTTTTTTAACATAATCTTTTTTAACATAACCTGATAAATCTATAGCACAATAAATCTATAGCACAGCGGTAATCGCGGCACAGAGTGGCGGCATATTGTCGGGATTCATACCTGCCACACTGATACGACCGGAATCTACCACATAAACGGCAAATTCATCGCGCAGACGTACGACCTGCTCTTTGGTTAATCCGCTGAATGAAAACATGCCATTTTGATTGATAATAAAGCTGAAATCCTGCTGAGCGCCTTGCTTTCGCAACGTCGTAACAAATAACTGACGCATTTCATGGATACGCTGGCGCATGCAGGTCAACTCCTGTTGCCACAGTGCTCGCAGCGTATCATCGCTTAAAATGGCGGCCACTATAGCAGCGCCGTGGGCGGGTGGACTAGAGTAATTTGCCCGGATGATCATTTTCATCTGGCTGAAGGCGATTTTTGCTGTTTCACGGTCACTTGCAACCAGCGTACAGGCGCCAACCCGTTCGTTGTACAGGCCAAAATTTTTGGAACAGGAGCTGGCGACAATCAGTTCCTGGTGTCTGGAGGAAAAAATACGCAAGCTCAAAGCGTCCTCTTCCAGTCCCTTCGCCAGGCCCTGGTAAGCGAAATCAAACAGCGGTAGCCAGCCTCTGGTGGCAGCAAGATCAGCCAGTGTGCTCCACTGTGTTTCATCGGGATCGATACCCGTTGGGTTGTGGCAGCAGCCATGAAATACCACGACATCACCTGGCAGTGCATCAGCCAGGCTCTGTACCATGCCGTCAAAATCCAGAGCATGGTTTTTTGCGTCATAGTAAGCGTATTCGTGTACCGCCAGGCCGGCCGCAGAAAAAATATTTTTGTGGTTCGGCCAGCCAGGGGTGCTTATCCAGACGCGCCGGGACGTCGTTTTTTTGGCGATAAAATCAGCGGCAATCCGCAGGGCGGCTGTACCACCGGGAGTTTGTGCTGTACAGGCGCGCTGCTGAGTAATAACCGGATGTTGCATGCCAAACAAAAGTTGCTGAATGCTGCTGGAAAATTGCGGCAATCCTTCCATTCCAAGGTAATTTTTGCTGGTTTCGTGTTGCAGGAGATAAAATTCTGCTTTTTTGACGCTGGGTAATATCGGCGTCGCACCGGTTTCATCAGTGTAGACACCAATACCCAGATTAATTTTATCAGTGCGGTGGTCAGCGCGAAATAGATCTGTTAAACCCAGAATAGGGTCTGCAGGTGCCGCGGTAATTGTTTCGAACATGTCAGAGGGTTCCGAAAAGATGAAGGATTAGGCACACAGGACGATAAGGTTAACGCCGGTGACATACTTTTCCAATCATTTGAGGTGAATAACAACAAAGATTTTTTATGTGCATAAAATCTGACTGGCGAAGCGTTGCGTGTTTTGCAATGCAGTGATCCGTTTAACCCCTGCGCCGTTCAAAATTAGCCATAAAATCGACCAGCGCCCGCACCCCTTCAATGGGCATGGCATTATAAATGGAAGCACGCATGCCACCGGCGGCACGATGGCCTTTCAGTGCGAGTAAGCCCTGCTCTGCAGATTCTGTGAGAAACAGCCTGTCCAGCCTGGCATCTGCCAGCTGAAAGGGTACATTCATCAGGGAACGGTTAGCAGCGGCAATCCGGTTGTGGTAAAAATCACTGCCATCAATGGTGTCATAAAGCAGCGCGGCTTTCTTCCGATTGTGTTTTTCCATGGCCGCGAGTCCACCCTGCTGTTTTAGCCAGCGGAACACCAGCCCGGCAAAATACCATGCGAAAGTTGGCGGTGTGTTAAACAGCGAATTCGTCTCAGCCAAAATTTTGTAGCTGAGAATTGAAGGCAGTGCGGAATGCGCTTTACCCAACAGATCATCCCGCACAATGACGATTGTCAGGCCCGCCGGGCCGATATTTTTTTGCGCCCCGGCGTAAATAACGCCATACCGGCTGATATCTATGGGTCTGGACAAAATTGCCGACGAATAATCAGCCACCACCACTTTATCGCCAAAATTATCGCCAAAATCAGGCAATTCATCGATGCTTATACCCTCGATGGTTTCATTGATGCAGTAGTGAACATAAGCAGCGTCATCGTGCAGTCTCCACTCGTGCATCGGCAGGATAACATGCTGCCCATTGACCTCCTGCGCCACTTCAATACAGTGTGGTGTACAATATTTTTTTGCTTCCCCGATAGCGCTGCGTCCCCAGTAACCGCCGTCAATATAATCCGCTTTATCACTGTTGCCGAGCAGGTTCAGCGGAACTGCCGCAAACTGCCCGCGCGCCCCCCCCTGGCAAAACAACACGTGATAGTGTGTCGGGATTTGCAGTAAATCGCGCAAATCCTGCCCGGCCTGAGCAGCTACCTGCATAAACTCTCTGCTTCGGTGACTCACTTCCATGACGGAAACACCCTGCGCCTGCCAGTCACGCAATTCCTGTTGTGCCTGCCGCAACACGGCTGCCGGCAGCATCGCAGGGCCTGCACTAAAATTATAAATTTGGGTCATGTTGTGATCCCTTTTCAGGTGGATTGTTCCACGCTCTGCCAGAGCGCGTTTTTATCATCTGCGCCGTCAGGCTGCAATGGTTATTCCTGTGGTAGTTATCGGTAACAGCTGATTGGTATTGGCCACGTTTCGGTATATTCTGGGATGATTTTAGGTTAAAAATCAGGGGAAAAATTAAGGGAGAAGCAACGTGAAAAAAATAAAGAAAATGACAAGAATGCAGAGGAAAGTCTCTGCGTTAAGTGTGGTGATGCGGGTAACGTTATGTGTGGTAACGTCGCTGATGTTAGCGGGGAATGTGGCAGCCGGTATTGTTCCAGTTACTCGGGATGAGTGCGTTATTATGCGCAACAACGGGGTAATAACATCTGACAACCCGGTGCCTTGTGAACGGCTTAGCAGGGTCAGTTTTCAATATGTTAATCTGGCCGGTAAGACTGAAATGGGCAATGTAGTGGTACTGGATGTTGTCTCTGAACAGGTTGAGGCCATTTTCTCCAAGTTATTTACCATCCGTTTCCCGATACATAAATCTGTCGTGATGGAAAATTATCAGGGCGATGATAATGCATCCATGGCAGATAATAATACATCCGCTTTTAACGGTCGCGCTATCACTAACGGCAAAACATGGTCAAAACATGCATACGGTGTCGCGGTAGATCTTAACCCATTACAGAACCCTTTTCTTGGATTCAGCGCCAATGGAGAGGTTAATGTGTCACCCGCGGCCAGTGCAAAATCTTTTGTTAACCGTAAAGTTATCCGCACCAATAAGCAGCACCGTTCTGGTATGATTGACATCGGGATCATCGATATTTTTTCCCGGCATGGATTTCTAACGTGGGGCGGAGACTGGGATCAGCCGATAGACTATCAGCATTTTGAAATTGGAAGCCAAAAATTTGTTGATTCCCTGCTTAAACAAACACCTGGTATAGCCAAAAAGACTTTTGAGCGTTATGCCGCTGATTATCGCCAGTGTATTTCAGAAAGTAGTCAGACCGATGTTCTCAAGAGGCAGGTATGTTGTATCGAGAAAATAAGGCAGTGAAAGACCGAAGAGACTCTCCCGTTATATGCTGAAATCATTAACTTTATCGCCAATAGCGTTGATTAATGGTGTCGTCCGTTTGCCGGGATCAAAAAGCATTTCTAACCGTGCGTTGCTCCTGGCTGCAATGGCTGAAGGAACGACCCGGTTACATAACTTACTGGATGCAGATGATACCAGGTGTATGTTGCATGCGTTAAAGACGTTGGGTGTTGAGTGCCGCTTTTTCGCTTCTGCTGCTTACAACGCTTGCGAAATTAACGGTACAGGCGGTGCGTTATCAGCGAATAGTGCGCCATCAGGCAGCCTTCCTCTGACGCTGTTCCTTGGTAATGCTGGCACCGCCTTGCGTCCTCTGGCCGCTGCCTTATCTCTGAAAAATAATAGCGTTATTTTAACGGGTGAAACGCGCATGACGCAGCGGCCCGTAGGCCATCTGGTTGATGCATTACGTCAGGGGGGGGCGGAGATCGATTATCCTGGGCAAGAAAATTATCCGCCGCTACACATAGCGGGTGGCTTCCGTGGTGGCACGTTAACACTTCAGGGGAGCGTTTCAAGTCAGTTTCTGACCGCGTTGCTGATGGCAGCGCCGCTGGCCCCTCTTGATAGCGATATTCACATACAGGGTAGTCTGGTTTCAGCACCTTATATCGATATTACCCTTGATTTGATGAAAACCTTTGGTATTGATGTGATTCACCAGGATTACCGTGTCTTTCATCTTAAGGGCCGGCAAAGGTATCGTGCCCCAGGAGATTACTGGATTGAAGGTGATGCATCATCGGCCTCTTATTTTCTGGCCGCGGCGGCGATTAAAGGTGGCACTGTTCGTGTCATGGGCGCGGGTAAAAAAAGCGTGCAGGGAGATATTCACTTCGCTGATGCGCTCGAAAAAATGGGCGCCAGGATTAGCTGGGGGAGTGACTGTATACAGTGTAGTCGTGGTGAATTATCTGGAATTGATATGGATGTGAATCATATTCCTGATGCCGCAATGACTCTTGCTACTACCGCTCTGTTTGCCAGCGGCCCTACGCGTTTGCGCAATATTGCTAACTGGAGGGTAAAAGAAACAGACAGGTTGTCTGCGATGGCAACAGAACTGCGAAAAGTGGGAGCAACAGTCGAAGAAGGTGAGGATTTTATTTATATTATTCCCCCGAAACAGCTGATTGAGGCTAAAATTGATACATATCGTGACCACCGTTTAGCGATGTGCTTTTCATTGCTGGCATTATCAGACAGGGCTGTAACGATTCGGGATCCTGAATGTGTCGCCAAAACATTCCCCGACTACTTTGCGCAGATGGCGCGTTTAAGCCAGGCGATTTGCTGACCCACATGAAATACCGAAATTGGGATGCCGGATGAACGGCGTGATTTGCCCGGTAACAAACAAACACACAAACAAAATAAAAGAGAAAATACGTGTCCGAGATAGCGCCGGTTATCACCGTTGACGGGCCCAGTGGTGCGGGTAAGGGGGCGGTTTGTAAAGCATTAGCAGAAACGCTGCGCTGGCATTTACTTGATTCGGGGGCCATTTACCGGGTTCTTGCGTTGGCGGCTCAGCGCCACCGCATTGATATCAGTGCTGAAAGGGCGCTGGTTCTGCTGGCAGAAAATCTTGATGTGTGTTTTTTACCGCAAAACGGAGAAGTTCAGGTTATCTCAGAAGGAGAAAATCTCAGCGCTCATATTCGAACAGAAATAGTGGGTAAGATTGCATCGCAACTTGCCACTTTTCCCAGAGTTCGTGAAGCGTTGCTCTGTCGCCAGCGCGCATTCCGCGGTATGCCGGGTCTGGTTGCTGATGGCCGTGATATGGGGAGCGTGGTATTTCCTGATGCCTGTGTAAAAATATTTCTCGATGCCTGCGCTCAGGAGCGAGCGCGAAGACGTATGTTACAGTTGCAGGCTGGTGGCTTTAATGTTATCTTTGGTGCCCTTTTGGCTGGGATAAAACAGCGGGACTTTCGTGATCGTAACCGGCCTGTGGCGCCTTTGGTAGCTCCCGATGGGGCGCTGGTACTTGACTCAACAGGTATACCCATTGAGCAGGTGATCGGTCAGGCGTTATGCTATGCCAGAAAGGTGCTGGGGCTTTCATAATTTCTGACATAGCGTGATCTTATGTGCTCATGCTATCAAACAAAGCAGATAGTTATAAATGCTGATCGCTGTGGCATTAATCAGTTCAGCGAGAAAACTGGCCTTATCACAAGGAGTCGTGGCAAGGTATGTGAAACAACCCCATTTGGCGGGATAGCCAGATGGACGTTAAATTTAACAATTCCGAAGATCATAAAATATGACAGAATCTTTTGCTCAACTCTTTGAAGAATCGCTGAAAACAATTGAAACACGTCCTGGTGCTATTGTCAGAGGCGTTGTTATTGCTATCGATAAAGATGTAGTACTGGTTGATGCTGGTCTGAAATCTGAGTCAGCAATCCCTGCCGAACAGTTTAAAAATGCTCAGGGTGAACTGGAAATTCAGGTTGGTGACGAAGTTGATGTTGCACTGGATGCGGTGGAGGATGGTTTTGGTGAAACCTTATTGTCCCGTGAGAAGGCCAAACGCCATGAAGCCTGGCTAATGCTGGAAAAATCTTATGAAAAATCGGCAATTGTTATCGGTGTCATCAACGGCAAAGTGAAGGGTGGTTTTACCGTTGAATTGCATGGCATTCGTGCGTTTTTACCGGGTTCCCTGGTTGATGTACGTCCGGTTCGGGATACTCTGCATCTGGAAGGCAGAGAGCTTGAATTCAAAGTTATTAAGCTGGATCAGAAACGCAATAATGTGGTTGTTTCCCGTCGCGCAGTGATTGAATCAGAAAATAGTGCGGAACGTGATCAGTTGCTGGAAAAACTACAGGAAGGCATGGAAGTAAAAGGTATTGTTAAAAACCTGACCGATTACGGAGCATTTGTTGATTTGGGTGGCGTTGACGGTTTACTGCATATCACTGATATGGCCTGGAAACGCGTGAAACATCCCAGTGAAATTGTCAATGTAAGTGATGAAATTATCGTTAAGGTACTGAAATTTGACCGCGAACGTACTCGTGTCTCTCTCGGTCTGAAACAGCTGGGTGAGGATCCGTGGGTCGCGATTGCTAAACGTTATCCAGAAAGTACGCGTTTGACTGGTCGGGTCACCAATCTGACTGATTACGGCTGTTTTGTAGAGATCGAAGAGGGTGTTGAAGGTTTGGTGCATGTTTCTGAAATGGACTGGACCAATAAAAATATTCATCCGTCCAAAGTCGTTAATGTTGGCGATGTGGTGGAGGTTGTAGTGCTTGATATTGACGAAGAGCGTCGTCGTATCTCACTGGGCCTGAAGCAGTGTAAATCTAATCCCTGGCAGTTATTCGCAGAAACGTATAATAAAAACGATCGCGTTGAAGGAAAAATAAAGTCCATCACTGATTTTGGTATATTTATTGGTCTGGATGGCGGTATTGACGGCCTTGTCCACTTATCCGATATATCCTGGCATGTGGCAGGTGAGGAAGCGGTTCGTGAATACAAAAAAGGCGATGAAATTGCGGCTGTAGTCCTGCAGGTTGATGCAGAGCGTGAGCGCATTTCCTTGGGTGTAAAACAACTCGCTGAAGATCCGTTTACTAACTACCAGTCTGTCAATAAAAAAGGTGCAATTGTTAGCGGTAAAGTCGTTGCAGTAGATGCTAAGGGTGCTACGATTGAACTGGCTGGTGGTGTAGAGGGGTATTTGCGCGCATCCGAAGCGCCCCGTGATCGCACTGAAGATGCAATTCATGGTCTGAACATCGGTGACACTATTGAAATTAAATATGTTGGTGTTGATCGTAAAAATCGCATAATCAGCCTGTCGTCAGCCCGTTCTAAAGATGAAGCTAAAGATGAAGCTGATGAAAAAGACACCATTGCTCTTACTACTAATAATGCTAAAGCATCGCAGCAGGAAGAGAGCAACTTTTCTGGCGCTATGGCTGAAGCGTTTAAGGCAGCAAAAGGCGAGTAATTTATAGAGGCAGTCTTTTTATTCCCGTCTTTTTGTGCCTGTTTTTTTGTCCTGATACCGGCAAGCCCTGGAGGTGATATGACCAAGTCTGAACTAATAGAAAGTATTGCTGGCCAGCAATCTTATATTTCGTCTAAGAGCGTTGAGGATGCCGTAAAAGAAGTGCTTGAGTATATGGTCAGTACATTAGCTAGTGGAGAGCGCATTGAGATTCGTGGCTTTGGCAGTTTTTCTCTTCACTATCGTGCCCCGCGCCTTGGACGCAATCCTAAAACTGGTGATAAAGTTGCATTAGCAGGGAAATATGTGCCTCATTTTAAGCCAGGAAAGGAATTACGTGATCGCGCTAATAGTTATAGAGGTATTGTTAACAACTGATTCAGTTTAGTTTCGTTGTGGCTGACAAATGGCGCGCCAAAACATAACGGCTCCTGTTCAGGTGCCGTTTTTTTATTTGCAAATCGCTTCCATGGTCAAAGAATTGTCGTTTACCATCAGTGGGTGTGCAGGCAGTATTCCTCTCAGGAAGTGGTATTATTATGAATAAACTAAAGAATGATCGTTATTTGCACGCCCTGCTACGTGAACCAGTTGATGTAACGCCAGTCTGGATGATGCGCCAGGCAGGGCGCTATTTACCAGAATACAAAGTGATACGTGCTCAGGCAGGCGACTTTATGTCGTTATGCAAAAATGCCGATTTAGCCTGTGAGGTCACACTGCAGCCACTGCGTCGTTACCCTTTGGATGCCGCGATTTTATTCTCTGATATTCTGACGATCCCTGATGCAATGGGATTGGAATTGTATTTTGAAGCAGGAGAAGGCCCGCGTTTTCGGTCGCCGATTAGCTGCAAAATGGATGTAAAAAAACTGCCGATTCCCGATCCAGAACAGGAATTAAGCTACGTCATCGATGCAATCAGAATAACACGGCTCGCTCTGGCAGGTCAGGTACCCTTAATAGGCTTTGCAGGCAGCCCGTGGACACTGGCGACCTATATGGTTGAAGGTGCCAGTAGTAAAGCTTTTACGAAACTCAAAAGAATGATGTACGCTGAACCGGGCACACTCCATCTGTTACTGGAAAAACTGGCAGACAGCGTGATTTTATACCTAAATGCACAAATTAAAGCCGGCGTCCAGTCAGTGATGATTTTTGATACCTGGGGCGGCGTGTTAACCGAGCAGAATTATGGTGAATTTTCCCTGTATTATATGCATAAAATTGTCGATGCCCTGATCCGTGAAAATGAAAACCGGCGGGTGCCAGTGACCCTGTTTACAAAGGGCGGGGGACAGTGGCTGGAGGCGATGGCAGCGACCGGTTGTGATGCATTAGGATTAGACTGGACAACGGATATTGCAGATGCGCGTCGTCGGATCGGTGATAAAGTGGCCCTTCAGGGTAACATGGATCCATCCGTGCTGTATGCGTCACCTGCACGCATTGAGCAAGAGGTTGATACCATTCTGGCCCGTTTTGGCGCGGGTAATGGCCACGTGTTTAATTTAGGTCATGGTGTTCATCAGGACACACTGCCAGAACATGCAGGTATTTTTGTTGAAGCAGTACACAGGCTCTCTCAACAGTATCATGACTGATGTCGTCAGGATGCGACATATGACTTGCCGATATTCAGTTATCTATTTTTACAGGATATCGCGTCAGCATCCATCTTCACCTCAAAGGGTACTCCAGCCGACGAAGGCGGGAGGGGAATTTGAATGAGGCTGAAAGCCTCAAGGAACAATCAGCCACGTTGATTCTGAATGTATTTCTTAACCACTTCCAGCGGAGCACCTCCGCATGACCCGGCGAAA
>CANJWD010000050.1 GCA_947478475.1 Enterobacterales bacterium
ACCGGAATACCTCACACTGCTTGCCTGCAAAAATGCTTTATACAGTTCTTTCGTACATTGATGAGGTGACATCTGATAACCCTGCGCACTTTTCCCTTTTCATCTTTCTACCATTTTTCTTCGATGTGCGAAACTTGTGTCTGCCAGAATACGCTGGTAAATTTCTTCACGATGAACAGAAATTTCTTTTGGAGCATTCACACCAATCCGTACCTGGTTGCCTTTAACACCCAGCACAGTAACTGCTACCTCATCGCCAATCATTAGTGTTTCACCAACTCTGCGAGTCAGAATAAGCATTCTTTGCTCCTTAAAAAAATTAAAAAGTCGGGGTTTTTTAATTTCCCCGCCATTATCCATCATACACCGTGAGAACATAAGCTACAGGACTCGGGTTAGAGCCTTTAGGCCACCTGGCTGATACCCTTAGTTGGCCGATATCCTTAGTTTAAGACCAAGTTTACCTAAAAAGGTAACTTTTAGTTCAATTATATAACCATTTTATAACAAAAACAGCAAAAAAAAGCCAGGCCCAATACTGAGTTACAGCCGAAAAATATTTTTAATGATTTTTTAGTTATAACTTAGCAACTATCCATGCCTCTGCATTACCCAGTGCTGAGGGCAGGTTTTTCACATTACTACCTCCTGCCTGAGCTAAATCAGGACGTCCGCCGCCCTTACCACCTACTTGCTGCGCAATAACAGCAATTAATTCACCAGCTTTTACCAGACTGGTGAGGTTCTGAGTCACACCGGCTATCAAATGCACTTTGTCATCTGTCGCAGTAGCCAGCACGATAATCGCCGAGCCAAGCCGATTTTTTAGTTCGTCAACTATTGATCGCAACATTTCTGGTTCCGTATTGATTAATTCGCTGATTAATACCTTAACACCATTAATATCTTTAGCTTTTTTTGAGAGGAAAAGACTTTCCTGGGCTGCGCGTTGATATTTTAACTGCGTGAGCTCTCTTTCCAGTACTTTATTGCGCTCCAGCAGCATACAGATTTTATCGGCAAGCGTCTTATTATCACTCTTTACCAAATGAGCAATATCATGCAATAAATCACTTTGCTGATGGAACATCACTACTGCATTTTCGCCGGTAACAGCCTCAATTCGCCGGATACCCGCCGCACTGGCTGATTCAGAGGTGATCCAGAATGCCCCAATATCGCCAGTGCGTGTCGCATGAGTCCCTCCGCAGAGCTCGCTCGAAAAAGTTCCCATCGTCAGCACCCGAACCGCATCATCATATTTTTCACCAAACAGGGCCATGGCTCCTTTTTTTCTGGCTGCATCCAGCGTCATAATTTCTGTATTGATGGGTAAATTATGACGAATCTGGGTATTCACCAGCATTTCTGTCTGGCGAATTTGTTCCGGCTTCATCGCCTCAAAATGAGAAAAATCAAAACGTAAACCGGTGTCACTCACCATCGAGCCTTTCTGGGCGACGTGTTCTCCCAGAATTTGACGTAATACCGCATGTAATAAATGAGTCGCTGAATGATTCAGCTGAATCCGGCTACGGCGCGGGCTGGCTATACTCGCATCAACAGTGTCCAAAACTCGTAATCTTCCCTGAACAAGTTTCCCCAGATGACCAATAGCCAGGCCGTATCGTTGGGTATCTAACACGTTAAAATGAGCAGTAATATTTTTCAGTTCGCCCGTATCACCAGCCTGCCCACCGGATTCACCGTAAAACGGGGTTTTATCCAGTATTACAATCGCATTTTCACCGGAAAAAACTTCATTAACCTGTTCACCATTCCGAAAAATAGCCGTCACAGTTGCCTGATGCTGTCTATGATCATAGCCACAAAACTGGCTGACTTTGTCAGTCCGTAACATACTATTGTGATCGATGCTGAAGTTGCCAGATTTGCGAGCCCGCTGCCGCTGCGCTTCCATTGCCAGTTCAAATCCGGCTTCATCTACGCTCAGATTACGTTCACGGCAGATATCCGCGGTCAAATCCAACGGGAACCCAAACGTATCATAGAGACGAAATGCGGTTTCACCATCGAGCACGTTGCCTGTCAACTGACTCAGTGCTTCATCGAGCAGCATCAGGCCACGTTCTAATGTACGGGAAAATTGTTCTTCCTCGGTTTTTAGTATCTGTTCTATCGCTAACTGGTGACGTTTTAATTCATCGGCGGCACTGCCCATAACGCTTATCAGAGGGGCAACAAGTTTATAAAAGAACGTATTTTTAACACCGAGAAGATAACCATGGCGGACAGCCCGCCGCAGTATACGGCGCAGCACATAGCCACGGTGTTCGTTCGATGGCATAACACCGTCAGCAATAAGAAATGCACAGGAACGAATATGGTCTGCAATTACCCGTAAAGAGTGACTGCGCAGATCCGTCACGCCGGTCACCTTAGCTATCGCTGCCATTAAATCGCGGAACAGATCGATGTCATAATTGGAATTAACCTGTTGTAATACCGCACTGATACGCTCCAGCCCCATGCCAGTATCTACTGATGGTTGTGGCAGAGGCAGCAGAGTGCCATCCGGCTGGCGATTAAATTGCATAAAAACAAGATTCCAGATCTCAATGTAGCGATCTCCGTTTTCCTCCGGAGAACCGGGCGGGCCACCCCAGATAGTGTCACCATGATCGTAAAAGATTTCCGTGCACGGCCCGCAGGGGCCGGTATCGCCCATTTGCCAGAAATTGTCTGATGCATAAGCTTCACCTTTATCGCCAATCCGAATAATTCGCTCCTCCGGTATGCCAACGTGTTGTGCCCAGATTGCGTACGCTTCGTGGTCCGTTTCATACACGGTCACCCAGAGTTTTTCTTTGGGTAAATTAAACCAGTTTTTGTCAGTCAATAACTCCCATGCGAAATGTATTGCATCCCGCTTAAAATAATCACCAAAGCTGAAGTTACCCAGCATTTCGAAAAAAGTATGGTGACGTGCGGTATAACCGACATTGTCCAGGTCATTATGCTTTCCTCCCGCGCGCACACAACGCTGTGCTGTTGTGGCACGGGAATATGCGGATTGCTCTAACCCTAAAAAAATATTTTTAAACTGATTCATCCCGGCATTAGTGAATAACAGTGTCGTATCATTCACCGGTACCAGAGCACTGCCTGAGACTACCTGATGTCCTTTACTGCGAAAAAAATCGAGAAACGCCTGGCGGATCTCAGCTGTGCTCTTACTCATTCATTGCCCCAAAAAAAGCCATCAGGAATAGTCAGGAGCGAATAATACACGAGTTTCGCACATCGAAGAAAAATAGAGATTTTCCGCGCGAGTTCTGCGTCATTCAAGAGCACTATCATTTAAGAGCACTATTTTGCTTATGTAAGGCAGATGCCGGTAGTGCTGGCCGTAGTCGGTGCCATACCCCACAATAAATTCATCAGCAATGGAAAATCCTACCCATGCTACGGCCACGTCAACTTCCCGACGTTCGGGTTTATCTAATAGCGTGCAAATTGCCAGTGATTTTGGCTGGCGTAATTGCAAAATCTCATGCACTTTGTGCAGGGTATTGCCTGAATCGATAATGTCTTCGACAATCAGGACATCCTTACCGCGGATGTCTTCGTCGAGATCCTTAAGAATTTTAATGTCCCGACTGGAGGTCATACCGCTGCCATAACTGGAGGCTGTCATAAAATCTATTTCGTGCGGTATAGAAATGGCACGGCATAAATCTGCCATGAATATAAACGACCCGCGCAGTAAACCAACCAATACTAACTCGTTGCCGCTATTGAGGTAGTGCTTCGTGATTTGGCTGCCTAATTCCTGGATACGATCTTTCAGCTGCTGCTCAGAGAGCATGATTTCCATGGTATGTTGCAAAATAATTTCACCTCGCTGTATTGACACCAGTGACGATTGCTCACCGACAGATTTTTATTTTTACCGGTAATGTTCCAGCCAGTAAGCAAATTTTTCTATCTCTTCTTCCAGCACCTCTACTCTCAGACTGGCTATCGCTAAATGCCGGTAGCCCAGCATCCATGGTGTTTGCGGAATGAGACAGGGACCCTGGTTGCGCAGAACAACATTCACGGCCAGGACCTGCTGTTTAATCATATGAATCAAAGAGGGGGAGATGTTACCAGATATTCTGGAGCGTACCGGGCCATAGAGAGTGAGACGCGCATTATCGACATCAGCACGCAGCAGCAGTGGCAAATAGCCATCAACCGCTAAGTGGCAACAGGCATCTTCATCGAACTGTTCCCCGCTCAAATGGTTACGCTGGCAAAATTCCTGTAAAATTCTTTCAAAAAATAGCAGTGTCATTAATTATCACGCTCGATGACAAAACACGCCAGCGCCCACAACGCCTGAGTGTCATAAGAGTGTGCTGCCAGATTTTCCAGAATCACCGATGTGTCTGCAATCAATTCACGTACTTTTTTGCGCGCGCCATCGATTCCCAGTAATGCCGGATACGTGTTTTTTCCCATTTTTTGATCCGCGCCCTGGCGTTTACCCGTTTTGCTACTGTCACCCGTCACGTCCAAAATATCATCCTGAACCTGAAAAGCAAGGCCAACAGCCGCCGCATAGTGCATCAACAGGGGCAATACTGCGCGTCCCTGATCGCCCGCCGCCAGGGCTCCCATGCTGACAGCTGACTGGATCAGTGCGCCAGTTTTGCAGCGATGAATATGTTCGAGCGATTCAAGGGTGATAAGGCTGCCTGCAGCAGCCAGATCCAGTGCCTGCCCGCCACACATTCCCGTTGCACCGCTGGCCGCGGCCAGCTCAGTAATCATTAAAAGGCGATCAACAATAGCGACATCCGGCATGGGCCCGGCGGCTAAAATTGAGAAAGCGAGCGTTTGTAATGCATCGCCCGCCAGAATAGCGCAGGCTTCACCAAATTTAACATGGCAGCTGGGCTGACCCCGGCGTAAATCATCATTATCCATGGCCGGCAGATCGTCATGAATCAGTGAATAAGCGTGTATACACTCTACCGCAGTCGCCGGAATATCAAGATTATCCAGCGATACACCAAACATCTGCCCGGTCGTGTAGACCAGCCAGGGACGCAGCCGTTTCCCTCCCGACAGTGCCGCATAACGCATCGCCTGAATGAGATGACTGTGCGCCGCAGACTCGTCGGTGATAAAAGTGTGCAGGGTCTGGTTAACGCGCTGATGATATAACTGAAATTGCTTGCTGACATCCAGGGGCGCATTGTGTTCCGCGATCATTTTACTTCGTCTCGGGATAAAGGGAGTTATCGGGAACAAAGGGACTTAATGGCGCATCAGGGTCGTCATGCAGCAAAATGTGTACGCGTTGTTCGGCTTGCTTCAGCCGCTGTTGCCCCAGGCGCGCCAGCTGTACACCGCGTTCAAATTCATCCAGCGCCTCTTCTAATGGCAATACGCCAGATTCTAACCGGGCGACGATTTTTTCCAGTTCACCAAGCGATGCTTCGAAACTAAGAGATGCTTCGAAATTTAAGGAAGATCCCGGTCCACTACCTGTTTTCTGCCCGATGCTTTTTGCTAAGGGCCCCGCTAAGGGCTTTTCTGCTGAGGGCTCCGCTAAGGGCGCTTTTTTTGGCATAATAGAACCTCAATCCCGTCGGTAACTCAAAATACCATGAAGTTTATCATTAAACTGTGCCCGGAAATCACTATCAAGAGCCACTCTGTACGCCTGCGTTTTATTAAAATTCTGGCAACTAACATCCGTAATCTGTTAAAACGGCCTGATGATTCACCGGCTGTGCTCAGCCACTGGGATCATATCGAAGTTCGCACTAAAAATGAAAATACTGACTCAGATATCTGCGATGCATTGACACGAATTCCCGGGATCGCCCATATTCTCACCGTCGAAGAGCGGTGCTGGCGCGATATGCGGCATATTTTTGAACAAACCCTCGAGGCCTGGCAGCATCTGTTACCAGGAAAGAGCTTTTGTGTTCGGGTTAAGCGGCGGGGTGTGCACCCATTTAGCTCCACAGAGCTGGAACGTTATCTGGGCGTAGAACTAAGGCAGCATATTATCACTGCCCAGGTTAACCTGACCTGCCCACAAGTGACACTGCATCTGGAAATTCACCAGGATAAACTTCTCCTTATTAAAGCGCGTCACCAGGGTCTGGGTGGTTTTCCTGTCGGAACTCAGGAAGATGTGTTGTCGCTTATCTCCGGCGGCTTCGATTCAGGCGTTGCCAGCTATATGCTGATGCGCCGTGGCTGTCGGGTACATTACTGCTTCTTCATGCTCGGTGGAGCAGCCCATGAAGTCGCTGTGCAGCAACAGGCATGGTACCTGTGGGATCGATTTGCGCGTTCACACCGGGTACGGTTTGTCGCCATTGATTTCGCGCCCGTGGTCGGTGAGATACTGGAAAAAGTGGCCGATGGCCAAAGGGGGGTAGTACTAAAACGCATGATGGTACGTGCGGCATCGCAAATCGCCGAGCGTTACGGTGTGCAGGCCCTGGTCACCGGCGAGGCGCTGGGACAGGTCTCCAGTCAGACGCTGACTAATCTGCGCCTCATTGATAATGCCTCTGACACCCTGATTTTGCGTCCGCTTATCGCTTATGACAAAGAGCGTATTATTAAACTGGCACGGGAAATAGGCAGTGAGTATTTCGCAAAAATGGTACCGGAATATTGTGGTGTGCTGTCCAAAATACCGACGGTAAAAGCGGTGAAAACCCGGATTGAGGCGGAGGAGGCGCTGTTTGATTTTTCGATTTTGCAGCAGGCGGTCAGTAATGCAAAAAACAGCGATATTCGTGAAATAGTGCAGCAAGGCCCTACAGCGCTGACTGAAGTACAAACGCTGACGGACGCTGGGGCGAGTGATATTTTGCTGGATATCCGTGCCCCAGACGAACAGCGTGACCGGCCGCTACTGCTGGAAAAAATCGAAATCCGACATCTGCCTTTCTATAAACTCAGTATGCAGTTTGGCCAGCTGGACCAAAGCAAAAGTTATTTACTTTATTGTGAACAGGGTGTCATGAGCCGCTTACAGGCACACTATCTGCGGGCACAGGGTTACACCAATGTAAAAATCTACCGGCCGTAATGTATTACTGGCACGACCGCTTCCAGTGGTTTACCGTCGCCGCTGCACTAAAATGAGTGTGTTATGACGGAAATCAATGACGGAAATCAATGATGAAAATTTTGTCAGGCAGGCGTGTTATTCTCGGTATCAGTGGCGGCATTGCAGCCTATAAATGTGCCGGGCTGGTGCGCCGTTTGCGCGATCAGGGCGCGCAGGTGCGTGTAGTCATGACAGACGCCGCTATGCAATTTATCACGCCGTTGACATTGCAGGCGCTATCAGGGAACCCTGTTTCCTCTGATTTATTTGATGCCGCGGCTGAAGCGGCAATGGGGCATATTGAACTGGGTCAATGGGCTGATCTGGTGATACTGGCTCCGGCAACTGCCGATTTAATCGCCCGTATTGCGGCAGGAATGGCTAACGATCTGGTCACTGCGCTCTCTCTTGCCACGGCCGCGCCTGTTGCGATCGTGCCGGCGATGAACCAGCAAATGTACCGGGCAAACGCCACTCAGGCGAATATTCAGCTGCTGCACAGCAGGGGATTTTTATTATGGGGGCCTGACAGTGGTAGTCAGGCTTGCGGTGATTTTGGTCCTGGCAGGATGCTGGAACCGGCGGCTATCGTCACTCTGGTCAGCACGCATTTTGCTTTTAACCACCCGGATTTACAGGGTCTGAACATAGCGATTACTGCTGGTCCAACACGGGAAGCGCTGGATCCTGTCCGTTTTATCACTAATCACAGTTCAGGTAAGATGGGGTTTGCCATTGCGCAGGCTGCTGCCCGGCGCGGGGCGGAGGTCACTCTTATCGCCGGACCGGTGCATTTATCCACTCCGCCAGGAGTGCGTCGTATCGATATTGTTAGCGCTCTGGAAATGCAAAAGGCAGTACAGGAAACCGCGTTAAAACAGGATGTTTTTATTTCATGTGCTGCCGTCGCTGACTATCGTGCAGAATATTTAGCGGCAGAAAAAATTAAAACGCAGAGCGATAGAATCACTTTCGGGATGATAAAAAATCCGGATATCGTTGCTATGGTGGCTGCAATGACTGAAAATCGTCCGTTTGTTGTCGGTTTTGCTGCCGAAACGCAGGAAATGGAAAAATACGCGCGACATAAAATGGTACAAAAAAACCTGGATCTGATTTGTGCCAACAATATCTCACTTTCCGGGCATGGTTTTAATAGTGACAGCAATGCACTGCACCTTTTTTGGCCCAATGGAGAAAAACAACTGCCCTATAGCCAAAAATTGCTCCTCAGT
Source organism: Enterobacterales bacterium (assembly GCA_947478475.1). Lineage (GTDB taxonomy): Bacteria > Pseudomonadota > Gammaproteobacteria > Enterobacterales > Enterobacteriaceae > CANJWD01. Next base: position 8,326 of record CANJWD010000050.1, read on the forward strand.
CAGCGTTTATTAAGCGAGATTATCAGGCTTTATGATGAAAAAAATCGACGTTAAAATTATCGATCCGCGTGTGGGTCAGGCCTTCCCGTTGCCAGTCTGTGCGACACCCGGCTCTGCCGGGCTCGACCTGCGCGCCTGCATCGATGAAGTAATAACTCTGGCGCCAGATGAAACAGCGCTTATTCCTGCGGGGATAGCAGTCCATATTCGCGATAATAGTCTGGCTGCAATGATTTTGCCGCGCTCAGGGCTGGGTCATAACCATGGCATCGTGCTAGGGAATTTGGTTGGCCTGATTGACTCTGACTACCAGGGGGAGTTAAAGATCTCCCTGTGGAACCGAAGTCAAACATCATTTTGTATCGAACCGGGTGCGCGCATCGCTCAGATGGTATTTGTTCCGGTGGTACAGGTGGAGTTTAACGTGGTGGATGCTTTTTCGGAGAGCGAACGCGGTTCAGGGGGGTTTGGTCACTCTGGTCACCGGTAAAAACAAAAATCCCTCCACACTGAAAATTACTCCCGCGGCAGTAAAATGCCGCAGCAGCGCACTGATAGCCAAAGCTGAGCTTGTCTGTTCCGGAAATTGCCTGTTCCGGAGATTGTCTTTTCCGGAGATTGTCTGTTCCAAAAGCAGCCCGGCTTGATCATTCGCCAGGCGGTGTCTAGTATTTTTTATCTTAAGGATAACAATGAAAAAATTTCATTTACTTTTAGCCGCACTGGCAATATATGGCTCTTATTCCATGGCGGCTATGGCCGGGAAAGATATCAGTGCGTCCATGGATGTTATCGCCAGCAGCTACCGTATCGTATTGAAAACTGACTCACCGCAAGAATTTAAACAGGCACTGATAACGATGAAAATTGCAGCGCTTCAGGCACAAAAAGGCAGGCCACCAAAATTGCAAAACGAAAAAATGGACAGTGCGAACATGAAGGATTATCGCTATGGCCTTTCTGTTCTCATCGGGCAGATTGATAACGCGGCGCAACTGGCGGATGCAGGGCAGTTGCAACAGGCGCAGCAGATAGCCCGCGATTTTGAAAACACCAAAAAAGTTTACCACAGGAAGTATAAATAGATGACTGAACGCTGGGATCGAGTGGTCAGAGTGACCCACTGGGCGGTGGCATTCTGTTTTTTGCTTAACCGTTTATATGTCACCACACCGGGCAGTATCTGGCATCAAACGGCTGGTTTAGCGATTGTTCTGCTGATATTTGTGCGTCTGGGATGGGGTGTAACCGCTGCGCCAGCCCCGGCCCGTCTGTCAGCAATAATTCCAACTAAAAAGGGGATCATCGAGCATTTACACGAATTGCGGACGCGCAAATTTCCGGCTCAGTTACATCATAATCCTGTGGGCAGCATAGGGATCCTGCTTTTCTGGTTTTTATTGCCCTTAGTGGCACTGAGTGGATGGGGACAGAACACGCATTTTATTGATCTTTATCCGGTTGATAAGTGGCACAAGTGGCTGGTCAATACGGTGACCGTACTTGTCTGTATCCATATCGCTGCGGTGGTCGCAATGTCGTTTCTGGCCCGCAAAAATCTGCTTCGGGCCATGTTGCCAGGGTGGCGGAGCAAGGACTGACTGTTTTAACGAAGCCACGTTCATTGTTGCTGCGGGTGATGCTGTGGGTGAGCGGAAGAACTCAACCACACGCTATTCATATAATTCATAACAGCCGATCCATTCGACGTCGCTGACAGTTGCGTAACGGGCTGAAATTCAGACATGGCGGTAACCAGCAGATCGCTATTTTCATGATTAAGCTGATGAGTGGGTGTTGTTATTGTTTCATTATCCTGCGTGCTTAATTGGTTTTCTGTTAACTGGTTTTCTGATGCATTTAACTGGTTTTCTGTTAATTGATTTTCTGATAGAAAGGGCCGCCCTTCCTCGTTGAGGCTGAGATGATAAAGTCCGCCAGCTTTGTCCATGAGTGCAAGATGGCGATAACGTTCATCAGTCATAAAATTCAGCACACGGACCCGGGAATGCAACGCAGCTGCGTCGGTGTGGCGGAGTATAATGTCGTCATCCTGCTGCTCCAGCAGGATCTGGTCAATCTGGATCTGATTAATGGGTATTCCGAATAACAGAATGTCCAGGTCGAGTACCTGAGCGGATCCCTCCTGGTAGCGTACGAAACGGTATTCATCATAATTGTCGATGACTATCTCATCGCCCGTTTCTTCTGTAGGAATGAGATAAAAATCCTCACCCCCTTTTCCTTTCAGTCTGTCAAGACCACCGTGGCCCTTTATCAGGTTGCTTGTGTCATTTCCTTCTATATAGTCGTTAAGCGCACTGCCTTCTGTTGCCAGAGAGATAAATTCAGGAAGCACGGTGTCACGGCCAGCAACAGTAAGATGCCCCCGGCCATGGTTATCAGCTTGTTGCAGATGAACATTAACAGCCTGTGCGTCGAATTCCTGCCTGTTTTTTTGCCATGCCTGGTCCATAAAGGGAACATACTGAGCCTGCAAAGCAGGGTTAAACCGTTCATTTTCCTCCGTTCGACAACAGAGCACAGATGGCCACAAAGGCAGTAACATCATTCCGTCATGCGTGTATAAAATATACCGATCGAGAAGCGTCTTTTTCTGTTCGGCGCTGCCCGTGGAGTAACTGTTCTGCAGATGCAACGTAGTCAGACTGGCATTGTCATTACGCAGGGCGATGACGATATCATTGTGTACCAGCGTGACGGATTCAATCTGCTCAACACGATAGTCAAGCCGGATGTTATTCACCTCATTTTCTATGGCGGCCTCCTGCAAGAGCACTTCGACATCCCAGGAGCTGGTATTTTGCATGATCACATAACTGTCGATGCCTTTGCCGCCATCAGCATAACCTTCCTGCAATGTCAGTACATCATCGCCGCCCCTGCCATCAAGGATATCGTAACCGCCCGCACCATTGAGCTGATTGTCTGCCTCATTGCCCGTGAGTAAATCATCCGTTTCCTGGTGTCCCTGTGCATGTTCAATATGGCGTAACCGGGCAATATAATTTTTATTTTTA
>CANJWD010000051.1 GCA_947478475.1 Enterobacterales bacterium
CAACGCGAGACCGGAATACCTCACACTGCTTGCCTGCAAAAATGCTTTATACAGTTCTTTCGTACATTGATGAGGTGACATCTGATAACCCTGCGCACTTTTCCCTTTTCATCTTTCTACCATTTTTCTTCGATGTGCGAAACTTGTGCTGGACATCGTTGAAGGCTTTGTGGCGCGTCTTATCGTACTGAACTGGGACCACGATGCTGCCATCCATAGCGGCCAGCTGCGCGCTGAACTGGCAAGAAGCGGCACACCGGTCGGCCCTTATGACCAGATGATCGCCGGGCATGCCCGCTCCAGGGGGCTTATCGTCGTGACGAATAATTTACGGGAATTTGCCCGGATCCCGGGCCTGCGCGTGACAGACTGGCTACAGCAACCGTTGTTATGACCGCTCAGGGAGCGGCACCCACAACCATGCACTGCGGCCATGAACCGCGCTATGAACTGCACCATAAAAAAGCCCGCGCGAGCGGGCCTGATATCAGCAACAGAATGTACGATTACCGCGGCAGGGATTTATCCGGCGCGCGCATGTGGCGAAAAAAGTCACTGTCCGGGCTCAGCACCATCATATCCTGCCCGTTATTAAAGCTTTTTTCGTAAGCGCGCAGGCTGCGAATAAACGCGTAAAAATCAGGATCCTGGCTGAAGGCCTCAGCAAACAGGCGCGCGGCTTCCGCATCACCCATACCGCGAGTAATGCGTGCCTCGCGTTCCGCTTCTGCCAGCGTGCGGGTCACTTCATAATCTGCCGTGGCCCGCAATTTCTCGGCTTCTTCCTGGCCCTGAGAGCGGTGGCGACGCGCTACCGCTTCACGCTCGGCGCGCATGCGCTGGAAGATGGCGTCAGAGACTTCAGCCGGCAAGTTGATCTGCTTAATACGCACATCCTCCACCGCTATGCCTAATGCGGCCATGCTGTTGGGATTAACCGCACCGTTTTTACTTTTTATTTCCTGCTCGATCCTGGCGGCGGCAGAGGCAATGTCACTATCTGCCGCAGTGGTCGTGATTTCATCTTCCTTCGTGCCGGTGTTGAGCGCATTGCGCACATCGGTGGTCAGCTTACCACGGGAATCCGTTACAATATCCCGAACATCCAGGCGGCCGATTTCCGAGCGTAAACGGTCACTAAATTTACGCTTCAGTAATACTTCTGCCTGTGAGATCTCCCCGCCACCTGTCGCCAGATAGTAGCGACTGAAATCACTGATGCGCCATTTCAGGTAGGAGTCAACAATCAGGTCTTTCTTCTCCTTGGTGATAAAGCGATCGGCCTGGTTGTCCATGGTCTGGATGCGCGCATCGAGTTTTTTTACCGATTCAATGAGCGGCAGCTTGACATGTATCCCAGGCACATAGACCAGCGGTTTGCCATCATCATCGCGCAATACTTTACCGAAACGCAGCACAATGCCACGCGTGCCTTCCGGCACCACAAACAGCGATGCATAGAGCGCCAGCAGCAGGGTGGCGACAATGATAAAAAATTTATGCATGTGATTACTCTCTCCCTACACGCGTGGTGTTATCACGCTGTACGTTAGTACGGCGCTGCTCCACGATATTTTGCTGAAAAATGGCGTCTGCTTTATTCAAATCATGATTTTGACTGGCCGCCTGCTCAGAAGGGGGCGATGCGATATTTTTGCCGCTGGCACTACTTTTTTCCACGCTCTTTTGTTTACGCAGAAGCTGATCCAATGGCAATACCATCAGGCTATTACTTTTGTCATTGACCAGTACCTTACGGGTGTGGCTGAGCACGTTTTCCATCGCTTCAATATAGAGACGCTCACGGGTAATCTGTGGCGCTGCTTTATACTCTGGCAGCAGCCGGGCAAAACTGGCCACCTCCCCCTGCGCTTCAAGTATGGTACGCGATTTATAAGCTCTGGCATCTTCTAACAAACGCTGTGCCTGGCCATTAGCCCGCGGCTGGACTTCGTTGGTATACGCTTCAGCTTCACGGATGTACTGCTGTTCATTTTCACGTGCAGCAATGGCATCGTCAAAAGCCGCTTTGACTTCCTCCGGCGGCCGTGCGGCCTGGAAGTTAACATCCGTCAGGATAATGCCCATATTGTAGGGGCGGATAGTCTCTTCCAAAACACGCTGGGTATCACTGCGTACAACAGTACGGCCTTCAGTAAGAATTTTATCCATGGTGTATTTACCAATCACACCGCGTACTGCGCTGTCAGTGGCCTGACGCAGGCTATCATCGGGATTCGTTACGCTAAACAGGTAAGCGGCCGGATTGTGCTCATCCACTCGATACTGCACGTTCATTTCGATCCGTACCACGTTTTCATCGGAGGTCAGCATAACACCTGCCGCAGCCAGTTCACGCACCACCTTAACATCCACTATGCGCACTTCATCGATAAACCTCGGTCTCCAGTTTAAACCCGGCGTCACGATATGGCTTAGTTTACCTAAACGAGTTACCACACCGCGATCAGCCTCTTCGATTCTGTAGATACCACTGGCAAACCAGATCATCACGATCATGGCGACAGCAATACCGATTATGCGCTGATTACCCACTGCCGGCAGTGAAGGATTGCCGTTGGATGTCCCAACACCGATACCCGCAAGGCTGCTTAATTTTTTACCCAGTTTACGCAGGAGGGCATCCAGATCAGGCGGGCGCTGTCCCCGGCCACCCTTGTTGTTATTACCACCAGAGTTATTACCACCAGAGTTATTACCACCAGAGTTATTACCGCCAGAGTTACTGCCATTACTGCCGCTCCCCCAGGGATCGCGGTCCTGTCCGCTACTACCAGGCTGATTCCACGCCATGTTTTAACTCCATTATTCTTATATAAGATCGGTTTTTATAATTAATTTCCCGGAATGCGTTCACGGCCTGTTCGGCTCGCTGATATAACCTGGCAATGCCGGCTCTTTTGTACACAGCTGTAACCAGTGTGCAACGGGAAGCCGTATTATCATACTGCTATTACCGCTCTCTTCCAGCCACTCTTTTGCAACGGCCTGCCGCTGGTGCAAAAGGTGACGCAGGCGACCCGCCTGCGGTGGCAGGCTCAGCGTATAGCATGCGATATCACCCGCCAGACGTTCGCTCAGTGCCTGAAATAGCAGTGGGATCCCGTCACCAGTCAGTGCCGAAAGCCATACCCGAATCGGTACATTGTCTGCGTTGCGATCGATACGTGCCACGCTGTTATCCAGCAGGTCAATTTTATTCATTACCAGTAAAGCAGGAATGTCACCGGCTTCCAGTTCTGCCAGAACCTCATTGACCGCAGCGATATTTTCATTGACCGAGGGATCCGCAGCATTGACAACATGCAGCAGAAGCGAAGCCTGCCGGGTTTCCTGCAACGTTGCTTTGAAGGCAGCCACCAGCGAGTGCGGTAAATCGCGGATAAAACCCACTGTATCCGCCAGCACTACGTCACCCGCATCAGCAACGTGAATACGCCGCAAAATGGGGTCTAAGGTAGCAAATAGCTGATCAGCGACGTAAACATCCGCCGCAGCCATGCGATTAAACAGGCAGGATTTACCGGCGTTGGTATAGCCTGCCAGCGAAACGGTTACCACATTAGCCTGCCTGCGTGTCCGCCTTCCCTGTTCACGCTGCATGACCACCGTTTCCAGTCGTTGTTGCAGCAGGCGCACGCGCGAACGCAACAAACGACGGTCCGTTTCCAGCTGCGTCTCTCCCGGTCCCCGCAAACCGATGCCCCCTTTTTGGCGTTCAAGATGCGTCCAGCCACGCACCAGGCGCGTGGCAAGATTGCGCAGCTGAGCCAGTTCAACCTGCAACTGACCTTCATAGGTGCGGGCCCGCTGGGCAAAAATGTCAAGAATCAGAGCGGTACGGCTCACCACCCGGCTGGCACAGAGCTGTTCAAGGTTGCGTTCTTGTGCCGGAGAGAGATCGTTGGCAAACACAACAACAGACGCGCCATGGGCTTTAACGGCATCGGCAATTTCCTGGGCTTTTCCTCTGCCCACATAATATTTTGGATGTGGCGTTTTGCGACTCCCGGTGATCTGATGCACAACCTGCGTGCCGGCAGAAGAGGCCAGTGATACAAATTCACTGATATGCTGTGGATTTTTGTGTGGTGAAAACCAGATATGAACCAGCACCGCTTTTTCAGCGACATCATGACTGTCAGACAACTGCGCTACCTCCTTCTTCTGCGATGGAGAACTTTTGCGATGGAGAACTTTTGCGATGGAGAAAATGGTTACCGGCAAAAAACAGCGGCAAAACGCTTCGTTTGTGCCCGGCGCAGAGCTGATAAAAAAGTCTCTGTTATTCAATGCTATCCTGCTGTGCTGATTGCGAGGATGGATGGCCACCCTGGTAATTGCTGGTTGACGTTCCAGTAGTTGTTGTGCCTGCCGGGTTACTGCCATAGTGTGATACCGGGCGTGAAGGCACCACTGTTGAAATAGCATGCTTATAAACTGCCTGGCTCACGGTGTTTTTTAATAGAATCACAAACTGGTCAAACGATTCAATCTGACCCTGTAATTTAATGCCATTCACTAAATAAATAGAAACCGGAACCCGTTCACGACGCAATGCGTTCAGGAAGGGATCCTGCAAAGATTGCCCCTTAGCCATTCTATATTTTCCTTATTGGTTATTGTACTTAAGAACATTCATCGGTTCAAAGAAATAAACTGCCTAAAAATGTAAGCGCTGATGAGCTGCCAGTGGTGCTCATCAATTTGGTGCTCATCAATTGTGTGCTCATCAATTGGGTATTTATCAATTGGGTACTTATCAATTGTACACAATCGTCTAACCTATGCACTAATAACCTGTGCCACCCGCTCTGACGCCTCCCGCAAATCATGACTTTTCAGCCAGATAACAGAAGGCCAGCCGCGTAACCAGGTGATTTGCCGCTTAGCCAGTTGACGCGTCGCACAAATACCACGATAAACCATCTCATCGTAATTAATATCATCTGACAGATATGACCACATTTGACGATATCCCACACTGCGCACAGAGGGCAATCCGGCGTGTAAATCACCCCGTTCAAACAGTGTACGCACTTCCGTTTCAAATCCTGCCGCCAGCATCTGGTAAAAACGCGCTTCAATACGCTGATGCAAACACTCCCGGCTAACCGGCGCCAGCGCAAACTGATATACCCGGTAGGGCAAAGTGTCTCCTGCAATGTGTGTCAGCTCGGTTAAGGTTTTACCTAAAATAAAAAAAACCTCCAGCGCTCTGGAGATCCGCTGCGCATCGTTGGGATGGATGCGGGCAGCGGAAACAGGATCGATTTCTGTCAGATACCGGTGTAATGTTTCCCATCCCCGCTCCGTCGCCCACTGCTCAATACGCCCGCGTACCGCAGGGTCGGTACCAGGAAGCGGCGATAATCCCTGTAATAACACTTTAAAATAGAGCATGGTGCCACCGATCAGCAGAGGAATACGCCCGGCTGCTGTAATGTGCGCCATTTCCTGGAGTGCATCGGAGCGAAAATTGGCCGCTGAATAACATTCAGCGGGATCACGAATATCAATCAGCCGGTGCGGTGCCAGCGCTAATTCTTCTGCCACGGGTTTTGCCGTGCCAATATCCATCCCGCGATAAATTAAGGCAGAATCGACGCTGATCAGCTCTACCGGTAGAGCCTGTCGCAGCGCCATTGCCAGTGCAGTTTTACCGCAAGCAGTCGGGCCCATGATAAAAATGGCCGGCGGCGCCGGCGGGCTGTCACAGTGATGCATAGTTTAATGATGCCTCAATAGAGCCACTACGGCCTGCACGTCGATAAACTGTAAAAAACCGACAGGGGGATGCTCTGCCAGTTGCGGACAGAGACGTTCGACATCGCTGAGTAACTCTGTCGCCTGCGACAGATCCCAGGTTTCACACTCATAACAGAGCTGACCTGTCAGCCACAGCGCAAATTTTTCAGGTGACATTTCCTGGTGTTGCGACAGGTAGCCTAAAAGTTCCGGGATCAATTTTTGTAAATTTTGCTGGCGTAATGGTAACGGCACGGCACATAACAGGGTACGCCCGGTTTTCATCACCAGCCCGATACCCATCACGGTCAATAAATCCTGGTGGTGGCGCCGGGCGGCCAGTTCACTGTCATTCAGCGTTAATTGCAATGGAATGAGTAGTGGCTGCGCCCGCAACCCTATAGTGGCCGTCGGGGTAAGCTGTGCCTGCCTGAGCAAGCGCTCAGCGGCGGGCAGTGCCAGGAGTGCCAGCCCGCCGCGATATTCAGTCAGGGCGTAACAGGGGGGATAAATTATCAGCACGCGACCAAAACCAGGCGGGCTATCCGGCAACAGCGCCGCTTTTTTTTTGGTTGTATGCATTTTGGTTATATGCTGACCGCGTTGTTCTGCCTGATTTTCGGTATAACGTGGCACCTCGCCTTCACGCGCGATGAGCCGGGATGATCTGTTTGCAGCCACTTCCTTTTCTGGTGATTCCTTTTCTGGTGATTCCTTTTCTGGCAATTCCTTTTCTGGCGATTTCTTTTCTGGCGATCCCTTTTCTGGCGATGACTGTACTACCGTCGTTACCGCCTGACAGATAAAATCATGCACCAGGCGTGCCTGGTGAAAACGAACCTCCTGTTTAGCAGGATGTACGTTGACATCAACCTGATGCGGATCTATTTCAAGAAAAATGACGTAAGAGGGCTGTAATTCACCCTGAAGAAGTTCCTGACAGGCCTGCCGAATAGCGTGGCTGATGAGTCGATCGCGGATCATACGGCGATTCACATAACAATACTGCATTTCACGAAACTGCATGTCACGAAATGTGCGTAAACCGGCAGGCACCGCCACCCAACCACTGACGGCCAAATCACCATGCTGCCAGGCAACGGAGAGCGCATGCTGTAAAAATGCAGGGCCACATATCGCAGCCAGACGCCGTTCATGCTGCGGATTATCCAGCGCGGCATGATACTGGTGAATCATTTTACCGTTATGGCGTAACGTAATGGCAATACCAAAATGCGCCAGTGCGATACGGCGTACCACTTCATCAATGTGACTAAATTCCGTTTTTTCTGTGCGCATAAACTGACGTCGTGCGGGAGTGTTGTAAAACAGATCCAGGACTTCGATGGTACTTCCTGGCGGGTGCGCGGCGGGTTTTATCGTTGTTATCAGATCGCGCCCTTCTGCATAAACAAGCCATGCCTCTGGCTGACTGGCGGTGCGTGAGGTGAGTGTAAGGCGTGATACCGAACTGATACTGGCCAGTGCTTCACCACGAAATCCCTGGCTTTGAATGGCCTGTAAATCCGCCAGTGAGCTTATTTTGCTGGTCGCGTGACGCGCCAGGGCCAGTGATAATTCATCTTTATCAATGCCGCAACCATTATCACGAACACGAATTAATCTGCTACCACCGCCCTCGATATCGATATCAATTTGCGTGGCTCCGGCATCCAGGCTATTTTCCAGTAACTCTTTCACTACCGCGGCAGGCCGCTCCACCACTTCACCGGCGGCAATCTGGTTGGCAAGCTGTAGCGGCAGTAGCTGAATCGGCATGTTTATCCTTTATATACTGAGGGATTAATACTGAGCGAATACTGAGAAAATACTAAAAGATGACAGCACTTCATAACAGTTACGGAATTGCTAATGTCTGCCCTATCTCTACCCTGTCTGAGTGAATTTTATTGATACGCTGGATAGCAGTGATACTGACGCCGTACCGCGACGCGATAGCCGACAACGTATCACCCCGTTTGACATGGTATTTGCGCACTACCGTCGATTTTTCTGCCGCGAGTTTACGCGGCATACTGCCAGCGTGAACGACAGGCCCCGGTTGTGCAAGTATGCCCGATGGCACTGCACTCTTCGCAACTGCACTCTTCGCAACTGCACTCTTCGCAACTACACTCTTCGCAACTACACTCTTCGCGACTGAATTCTCCGCGGTGAGTGGTAAACGGCTCGCTACTGATAGTGGCGGCTGGGCGCGCCGGTTACTCCCTGGAGCCGCCTGTGGCGGATAGACCAGGAAATACTTGTGCAAACCTTTGTGGATAGCGCGTACCAGTTTATCCTGATGCTCTCGGGTGCCGAGTAATCGCTCCTCGCTGCGATTACTGATGAATCCCGTTTCCACCAATAACGAAGGAATGTCCGGTGAACGCAATACCCCTAAACTGGCATGTTCCGGGCGAAGTTTATGAACAGTGCCAACACGACGCAATTCGCTGAGCACGTTTAGCGCGATTTCATACCCGACCCGTTGCGTATGACCAAACTGGAGATCTAATACCGCCTGGCTGAGATAGGGATCGGCTGAGGTGCTTGCCAGCATCTGCCCCACTCCACCCAGGAGCTCAGACTGTTTCTCATGCCGCTCAAGCCAGTTACCCATTTCATTATTGGCTCTATGGTTTGATAGTACCCACACTGATACGCCAGCCGCTCTGACGTTGGGGGCAGCATCGGCATGAATGGAAACCAGAACCGTGGCGCCTTGCTGGCGGGCAATATCAGAACGTGCGGCAACCGAGATAAAATAGTCACCATGGCGCGTTAATACAGGTTTGAATAAAGGATCACGTTTTAATAATGTATATAACTGGCGGGCAATATTAAGGGTCAGATTTTTCTCCCGCAGGCCATTTTTACCAATAGCGCCAGGGTCCTGGCCACCGTGGCCCGCATCGATAGCAACCACTACTAGCGGCGTGTTGCCAGCGCTAACAGCCCTGTTTGATTTCACAATCCTGGAGCTGATTTTTCCCGGCGCGCGGGGCGCTGTGTCAGGCTTCCCATCGATTAACAGAGCCGCCATAAGCGGTAAACTGGTTAAACTGGTGAACAACAGCACAATAACCAGTCCCGCCGCGGTTACTGAACACCCTTTCCGGCCAGGTAGCATGCTTTAATCACCCCTGAAAGTCAGTCAAACGGGATAACAGAGTAACAGCATATTCAGAGCGCGCAACCAGCCTGGCCTGGCGAGCCTGCTCCTGATAAACCAGGTGCAGCTCAATATCCGCAGCAGGTAAAAATCCTGCGCCCTGTTGTGGCCACTCTACCAGGCAGAGGGTGTGTGGATCGCAATAATCACGCATCCCGATAAATGCCAGCTCTTCCGGACAGGCAAGACGGTAAAGATCGAAATGACAGACCATTCCCGCTGTTAAATCATACGATTCCACAAGAGTATAGGTAGGGCTTTTGACACTGCCGGTGTGGCCCAGTGCCTGAAGAAAACCACGGCTGAAGGTTGTCTTCCCTGCTCCCAGCTCGCCAAATAAATAAACAGTGCGGATCTCGCCACGGGCAGCGGCAACCGCAGCACCCAGTGCAACAGTGGCCGCTTCATCCGGCAGAGATAAAACGATTTCTTTCATTCGATTATATCTATTTTTTATTCACTTATGGTTAACGCACTCTGAGAACCGTATCAAAAGCGTTCTTGATAAACCACAGCCTTAAGGAGAGAGAGGCAAATACTTAAGAAAAAATCGCTCAATATTCAAGGCGGTTACCGCTATTTTTAATAGTTTTTAATCGCTGGCGGGGAGTATAAAATCACTCCCACTCAATAGTTACGTATGTTTTTTCTTGTTTATTTTCAAGCACTTACGTCTCCAAAAAGTGAGTGTGTAACTTTTGCGTAGCTTTTAAACCTTAGCAGCACGTAACATAAAAGTTTAAGCTATTGATTTTGCTACATTTTACAAGCAGCAACCTACGCAATGTGCTGCGTAGCTAATACTTAAAAGTTGATAGGACGCTGAAACAACTTTTTAGGCTGTTTTTTCGCTTCCCACAAACACTTGCCACACGTAAAATCAACGCCTACACATTAGCACAAAAGAGAATGGCAATGGAAAAAGACACACACACACACACACACACACAGCAATAACAGTGCCAACGGTGATAATCACGTAGTATTTCGACAAGCCAATGATAACGAAACACCTACTGAACTACTTACTACCCTATCTAAATCAAATGACGAAGTAATAAGAGGAGCCATTGCGCTCAACAAAGCAACACCAATCAAAGTATTGGAAGACTTGCTAAATGATTCGAGTATCTATGTTTTAAGTTGCTTACGAAAAAGGGGATACAAAACACGCCCTACTTTAAGTAAGCCGAAAAAAGTTGTTGGAAACAATCTTGTTTTTAAAGATGCCCAAAAAGAAGATGCCGCTTTTATATTAGAACTAAGAACAGATTCTAAAAAGGCAACACATTTATCGAAAACTTCAAATGACTTGAAGCAACAAGAAGTATGGCTCGAAAAGTATAGCAATGATAGTGGGCAAGTCTATTTCATTATTTTCAACAAGCAAGGCGAAAAAGTAGGAACAGTTCGCTTATATGACATTACAAATGATTCTTTCTGTTGGGGTAGTTGGATATTAAAAAATGGAACTCCAAGTAACTACTCCATTGAATCAGCACTACTTGTATATCATTTCGCACTAAGCTTGGGATTTGAAAAAGCACACTTCGACGTTAGGAAAGGAAACGAATCAGTTTGGAAGTTTCACGAAAGATTTGGCGCCGATAAAGTTGAAGAAACTACTGACGATTTCATATATAACATTTCGCTTGAAGCAATAGAAAAATCTTTAGAGAAATATAAAAAGTATTTGCCTAATGGATTTTCTATAGAGGATTAAACCAACTCTACAGCTGCTTTAAGCATAGCAGGACGCAAATCAATGTAGCGTTGTGTAGTCGCCATATTGCTGTGCCCTGCCAATGCCATTAGCACACGCACTCCAACGCCGCGTTCTGCTAAGTTTGTAAGTCCTGTTCGTCTGCCACTATGCGACGTTGCGCCACTAATGCCTGCGCCTTTGTAAATGCCGTTCACAATGTGCGTCAGCGTATTAGCTGTAAACCCTTCGCTGCGTTGCGTGTAAAACAACGGCTGTGTAAGTTGCTTGGGTTTGTGCGCTGCCACATAAGCAGCAAGTTCCACACGTATCTTTTCAGCAAACCAAACCTTACGTGCTTTGTTGCCCTTCGTTTGTGCCGCACTAAGCGTTGTCTCAACTTTAATCTCTCCGTCTGCGTCAACAACGTCGCAATAGCGTAATGCTGCTACTTCGCCCACTCGCAACATTGCGTAGTGCGTCAGCAAAATAATCGCCCTATTGCGCTTGTAATGTCTGCGTGTGCGTGTGTATTCCAAAACACGCTGTAGTTGCTGCTGTGTCAATGTCGCTGCTTGTGTCATTTTGTAGTCCTCACATGTTCTCGCCGAC